>CAYZPI010000055.1:0-21914 GCA_964480085.1 uncultured Bacteroides sp. | reverse complement strand
GTCGGATAAAGAATACCTAACCCCAAAACCTTATCAATCTTTGGATAACAATAGACACCTTGTGCTACCCGAATCAACTGTTCAGACGCGACAAGCCGTCCGAAAGCCTTGTGAACAGCATCCGGCGTGCCATATGAAGCGAAATCTTGCGGAAATATAATTTTACCTCTTCCGCGTTTAGCTACATTTGTTAATATCTGTTTCTCAATAGATTGCATTTGTTTTTACGGGTTATTTTGTCACAAATTTACAACAAATTCCTGACAAAACCAAATTCGGCGTGAAACTATATTCAGTGCGGTCTACATGTGTCACTCATACGTCACGTTTCCAAATCTAATGTTTTTTCACCATATTTGGAAGCGCGACAGCTGCATGAAATAAAAATTCGTAGATATTCAAAGTTGTTGATACCTTGAATCGGGAATAACGCGAGGGTGCTAAATCGCATGTTTTTTTACATACATTCTTTTCTTTGATTTTTATCTATTCTCGTGTCAATATTATAGCCACAAATTCAAGTTGAGCTTGCGAAACTTGAACCACAAATCTCTTCGATCAAAGCCGGGTCAATATGATGGACTTGCTTGGCAGGATTCAGAATTCAATCTTGTAGCTTAACAGAGGAATCGGACTTTTGTAATAATAGTCTTCAATCGTACCCTTGGACAGATTATAGATTTGTCCCAAGTACTGGCTGCCAAGAAAGTTTTTTACCTGCAAAGCTAAAGTTCCGGTAAAATGCCGATAGTTGACTATGTACGTCAACGATATGTCACACAGTACGTTGATGCCCTTTTTCCTATATGAGAACGGAAATGATTCATCGTAGACTATGGTCTGGTTGAGATGGCTTTCCTCATAATCGACAGGAGAATATGGATTATGTCCTGACATGGAGACGTGGGCATTCAATCCAAGCACCTTGTTCAATCCGTTTTTGCTCTTGAAGGTGAATTCCTTTCCGCCTAAAATATTGAAATACCATCTGGTATCGAATGCTGTAGGATGCCAGTGATTGAAGAAATCCCTGTACTCAGATGAAAAAACCGACATTGTGCCCATGTAATAATATCCCTCCGACAAGAATCTTTCATAAGTGACATCAATTCCGGTGTTTAGCCCGGCTCCATCGCCGACAAAGCGGTCGTGATCCGTATATATCAATGGCATGGTGGTAAGGTTGATAATTGAGAACGTGCTGTTTTCGAGAACCGGTACATCATACAGGTATTGGAAATACGGTTCGATCTTGAGGCGGCATACTGGGGAGACAGTCAGGCTATAGCTCCCGTTAAGGTGGAGTGACTTCATCATCTTCAAAGAATGATTGTTTTCACATGGTTTGGTGGCGTCCATCATATAGATGTAGAGCGGTGCGATTTGTGAATGGAGACCAATCCCGATTGCAATCGAGTGATTATGTTTTGGTTTGTATTCCAATCCCAGGCGAGGCTCAACCGCAAATTCTCCGGACGATGAGAAATATGTGACACATCCCCCGAGTATGGAGGTGATCTTAGCCGAGATGTCGTGCTTTATCTGTCCATGCCCCTGTATTAATTGTGCGGTGCCCGAATAATCACAGAACGGGCTTTCGGCGTCAGATCCGAATTGCATCAGGCAGTTATCCCGGATATGTTTAAAGGTGAGGCCATATCGTCCGATGGTGCGGTGGGATAGCCTTTGGTTCAGTGTGCTGGATACAATCAGATTTGTACATTTGTCATTATATTCATAATCCGACGCCGGCATCTCAGGTCTGTCATGTGGTCGGATGCCGTAGTCCATGCGTTGACAATCCCTGGTGACTGCAACAATGTTCCTCATCGACATTTTGGAGCCTACAGTATATTCATTTGTAATGCCGGAGGCGAACATCAGATTACCCATGGAGAGGTCGGATCTGTCATCGTTGGAGATCCATTCCTCGGGAGCATTTGCTGCCACCTGATCCACCTTCGAGTGTCCCAATATACCCCAGATTGAAACCCGTCCGATTTTTGTTTCAGGAAAATATAGCTTTGCACTATAATCTTGGTAACCAACAGTTTGTCTTGGCGATAGCTCAGTTATGATTTTATTCAACAGTTGCATCGTGGAAAGCCTGGCATTACAGATGAAAGTCGGACCATTGGCGTGGGCCAACGGTCCTTCCGCCGATAATTCCAATCCCAGGACACCGACCTGTGTGGAAAATTCGTGCTTCCAGGGATTTCCCGAACGGAGTTTCACATCAAAGACACCTCCGATTGCATTGTAATATTCAGCCGGGAAGCAGCCGGAATAGAAATCTGAGTTGGCGAGCATGAAGCTGCTGAAGATTGTATAAAGACCTCCTCCGGGGATGTCTCCGCTCCCATTGAAATGTACCGGGGAAGGAATGTCGACACCCTCCAATCTCCATGAAACGCAGGAGGGCGCGTTTCCTCTTACAACCAATGCGTTGGATCCGGGTCCTACAGTCCCACACCCTGCGAAATTCGATGCCATGCGTGCCGGATCATCTAAACCACCGGCATACCGCCGGCATTCTTCCACGGAAAACGAACGTCCACCCGTCACGGACATCTCATTTTGCGGCAGCATCTTGGGGTGACGGGCACTGACGACTACCTCATTGAGGCCGAGAATCTTTTCCTTGAGCTCAATGGTGACCACCAGGTCTTTTGACGATGTTGTCAGAATCTGCGATAATAATGCGTCCTCATACCCGCTGAATTGTGCTTCAATGTCAATTCTGCTATGCCCGATTCCATCAAACGTAAAGAAGCCAAGCGAATCCGTAAAGCAATAGACCGAATCCGGATAGCATTTCAGACACGCTCCTGCTATCGGGTCCCTTGTGATATTATCGATTACTTGTCCGCGTACGAGTTGCGCATAGGAAATCAACGGAGCTGCCGCACATCCTAAAATTGCTGATATTACTGTGGTTAATTTCATCGTCAAAAAGTATTTGACTGCAAAATTAGGATATGTCTACGAGTGTGGTCTTGACAAAAGTCAAGAATCATCAGGTTTCTGCATCTTGCGTCTTATCCGGCTCAATGTTTCGGGTGTCACTCCTATTAGAAACGCCATGTCCTTTAATGACAAGGAATTCATCTTGAAGTCGACGGTTTCCATTAATTGTCTGTAGCGCGACTCAACAGAGTCGCAACGAAAGGCAAACAAAAGGTTATCCCTGTGAAAAAATAATTGTTCGGCTATATGACGGCCGAATCGCTGGGTCTCCATGCTGAATTCATAGAAATCAAGGACCTGCTGTCTGGAAAATCTGAATATGACGGCATCACTGCTGGCAATTATTGAATATTTAGCCGGTGATCTTTTCAAAAGGGAATGATATTCGGTCACGAAACCATTTGAATTGAACCCTACAGTCCTTGTATCGCCATTTTCATCGCAATATTGAAAACTGAAATATCCCGTCAACACCGCACTTAAATATTGGCAGACATAGCCCTGCGTGACTAAGGCGTCGCCTTTTTTGAGGTGGACAATCTTACCGGTGTCGCAGAAAAAATCAGAAGCCTCTTTGGATAATCCAAGCGATTTCACAAATTCGTGCAGCAAGGCTATATCAATATCTTCCTCCATAAATCAATGTTCAGGTGAGTGAATAAACGGGATGTGGCAATTCGGGCTATTCATGCCTCATCTTTTCGATGACCCGCTCAAGAGCTGAGATTCTTTCCGGGTCTTCCCACACTACCGGGTTGGTGGTGATGTTGAATGAATCTATGCGGATGTTGGCTTGGATGCCGAGGTATTCGAAATTCCCGTACATAAATGAATCCAGGTCTTTTTTTGTGGCTATGTAGCTGAGCCTTGTCCTTATCCTGCCAAACCGGCCATGTGATGGCATCATTATCGGGAAGATGCTCCTTGCGACATAATTAGGAGGGCAGGGGATGTCGGCGGTTGTCATGGGCGGTATGGTGTCGGTGATGTTGTAATGATTGTTGATCTCCTCACCTAAAAACGCATAGCTTACCACAACTCGGTAAAGCGTATCCTTGGTGTCATTCACAAGGTATGAATCAGTTGGCTTGAAGCCATCAGCGAAAGGCCATGCGTATCCTGTCGAGATTTCATATTTGCCTCCTCTGCGTTCTACTGTGGTGACATCAGGGATGAACCAACGGCAGAAGAAAACTATTCCCATGTTGAGAATTGCACAGAGCGATATGGCCGTCATCACACAATTGATCCGGCTTAATTTCGACAATGAGGTGTGCCTCCCTGATCTAAGATATGCAATAATGAGCAGCAGCGATATGATTACTGAAGCCGTGACATAAAACCAAGAACAAACATGTATGTACACAAGGAAATAATACGTCAATAAGCTGACAATTGACAGAACAATGGTGGATTGGATCAATGCTTTCCTGGAAGGCGGTTTGGTGTCTTTAGTCACGTAATTGAGTTGATATCTGGTCAGTAGCCAAAACATCAATGTACCGAGAATCAGAAAGAGAACGGCTGATGCTATTTCCATAATGACAAGTGATTTCATGATCATTTACCCGAACCTGAGATATTTGTTTCGTCCTTTGCAATGCTGCTTAACACTATTTCGGAGATGTCGGCGATGATTGATTCTGTGGCCGCCATGTCGTAGCCTGAATCCTCGATGAATACGGCTATCGAATATCTGCGGCCATCGGGCAGGTGCACATAGCCTGCGTCGTTCACTGCCATCAACCTGCCGTCGGGCAATGTGAATCCGGTTCCGGTCTTGTGTCCGATCGTTGCGTTTGCCTGTGTTAGAGGTTTTGCCAGTCTGGCTGTTCCGGTTGAGCATGTCTCCATGATGCTCTTTATTTCTACCGAAAGAGAGTCATTGTAATTCCGGTCGAAATCGTCAAGCAGGCTTGCCATGGCTAAGGGTGTGGCGGAATTGTCGTAGCATAGCGAGGTGTTGTCGTGCATCTCGCTCTCGCTGTTCTTCACCTTTATGCCTTCCGCTTCGATAAGCGACAGGTAATCATTGACAAATTGTGCACCGCCAATGCTGTTAAGAATGATGTCGGAGGCATTGTTGTCGCTCTGTTGAAGCATATAGGTCAAAAGATCTCCGGTTGGCATCGACAGTCCTCCGGTATATATCCGGCTGCTTGCCAAGATCTTCTCGGTCATGGGACTGTAGGTGTCGGGATGCAAATTTTCCTTGAATATTTCGACAGGGTGGTCGAATGTCAATCCGGCTGTACGGTAACGCTCCGCCATGGCCAACGCTATTGGCAGCTTGTACACACTTAGCATTGGGAATTCCCTGTCGCCATTGATCGATATTGTGTCTGTTCTGTCGATGATTACAGCTATGCCTATTTTTGCGTCCTTGCCGGATATGAATTCCTCAAGTTCATCTTGCAGTGGTCCGAAACTATCGCCCGGTGTTCGGGCGCATGCCATAAGTAAAAATAATGTCATGCAAATGAAGCATTTCAACATGCAGTTTCCTTTTTCCATGATTTAACAATTGTGTTTTTTTGAATTTGCGACAGTCAGGTTTCCCATGCTTTATAAATACTTGTCAAAGATTTCACCTCTGATATCTGCTACAAGGTGCATTGCTATTGTGCGTCCGTCAGCCAGGATCACTGTTCTGTCGATGTCATCGATTTTCTTGATTTTACCGGTAATGTCGATATATCTTCCTCCGCTTTTATGGTGATCGGGTTGGAAAAAAGTTAAGGTAATTCTGGAATGGCTTGTCATGGCGAATGAAATTTTCCGTGACAGTTCAAGCATCTGCTCGGCTGAGAGTTCCACCATCTTTTCTGTGTGCCGGGCAGTCTCCGCTATGGCTGCTCCGTGTCCGGTGAGTGCCGCGAATGGCGCGAACTGTGCCGCACGGTTTTCCATGGGCATTCGCGTATGGTTCTTCGGCTCGGGATGCGGAAGGTAGATGATGTCGTCGTATCTACTCATGGTGTCCTCCTATCTGTTGGTTACGTTCCTTTTGTGTTGCGCCATCGGCATAATTGAGACCCTTAAGAATTGCATTTTTCCCGAACTGCCTCTTTATCTTGAGTATCGCCTCCTGTCTCCGTCGTTCCTTCTGCAGCTTCGCATCCTCGGCCTTGCGCTGCCGCTTGACTTCCTCGTAGTCGGTGAACAGGTCGAGCTGCTCTGTCTGCCGGGCTTTGATGGAGTCTTCTCCCACGAGATTATTTACGCTTAGCGTGAGGCGTCGTACAAGAAGGTCGGGGTTGGCGACGCGGTCGAAAAGATCGGCGATTTTTTCGGCTATTATTGTCCCCGATGATGTCGGACGCTCAATATTAGTTGTGCCGTGTCCGTGTGCGGGCACTTTTCGACCATAGAAATCTGTTGTCACTTTGCCATTATATCTTGCCCTTATTGCCGGGTCGGCAAGCGACTCGGTGTCGTAGCCTATCGTCAGCACTATCTGGTCGGTGACAAGTCGTTTCTCTATCAGTTCAAGAGCCACGGCATCCGCCATTTCCAGAACGACGACGCGGGCTTTATCCACTGTATAAGGGCATTGAAGCACCTGGCCGCTGTTCATGCTGTTGGTTTCCGGACGGTAAGCCTTCACCTGGGCCATCGTCACAGGTTCCCAGCCCCAGGCATGGTCGATGAGCAATTCGGCGTTTACACCGAAAAGCCTGTAGAGCAATTCCTCTCGATCCAGCGAGCAGCGGGCGATGTCGCCCATCGTTATTATTCCGTAAGGCGCGAGCTTGTTCGCTATACCGCGTCCCACACGCCAGAAATCGGTGAGAGGAGTGTGGTCCCAGAGCAGCTTCCTGTATGACATCTCGTCGAGTTCGGCAATGCGCACGCCCTCCTTGTCGGGTGGCATCTTCTTCGCCACTATGTCCATGGCTATCTTGCACAGATACATGTTTGTGCCTATTCCGGCGGTGGCAGTCACGCCCGTCTCCCTAAGCACCTCACGTATCATCTTTATGGCGAGTTCGTGGGCAGTCATCCTGTAAGTTGCGAGATAGGAGGTCACATCCATTATCACCTCGTCGATGGAGTATACATGGATATCCTCGGGTGCAACATAGCGCAGGTATACATTGTAGATTCTCGTACTGTATTCGATATAGTAAGCCATGCGCGGCGGTGCCACGAGGTAGTCCACCGCAAGCTCCGGATGGGCGTCGAGAATGCGCTTGGAGTAGGAGCGGCCCTGTCGTCCGCGCCGGTAGTTGGCCTCCCTGACTTTCTGCACCACCTCGAACAGGCGTGGACGTCCTCCGGTGCCAAACGTTTTCAAAGCTGGCGACACCGCCAGACAAATGGTCTTCTCCGTGCGCGAGGCATCGGCCACGACGAGACATGTGTCAAGCGGGTCAAGTCCGCGCTCGACGCACTCCACCGAAGCGTAGAACGATTTCAGATCGATTGCTATGTATTGTCGCAAGTTATTAAGTGATATTGAATAATGAATAAGCCGGTATGTTGATTCCCTCTAAATAATCATTCCCATGAATAAATAATATCCAGACTGTTGACGAATTTTTCTTCAGCAGACCTCAATAACTGTTTGCGTCCTTTTAATTCTATTTTTTCATTAAAAATACTCACAGGAATGAAGAATAAACTTTCGGTATCCACAGATTGCCCAATTTCCCTAAAGGATACAATCATATTTTCCGGGAGACTACCTTGATTGCGGAAGAGTTTTTTTATTTTTAGTTTGTTGGCAGTTCGGTCGATTGTTTCAACGTGCCGCTGATGATATAGCTGAAATAATGCCAAAGCTTTGCATCTGACGGCAGATAGTTTGAAATTATCCGGCCAAGGCATTGTCGACAAAGGCTTACCCAAGTTTTCTATATACAATGGAGTATCGCTTTCTCCGTCGATGTATTTATGGAAATGGGAGAAGGCCTTTCTTTGTCCGGAGAGAGTCTGGGTGGTGAAGTAGTTGGAGTAGGTTGTGATCCAGAACCAGTTTTTTAAGTCTTCTTTTTGAGATTCGGATGGTTCGGGCACGTGCATAAAGAAAACCGACAGAAAGACGAGTTGAGTGGTGTAAGGAAGCAGTCGGGTATCAATAACGTTAAGATTCGTATAAAGAAATCTCACTGCCTTGATAATGGCTTGTGACATTCTTCTCGATGTATAGGCAAAATCTTTACGTTGGGCCAATATTTCTATGCCTGTATCAAAGTACAGACGGTTGTCAAACCCACTTTGATAGCATCGGAAAATTGTGTTACGGGATATTGAGTCGAAATTGTACTCGGCAAGTTCTTGCAACACATAGTCCACTTCATACGAAAAATTAAAGTCATCCTTGAAACTCAAGGCGTTTACCATCCAGTCGTAAGATATTTCAGTACCTTTTGAGTTGATTCGTGAGAATATGTTTACAGCGTCGTTGAGCGATGCACCATCGACCTCAATAACCGCTAATTTATAATCGACCAATGCTCTTGAGAATGCGTCAGCTCTATCCAGGTATCTATCCAACTCTTCTGGGTTGAAAATCGTTGGTTCAAGTACCTTACGCGTGTATTGGCGGAATTCGCTTGTGCTGGTCAAAATGTATACAGGAACCTGATATGGCTTTGGCCTACCGTTTGGATATACAAAACTCTCGTCTTTGAGGTCGTAATGAAGATTGAAAAACTCTTTTCTTTTCTTTTCGTCACATACCAATCCCGATGTAAGAGGATTATTAAGACACCCAAATAGAGATGAAAGTCTTTGGCAACCATCAAGAACGTATGATTTTGGTTCCCCGTTATTGGGTATGGTAAAACTTCCGACGTCGCGGTTCTTTTCCCACTTGGGAGCTTCCTTCGGACGCCATAATAGGATCGATCCTATAGGATAGTTTTTTCGTATGCTATCAAAAAGACTTGTAACCTTACCTCTGTCCCAAACGAAATCGCGTTGAAACGGAGGCACTTGAATAGTACCTTCACGCAAATTATCCAAGAGACCTGAAAGTGACCGGATTTGAGTCTGTATCTGGGTATGCATAATGGTGATATTAGGATAGGGATTAGAGCAAATCAGCGATCTTGGCTGCAATCTGATGTAATTCATGGGGATTGCACTGATGTTGTTGAATATTGTCCATCATCTCCCGTGTGATGATTGATGAGGTAAAACCTTTTGGAAACTCATCTTTAAATGATCTTATTACATATCCTTCGGCAAGCCTCTGAAGATTTGTTTCTGAGACATCGGAATAAAAAGTTTGTTGCTCGTCACACAGGAGCAAGCGTATGTTCGTATGATCATTGTTTAGAAGTCTTCTGTTTGCTTCTGTAAGATCTCCTTTGAGTCCTCCACTGATATTGAAAAGGTCTCGTTGGATTGGTTTCAGGGCTTGGAAGGCTCTGAGCCAATTTCTGTTTTGTTCTTTATTTGGGAACGCCTCGCAAGGCATATAGTTCTCCATGCATCGCTTCTCGAATATGTGGAAAGGTATATGATTGGCGTTAAGGAAATCCTTCAGATTGTTGTACTTATCTACAGTATGTGTATCATATCGTCTGTCTCCGTCGACAATGACATAGTATCTCAGCATCTTGGGGCGCTCTCCGTTTTGCCTTAACTTTTCAGTCAGGACACCTTTTATTGCGCCGCATCCGCCGGCATGGCCGAAAGCTATGCGATTATCGTAATAAGGATGAGTTTTATCATGCGTGTAGAGGTCTAAAGCAAGAAGGATCAGATTGCTGTCATTGTTACTGTTCTCCACCATCACTGTCAATGGTGTCTCAGTATAGTCGATAGCCTCTCTAATGCTAAAAACTTTGTCATCAAAGACGTTTGAAGCATCCTTCACAACCTCACATTGTGAGGTCGGAGTATCTCCAATCATGGATTTTTGAAAATATAGCTCGAGGGTATCTTGATCTTCCGGATCTAACCACTTTGGGACCTCGCTGTAACCGGAATCAAAGATTATATTATGCTTTTTCCGCACAATGGTCTGAATCAGATAGCTAAGGTCTTTCTTCTGTTCCTGAAGGTTCAGGATTTCTTCAGTCAGCTTTACATTCATTTGCTAAGCGCCTCCTGACGCTCCAGTTGTGCGCGACGTAAAGCGAGCGACTCCTCTAAAGTTTCCTTAAAGACATTCTCCGGCCATCCCTTCACGCTTCCATCCGAAAAAACTTCCACTGCCCTGAGTCTGCTTTGTGATTTGTCTTGGTCAAATTCTACATAATAAAGGGCCAGATCTTCCTTCCGGATGATGTTTTTGGCTACCAATGTCCTTAATCGCATAAGGAAATTTACGGAATGAGACTCTATCAGAAAATATTTGTTACCCTTGGATGATATTGCCTCACCTGCAATGAATTCAGCAATATCTCCATGTGCTTCTGGATGTAAGTGTGTTTCGGGCTCCTCGTAGATATATAATCTTGGAGAATCCACAGGAGTTGCGGCACTTACGATTACGGGAAGAGACTGTGCTATGCCGGCTCCTCCGTCAAGGATATTTGTTTTAATTCTGTCGTGTCTAAGATTGAGGCTAAACACAGGATCCCTTGAAGTGTCCACTTCAATTCTCCAACCGTCGAAAGTCTTTTCATACCAGTCAGAGATTTTTGCACACAAATCGCCGGATTGTTCATTTGTATCGGTAACTAATCTTTTATATGCAAACAATCCTCCGGCAATGGGATAATCTGAGTCTATTTCGGAAAGGGAAAAATAGCCATCTTTCGGACAATCCCGTATTGATTTTAAATATTCAATTTCAAAATTAAATATGTCTTTTAGTTGGCTGGGGTTACTTATATTCGTGCCATCATATAAAACACCGCTGATTTTTTCAGCTTGTGTACGTGGCTTCCCCTTGTTTTCTACAAAAAAATCAACCGATAAATTATTAATGTCATCGCAGATGGAAAGACTGACGGCACGGTGTGCTTTGCCATATACTACATCACTGTAGTCTTCGCAAATGCGCATTCCGTATGCTGATTTGTCAAAAAGTTCCTGATCTCCATTGGAAGAGTTCAAAATATTTTTGATAAGCAATGGAAGTTTGAGCAATGCACTTTTTCCCACATTATTCTTGCCAAACACAATGGTAATGGGTGCCAGTATCAGCTTTTGTCTCTCAGCAAAAATACGATAATTGGCAAATTCAATTTCTCTAATCATATTATCGGTCGGATTTCTTTGTTTGTCAATTCCACATGTTGGTGGAGCTAAAGATTATACTATTCAGGGTCAATATGATTTGTTAAGCATGTTTTTTTGCTTCGCAACAATAAAGCGTGAGTAAACGCCTTTTTTTGTCAGTGCCTCATGTCGGGTTCCGCTATCTGCGGCCACCACTTGAGCGCATCTGCAAAATTATAAAAAAACACTGAAACGACAATCCTTTTCTTTGGATAAATTGAATCCATTTCAGATAATTGTAGGATAGCAGGTGCTGAATCCGATATTATTCAGCTTCCATCATGTCCTGTGCAGCACCACAGCTTTTGCAGTAGTTGGCTGCACTCGCTATGTGACGTATCGGAAGCGAGTACTCTACGATTATCGTGAAGTTTGTTTTTCGAAGGGAGAGTTTAGCCTTTGTAGTGTCAGTGCAGGGATTGGAGGACATACCCTCAAGAACTTTATACAATTTATTATCGCGAGAAAAGATGGTCATTAAAGAAAAAATATCGACATTGCGCGATTATTCAATTATTTTTTATTATTTTTGACGCGATAATTAATAACACATGACAACTGAGATCGGAATACTGCAATTTTTCGTTATTATCCTCTATCAAAGCGGTCGGATATTTTTACCATCGTTATCGAAACAGATTAGCGATAGGATGTTTATGGGTTTGCTTTCCGAAGCGACTGCAAATGGACAAATCGAAGTTGTCGGTCGTGGCCCAGCTACACGTTATCGTCTCACTTCACAGGCTGATGTAACATTTGTTTACCACTGAAGAATCGTTGCGACTTGATGAAGCACAAAAGTTGCGCGGCACCTTGATGGTGCGTTTAGTGATGGTTTCCTTAAAACTATAACGAAATATTCATTTCTAATATATTTTACAAATAATGGGAAAAGTATATACACCGGAAAATATCACCCGGCTCGATCCCGACGATGTGTTCGTGTTCGGCAGTAACCTTCATGGCGCTCACAACGGTGGTGCGGCACGTGTCGCCCGCCAGCGCTTTGGGGCAGTGATGGGGCAGGGTGTGGGCATGCAGGGACAATCCTACGCCATACCAACGATGCAGGGCGGGGTGGAGACCATCAAACCATACGTCGACCAGTTCATTGACTACGCCCGCGAGTGCGATCAGAACACCTTCTGGGTCACCCGAATCGGCTGCGGCATCGCCGGGTTCACCGACGAGGAGATAGCCCCGCTTTTCGACGAAGCCTACGATCTATACAACGTGCGTCTGCCCAAATCCTTCTCCGACATCATCGAGCGCAACCGTCGCCTGTAGGTAGGATGGCAACGGTGCTCTATCGCAGGATTTCAGCCATCACGGCTTTGGCAGTCTCCACGGCGTCGCCCTCGGCCACCGCGGGATAATGGTTGCGCGCCAGAGTCCAAGGCTCTTCCATCGCATAATAGTCGATGTTCGCCGCCGAACCCCCGTCCAGCTCTTCCTGCAGTGTCGCGAAGAAAGCCTCCCAGCGCGGACGGTAAAAATCCTTCAGAAGACCGTTCCATTCCTTGTGGGCATAGTCCCGCAACTTGCCGTCGTCGGCACACTTGCGGTTGCCCCAAGTGGTGATCTGCGTCCTCGCGTTCCATTCGTATAGTCGCTTCTCATCATCTGTAGTGCCGGCGCGCAGGGCAAAATTGATCCACTTCCCCACGCGAAACTCTGCCCGTGTGGCGAGCAGTGAATCCTGCAGGTCGAGCAACCGCAGGAATTTACGCGAGTTTTCGGCAAATCCCTGCCTGTTGAACGCCTTGTAGTCGGCCATCGTGTGCTGGTACACCACACGTGCCTGGTCGGCCACTGCCTGGCGCACTATGTCCACGAGATCGTACTCATAGTTATTGTTGCCTCTCAGTTCGTCGGCTGCTGCAAGCATCGCCTCTGCCGCCGCAAGCGTAGAGGCTGGGTCGTAGTAGTTCTTCATGTTCGACCAGCTCGATGCCTGGAAATTATCGCGTCCCGGGCGGCAGCAGAATATCGATTCATGGGTGCCTTGCTGGTTGCTGCCTTTCGGACAGTTGTATATCGAGCCGGCGATTATTTCCCATGCTTTCTGAGCCTGGGTGTTGGCCTTGCCGTAGCGCGCCGCGGCATAACCGCGTATCCATTCCTCTTTGTCCACGCGTTCCTGTCTCCATGGCAATTCGCTCATCAGCTCGAACATCGCCGGGTTGTTCTCCGACCCTTCCATTGTGAAACCTATCCCCTTGATGTGTGCTGCCATCGGGTTGTGCTTCGTCTCGTAGAAATTGTCCAGCAGCTGGTCCATCCTGCCGTGGAGCCCCACGTTGCCGCCGAAGTTTTCCAGCATACACATCACCCAGTCGTGGTGCAGATAGCCTTTCTCGCGTTTCCATTTCGAGTCGATTCCCCACATTGGTGAGCATTCGCCGAAGAGGTCCAGTATCAGCAGGTCGCCGTTGGCGAGATGTTCGGTCATGGCGTCGCGTGGGTTCTCCTGCCATCCCTGTACCACCCACACTGCCTTCGGGCTGGCCTCCTTCATCTGCTTCAATATGGCTTTTCCAGAAGCCTCGAGGTCCACACCCTTGGGCGCTCCCATTTCGTGGAAGGGATCCATCGAGTAGTATTCGGCAGTGCCGAATAGCTTCTTCTGTTCGTCGTAGTACACCTGTGCTATCTCAGCATACCTTGGGTCGGTGGGCTGGAGGAATGCAGGACGCGTGTATCCGTTCCAGGTCTGCCCGGCTTTGTCGAGAGAGAGTCCCATCTTCTCATCTGCGTTGTGTGGCACCATCCCGGAGTAACCCGGCAGCACGGGCTTCATCCCGTACTCGGCCATGCGCCGGAGGATGCGTTTCTGCAGGTCTTCCTGGCGATCGTACCATGAGTCGGGGTTCGGTCCGCCCCAGCCTTCGAGGTTGTTCATCGCCCACCATGCCAGGAATGTAGGACCTGCGATGAAGTTGCCCACTTCCTCCGGTGTGTATCCGAGCCGGAGGAGCATGTTGCGCCACACACATTCCTGTCCCACGGCCGCAAGCGGCAGGTTCACGCCGTGGAGAGCCATCCAGTCGATCTCCTGCTCCCATCTCTCCCAGTCCCAGAATGGCATTGTGTAGGAGTAGGTACAGTAGTTCAGGTCGTATCTCAGCGGCAGGTCGGTGGTGTGCCTTTCTCGCTTCTCCACCCTGGGCAGCGGGTCGGGCAGGGTGGCCGACATCCCGTTCCACGACAGATGCACTCCGGCGTGATATTTCAGGTACCAGTTCAGCCCCGAGGCGATATTCACGTAGCTGTTGCCGCGCACCACCACCTTGTCGCCCTTCTGGTCAAGTTCAAAAAAGTCCTGGTCGCCGGGACGCAGCTCAATCTTGAATTTCTCCGAAGCCCCTGGGTCGATTCTCTCCAGCAACCCCTCTATAGGATTGCCGGCCCATACAACAAACGGAGCCATCACTGTCAATATCAAAATATAAAGATATTTTCCCATATACACAGATTGTTTTTATTCAAGTCCTTTTCAAGAATGCAAAATTATAAAAAAAACGCCGAAACAGCAAGTTAATTGATGAGGATTTTCCTTGAGCGATCGCCCCGTCGCTCGATATATATACCCGGAGTGAGGCCGCCTGGATAGTCGCCCATAAGAACACCGTTGAGATTGTAGATTATCACTGGTCGCGTGGTATCGCCATCTGCATTCGCATCCTCGATACCGGTCGGATCATAAGCCTCAATCTTCCTGAATCTCTTCCACGGATCAAATGCTCTACATTTCTCCACGGCTGTCTTAGGCACATAAAGCGTAGCCCAATCGTATGTTAAACTTGGAAATATGTCACGGCTCGCTTCTAAAGGTGTTTCGGAGACATAATACACTTCATTGATATGTTCGCACTGGTGGAAAGCTTCGCTTCCGATAGAAGTTACCGACTCAGGAATGTAAACTGAGGTAAGATAGTAACAATTTGCGTATTTGTTAGTGGTTGATACTCAATATTATGGCGTTAATACGGTAGAAAAGTAGCGGTAAAGATAGATTTACCTTCTAAAAAGAGAATATTTAACACTTTTAATTCATATTAACTTCATATCTTGGCAAAAATGGGGAAAACAGGGAAAGGAGGAAGATGCTACCTTTATTGTTGAGACCGCATGAGTTGGGGTGAGAATCTCAATATTTGCTAACCTAAACTTTACTTTATCTTAAGTGCATATATAGTGCACATAAAGTAAAGTGAAATAGAGTTGTCTTTCTGTTTATCTTTTTAAAAGGCAGAACTCTTCAAATGATTAGCTGAACAAGTTGGCAAAAACGAAGCAACTCAAATCCGAACTCGCAGCCCTCGACCGCAAGATTACAGCTGAACTTGCGCCAAAACAGGATGAGAAGGACGGCACGGAGGTAAAACAGGAGCATACACAGCAACCTCAGTCTTGAGTCAAGTCGGAAACGACCTCAAACACCGTTGTCGTTCAACCGACTAATTCTGGACATGGGAATAAACCTTCAATGGTGGCGGAGCTCCTGCCTCACTATCCACTACCGGTTACCCCGTCACGTAATGCCGAAATTTGACACTTGCCAATAGATAGATCATGCTTTAATGCTTGGTCTGTCTATTTAGTATAGTTTCCTATTTTATTTGAATTTTGCGATATTCCATTGGAGACATGCCGGTGTTACGTCGGAACACTTTGCATAGATGTGATGTGTCTTCGTAGTTCAATCGTTCGGCAATGGTCTTTATTGGTAGAGTTGTACTTTCCAGCAGAGCTTTCATTGCGAGGATGAGTTTGTTTTCGATTAACTCCTTTGGCGGTTTCCCTGTGCATTCCCTGATTATTACAGACAGATAATCGGGTGTGATATTCAAGGAGTCGGCATAAAACGCGACTTTATGATGAAGTCTGTAATTCCTTGACAGCGCAATTAGAAAAGATCCGGCGATTTCCCATTGCGTGCCGTAATATTGCATTGAGACATCATGTACAGATCTGCCAATCAAATCTTCCATGACAATGAATAATGAATTGACCTGACGGACTATTACGTTTTCTGAGGTTTCCCTCGAACAATGGTTGTAAACAAAAAGACACTCTTTTATCCAGTTTTCAATCTGTTCGACAAATACGCCTTTAAATACCTGTACCGGAGAAATATATAAAGTATCCCAAAAAGATTGTGAAGTGATGCTTACATACACTTCCAAGGTGCGTGATTCTGTTAAACATACATACCGTATTGTAAAATCTGCGCTCCTATGGCTTAACTCCACAACCATATCATTGAAAAGAAACACGAAGTCTCCTTCCCGAATGTCGTAGTCATGAAAGTTAAGATTGAATGACGCAGTCCCTTTGATACATTGAAATATCATGCACCCGTCCACAAGGAAAGGCGTTCCTGATTTAAACCGGGGAGAATATTCTCCGGCGGATATTATCTTTTGATTGATCAATTTCATAATTTACCGCAAATATAACAAAAATTGATTTCATAACTGCAATCACATTGGAAATATACCGCAAGTGTCGGGAATTATACCGTAAATTAAGGCTAAATTGAAGTAATTTTGCAGGATATTTCAGATAACATTTTCATTCAATTAAAAATGAAACGCAAAATTCTACCGGGTCTGATGGCATGTCTTATGATAGTCTCCGGATGCAAACAGCAAAAAGAGGAGACGGAATTGCGGGAACTTCCTGTCATGACAGTATATCCTACTGATTCAGTGACGCTATACGAAAAGTATTCTGCCACAATCGAGGGGCGACAGGATGTTGAGATCTTTCCTCAGATTTCAGGGAAACTTACACGTGTATGTGTCCGCGAAGGTGAAGAGGTGAATCAAGGTCAGTTGATGTTTGTCATTGATCAGGTGCCATATCAGGCTGCAGTCCGCATGGCGGTAGCCAATGTGCATGCGGCTGAAAGTCTGGTTGCGACTGCACGACTGGAGCGGGACAGCAAGAAAGCCCTTTTTGACGGTAATGTCATATCTGAATATGAAATACAGACTGCCCGTAATGCTTTGGCAACAAGCGAGGCACAACTCGAACAGGCACGTGCAGCTCTGACAGAGGCACAGAACAACCTGTCGTATACGGAAATCAAAAGTCCGGCAAGAGGTGTCGTCGGTATTTTGCCTTATCGTGTCGGTACATTGGTATCGCCGGATATGGCTAAGCCACTTACCTCAGTTAGCGACAATGCCGAGATGTGGGTCTATTTCTCAATATCCGAAAAAGAGTTACAAGGACTTATGCGAAAATATGGCTCACGTGACAAAACACTTAAGGCATTTCCTGAAGTGAGGTTAAACCTTAGTGACGGGAGCGAGTATTCTTATCCCGGAAAGATCGAGACACTCAGCGGAGTTGTCAATCCTCAGACAGGTGCAGTGCAGATAAAAACCGTTTTCCAAAATCCCGACCGGCTGTTGTTGAGCGGAAGCGTCGGTAATATCGTAATGCCACACTCAAAGAGAGATGTGATAGTAATTCCCAAGAACGCCACTTATGAAATACAGGACAAGATCTTCGTATATAAGGAAATAGAAGGGAAAGTGGAATCAACAGAAATTACGGTCGCACCGGTCAATGACGGAAACAAATACATCGTTGTTGACGGACTGGAAACCGGAGATATTATTGTAACAGAGGGAGTAGGCTCACTGCGTGACGGTCAGCATATCAAAATAAGGAAAGAGAAGAAATGAATCTGAAGTTTTTTATCGACCGCCCTGTATTGTCAATAGTGGTGTCTCTGACAATAGTTCTGTTAGGACTTGTGGGACTTGCCACCCTACCCGTCGAGCAATATCCGGATATCGCACCTCCTACTGTGAATGTATGGGCAAGCTATCCGGGAGCCAATGCCGAGACTGTCCAGAAAAGTGTCGCGGTTCCTCTTGAAGAGGCGATAAACGGTGTTGAAGGCATGACCTATATCACATCGGAAGCCTCTAACGACGGCAATGCCTCACTCATGGTATATTTTGCGCAAGGTACAGACCCGGATATGGCGGCAGTCAACGTGCAGAACCGTGTCGCAACGGCTCAGAGCCTTCTGCCACCAGAGGTGGTACAGATTGGCATATATACGGAGAAACAGCAGAATGCTGAATTGAAAACACTGGGACTATATGATCCAGAGGGGAGATATTCAAAGCAGTTTCTCGACAACTATATCAAGATAAATGTTGAGCCACGCATCAAGCGTGTGCAGGGAGTGGGCAAGGTTCAGTTCTATGGTTCACCGTATAGTATGAGGCTATGGCTGAAGCCTGACCGCATGGCTCAATATGGACTTATACCGGACGACATAACCAATCTTCTTGCCGGACAGAATATTGAGGCGGCCACGGGTTCATTTGGTGAGAACTATGAGGGTGCCAATGTCTATACCATGAAATACAGGGGACGTTTTTCCACTGCCGAACAGTTTGGTGAAATTGTTGTGAAATCCCTGCCGAACGGAGATATTCTTCGACTTAAAGAGGTGGCAGACATTGAACTCGGTGACGAGGATTATAACTTCGAGAATATAATCAACGGACAGCCTGCCGCTATGCTTACCATTTATCAGACAGCGGGCTCGAATGCGGCGGCAGTAATCAATGAGATAGACAAGGTGCTTGACGAATGTGCCAAAGACCTTCCCAAAGGATTGGAGTTTGTGACGATGAGTGACACAAACAGGTTCCTCTACGCTTCTATTAAAGAGGTGATATGGGCGCTTGTGCTGTCGATTGTACTCGTAGTGATTGTCGTTTATCTGTTCTTGCAGGATTTCAAGGCGACACTGATTCCCACCATAGCCATATTCGTTTCCGTCATAGGCACATTCGGCTTTATGGCAGTTGCAGGATTTTCATTCAACCTGCTGACACTATTTGCCCTTGTTCTTGCCATTGGTACGGTCGTGGACAATGCCATTATCGTGGTTGAGGCTGTGCAGTCGAAGTTTGACGCAGGCTATAAATCATCCTATATGGCTACGAATGATGCCATGAATGGTATAACCTCTGCAATTGTGGTGTCGACCATAATCTTCATGGCTGTCTTCATACCGACTTCGATGATGGGGGGAACATCCGGTACGTTCTACACACAGTTTGGTATAACGATGGCTGTTGCAGTCGGACTATCAGCGGTAAATGCACTCACGCTTTCTCCGGCTCTATGCGCGCTGATGATGCGTCCGACAGACGGTGACAAAGGGTTTTCGTCACGTGTTCGTAAGGCTTACAACGTAGCGTTCAATACCACACTCGAAAGATATAAAAACGGTGTCAAATTCTTTGTAAAACGTCCATCAATAGCTTTTGCGTCCTTGGGTGTCGGGATAGGTCTGCTTGTATGGTTTATGAAGGAGACTCCGACCGGATTTGTGCCTGACGAGGATACCGGCACAGTGTTCATATCCATAAATACAAAACCCGGAACATCGACCAAAAGGACAGCGCAGGTAATCAGGGATTTTGACAAAAAGATCGCACGGATTGACGGGATTGAGTACCGGGGAGGCATCGGTGGCTTCTCATTTTCCGGTTCAGGTCCCACATCTGCAATGTTTTTCCTGTCGCTTGACCATTGGGACAACCGTAAGGACCCATCACAATCGGTAGAGGCTATTATGGATAAACTTTATTCCCTTGGTGACTCAATTCCCGATGCCGAATATTTTGTTGCCACGCCTCCCATTATCGCGGGTTACGGTATGACAAATGGCTTTGAACTGTATCTTCAGGATCGTGCCGGCGGAGACCTTGAAGAATTTAAGAGGATTGCGGATGAATATGTAGAGGAACTCAGCAAGCGTCCGGAGATAGAGACAGCCTATTCGTCCTTTGATACAAAATATCCGCAGTATTGGGTTGACATTGATGCCGCGCAATGTGAACGTGTAGGTATTACGCCTGCGGAAGTCCTTTCAACTTTGGCTGGTTATTATGGCGGCAACTATGCGTCTAATTTCAATCGCTTCAACAAATTGTACCGTGTCATGGTGCAGGCGGATCCGGCGTCCCGTGTCACACCTGAATCATTAAAGAATTTCTATGTCAGGACAGGCAACGGAGAGATGGCTCCTATTTCACAATTCCTGACTTTGACGAAGACATACGGACCGCAGACAATATCAAGGTTCAATCTGTACAGCTCAATAGCAATCAACGGTACACCTGCATCCGGCTACAGTTCCGGAGATGCAATACGGGCGGTAAGAGAGACGGCAGAAAAGGTCTTGCCTCGCAACTATGGATATGAGTTCGGAGGCATAAGCCGTGAGGAGGCGGCGACCGGCAATAATGTAATGATAATTTTCTCGATATGCGCAATACTCGTTTTCCTTATTCTTGCCGGGCTTTATGAGAGTCTGCTGCTTCCTTTCGTTGTAATCATCTCAATTCCATGTGGATTGATGGGCAGTTTCTTATTTGCTCAGATATTCGGACTGCAGAACAATATATATCTTCAGACCGGTCTCATAATGTTGATAGGACTGCTTGCCAAGACCGCCATTCTTATCACTGAATATGCCGGAGAGAGACGCAAGAGCAGTATGACATTAAAACAGGCTGCAATCGGAGCTGCGAAATCCCGTCTGAGACCAATACTTATGACAGCTCTGACAATGGTGTTCGGTATGCTCCCACTCATGTTTGCATCAGGAGTAGGAGCCAACGGCAATTCAACACTCGGCACCGGTGCTGTGGGAGGCATGGTTGTCGGCACACTCACTTTGCTATTTCTCGTTCCGGCTTTATGGATGGTGTTCCAGAAAATTCAGGAGCGTTTCCGTCCGGTAGAACTTCATAATCCGGACTGGGCTATGACAGCGGAAATAGAAAGAGTTGCAAACATCAAAAATGATAAGAATGATGAGAAATAGTATGCCGATGATAGTCCTCGCAGGATTGATGCTGACTTCATGCGGGGCATATAAGAAGTTTCAGCCTATAACAGACGTACCTGATAATTTATATGGTATTATGAATCAAGTATCCGACACTACTCCGATAGCATCAATCAAATGGCAAGAATTCTTTGCAGACCCCCATCTGCAATCATTGATTGATACTGCGCTTCTCCAAAATACTGATTATAATATTGCTAAGTTGCGTACCGAACAGGCTATGGCATCGCTCGGAGCAGCGAAACTCGCATATTTCCCTTCGCTGAATATTGGTGCAGACGCCAATATGTCCCGTTATGACGGACTCACGACAAAGACCTACAACGTAGGTCTCACAGCATCGTGGGAGATTGATATATTCGGACATCTGACAGCAGCCAAGCGAGGAATGGCTGCGGCGGCTGTGTCAATGCAAGAACAGGCTCAGGCTGTAAAAACCCGGCTTATAGCTACCGTTGCCACCTCTTATTACTCGTTGTTGATGCTTGACCGTCAGATTGATATTGCCCGTGCCACGCTTGAAAACTGGAAGGAAACAATCCGGGTGATGGACCTTCTGAAAAGTGCTGGCAGGGCAAATGAAGCTGGAATCTTGCAGACGAGGGCAAATAAGACAGGATTGGAGGCTGATATAGTGGCAATGGAAAAGAGCCGTAAGGAGATTGAAAACTCACTTTGCTCGATGCTTGCCCTCACACCTCATGCCATAACTCGTGGCAGTTTCTCCGATATTACTTTTTCGGACAATCTTTCGACCGGGTTGCCCATACAGCTTCTTGCAAACCGTCCTGACATCAGAGCGGCAGAGATGGAACTGGCAAGAACTCATTATGCAATAGGCGAAGCAAGGGCATCATTTTATCCT
>CAYZPI010000054.1:0-22078 GCA_964480085.1 uncultured Bacteroides sp. | reverse complement strand
CAAAGTCATAACTCGTCTTGCCATAATTTATCCTGCAACCCGTAGTTTTCTTAAGGAAAAGAGCATAAAACCCAAAGTGCATACAATGGGTAGGCTGATGCACGGAGTCATCAAAATGAACTATGCTCACCAACGGATGTCGCGTCTCGAAGCCGAAATATCGGTTATATTTCTCTATACTGTCTGCTTGAAAAATATCCATATCAATCTAATATTATACTGCAAATTTAGCTATTAAAGCCCAATATTCCAAACCCATAGCTAACATTCCGTAATCTTGGTTCTTCTATCCGTAACATAGGTATAAACGCCGAAGAAATATTGAAGTAATTTTGCAGTATCATTAAAATCAAGCAGAATATGTCAGATAAAGAATTTGTCAAATATGCAGCTGAAGGCAATCTTATCGTTGCCGGTAGCGATATACATCAGAAAATGCACTCAATGAGTCAGCGGGCATTGTGTATCACTACTAAAATCAACAGTGCATATCATTCTCCTGAAGAGCTACGTGAGTTGATGTCAGAACTGATTGACCAGCCTCTTGATGAGGGATTCGCCCTTTTCCCACCTTTCTATACCGACTGCGGACAGAATATTACCATTGGCTGTCGGACCTTTATAAACATGGGCTGTTCGTTTCAGGACTGGGGAGGAATTACAATCGGTGATGACTGTCTGATTGGGCATAACTGCACGATTTGCACTGTGAACCATTCTAAAGACCCTCAGAAGCGTGGCAATATGACCTGTATTCCTGTAAAAATCGGTAATCGAGTATGGATAGGTGCCAACGTAACAATTCTTCCGGGAGTCAGCATTGGTGACGGAGCAATCATAGCCGCAGGTGCAGTAGTAAACAAGAATGTAGAACCCAATACTATTGTGGCAGGAGTTCCTGCTAAAATAATTAAAAATATTTGAAACATGAAGATGATACTTATAGCAACAGCGGTTGCGTTGATAGCCGGATTTCCAATTAATGCACAAAATCAAAATACAGAAATAAACTCAAAGGCGACAACAAGGAGTTTGTGGTAATACCCGGCGCAAGCCACACCGATCTCTACGATCAAAAGGACATCATTCCTTTTGACAAAATCATGGAGTTTTTCAATAAAAACTTTGACAAATGAATAAAGTCAAAATCACGGTTCTAAGGTGTTCCTTCAATAAGGATTTAGTACAGGAACATGGCGTGCCCGGACTTCGACCATGCGAAAGCGTAAAAGAGGGACAAGTCTTTTACACCGGACTTGGGAAACCGGAAGGTTTCTGCGATGGGGCTTGGCATGCCATCTATCCTTATTGGTTCGCCCTGGCTAACGGTGCTAAATCTTTTTGGTTCAATAACAGTTGGGTTCGTCATAACGGAGTAGCAGTAGCTTGCTGCAACGACGGACTACGACCGGTGTATTTCAAACTTGAGGCAACCGATGAGGAAGTAAAACCATTGAGCTAAAGTTTACTACGTTGTTTTATGGTTACTCAAATAATAATTTAGATATGAAATTCTGGATCATAACATTGACATTATTTATGGCTATTTCTTTTTCTATGTGCGCTTGTTCTCACGAATACGAAGGACCGGAAATTAAAGAAGAGCCTACACCGACTCCTGAACCGGGTCCAAATCCCACAACCGGGTCAGGTAAAGTTCTTGTAGCTTATTTTTCGTGCACCAATACTACAAAAAAAGTGGCTGAAGATATTGCAGATTTAACATTCGGTAATCTTTTTCGTATAGAGCCACAGGAAGCATATACTTCTGCCGATCTGGACTATAATAGCGATTGTCGGGCAAACCGCGAGCAGAATAACTCTTCTTCCCGTCCGGCAATAAAAGGAATGCCCGATAATCTTGATAAATACGACGTGGTTTTTCTCGGCTATCCTATATGGTGGGGAAAGGCTCCGAGAGTGATATTTACTTTCTTGGAAAGTGGGGATTTCAAAGGAAAGACTATAATTCCATTCTGCACATCCCATTCAAGTGGAATAGGCAGCAGTGACACTGAACTTCACTCTGCGGCAAAAGCTGCCGTATGGAAATCGGGCAGCCGCTTTGGAGGAGGTGCATCCACGTCTGAAATTGAAAAATGGATTAACGGATTAGGTATAGATTTTGAAAAACAAGATAATAAAGATAACATGGATACGGATTATGCAAGATTTCCTCTTTCAGAGGGCAAGAACGGACAGGCACCGACAATCAGACTCAGCAGCGGCTATGACATGCCGATTGTTGGTCTTGGCACCTACAGCCTTACGGGAGACGTATGCGTCAATTCGGTAAAGTCAGCGATTGCTCTGGGCTTCCGTAAGATTGACACCGCCCACATGTATGGAAACGAAGTCGAAGTCGGACGAGGTGTCAGGGAATCCGGCGTTCCCCGTGAGGAAATTTTCGTGGCTACAAAGATATATCCCAACCAATATTCTGACCCGGAAAAGGCAATCGAGGAGTGTATCAACAAGCTCAACATCGGATATGTTGACCTGATGCTTCTTCACCATCCCGGAACAAACGATGTCAAGGCATACAAGGCTATGGAAAAATTTGTAAAGGAGGGAAAGATACGTTCCTTGGGTGTATCATGCTACTATATAAAGGAAATTGATGATTTCATCAAACAAGTGGATATCAAGCCTGTGCTTGTCCAGAATGAAGTGCATCCTTATTATCAGGATCTGGATGTAGTGCCGCATATCCAATCTCTCGGAATTGCAGTAGAGGCATGGTATCCGCTCGGAGGCCGCGGTCATCAGAAAGAACTGCTCAGTGATCCCGTACTTACTGAGATTGCCCAGAAACACGGTAAGTCAGTAGCCCAAGTAATACTGCGTTGGGACTTGCAACGTGGCGTCGTGGTCATCCCCGGTTCAAGCAATCCTGCCCATATGGAAGAGAATATCTCCATCTTTGATTTCAATCTTTCTGATGAAGATATGGCACGCATTGAGGCCCTTAACCGAAATGAAAAACATGACTGGTACTGAAATGAAGATACTGGCAATTAACGGCAGCGCCCGTAAACAAAGCAATACCGGCGACATGATTGATGTCGTGGTTAAGGAATTGCCCGAAGAATACGATATTGAGATAATAAATCTTGAGTCAGCAACAATCAATCCCTGCCGTGCTTGTTTTGCGTGTGCAGGAAAGGGAAACTGTATCTGGCACAATGACAGTTTCTGTGACATCTACGACAAGATGGTGGCAGCGGATTGTATCATAATAGGCAGTCCGACTTATTCTGCCGATGTGTCATCTACTCTTAAAGCCCTTTTTGAGAGGGCAAGTGTGGTCAGCGACGTAAACCCCGGAATGTTTACTCACAAAGTAGGAGCAGGACTTGTGATCGGACGCCGCGCTGGAACCATGAATGCGCTCGACAGTATAAATCATTTCTTTCTCAACAAAGAGATGTTCGTTGTCGGCTCTACCTATTGGAACCTCGCCTACGGACGGCTTCCGGGAGAGGCTCTGAAAGATGAAGAAGGTGTGGCAACGATGCGAAACCTTGGAAAGAACATAGCATGGTTGCTCAATAAAATAAATAACTGATAAAACTCAAAAATATGAAAAATTTACCATCTATCGCCTTGGGAACTTGGTCTTGGGGCACAGGTGCCGTCGGTGGCGATCAAGTTTTTGGAAATAATCTTGATGCTGAAAAACTGAAACCGGTTTTTGATACCGCAAGACAATTAGGTCTTAATCTGTGGGACACCGCAACTGTATATGGAATGGGAGCATCAGAAAAGATGCTTGGAGACTTTATCCAGCCCTATCCGCGCAAGGATTTCATCATCTCAACAAAATTCACTCCTCAGATTGCCCCTGAGACGGCGGATCCTGTTCAGACAATGTGTGAAGAGAGTTGCCGTAATCTTCACACAGACTACATTGACATCTACTGGATTCACAATCCGGCCGATGTGGAAAAATGGACTCCCTGTCTTATCGGATTGCTCAAAAGCGGAATGGCAAAACGTGTCGGAGTCTCCAACCACAATCTTGCCCAAATTAAGCGCGCTGATGAGGTCTTACGCGAAGCAGGGTATCGTGTTTCCGCCGTGCAGAATCATTTCAGTCTCCTTTATCGCTCTTCAGAAAAAGCCGGCATACTGGAATATTGCAAGGAAAATGACATCACCTTCTTCTCATACATGTGTCTTGAACAAGGAGCTTTGACCGGACGTTTCAGCTCGGAAAATCCCATGCCGGAAGGAAGTGGACGTGCCGCTACTTACAATCCAATCCTCGATAAACTCGATGAGCTTATTAAGGTAATGCGAGAAATCGGCAATAAGCACAATGCTTCTGTATCACAGATTGCAATAGCCTACGCCGTTTGCAAAGGCACCCTTCCAATTATCGGAGTGACAAAACCCAAGCATGTCGAGGAGGCGGATGCAGCTTCCAAGATAATTCTTTCAAAAGAAGAGATCTCACAGATGGAAGAATACGCTCGCCTGACTGGTGTTGATACCAAAGGAGCATGGGAAAACCACATGAGCTGATTATGAAGGAGGTTAAATCATGTTTAGAATACTGTCGAACAGATAGTCAACTCTCTCATGTGGTCGGAAGAGACCTATATTTGACTGGTACCTACAATTTGGCCTCAATTTTTGACAGGTCCGGTGTAAAGATTGCTGAAACTAAGAAATCAAAAATGAATACTTCCGGTTCTCCTCGTTCCGGGAGCCAGCGGAGGCAATTCCCTGTCAATGGTACTGAAAGCTCATTTTTTTGTTGTATATCCTCAGCTTTTCGAAGGATACGTGCATTCTCACGCTTTGCCTTTTCGGTGGTTTCGGGCAAGAGATAGAGTTGAAGGAACTAATAATCATGCTTTCCTTCGCAGACGCGGTCGAGAAAAAGGGACACACGACCATCCGCAAGCTGCCGTTTACACAGTTTAATAGGACTTTTCTCTACTATGGATTTTTTTCTACCCATTGCTTCTCTGTGTGTTATATCTGAGTGCAAAGGCAATAAAAAATCTCTCTACGAGTATCATTTAGAGTAACAAAAATAATCATAAAAACATCTTTCAAAAGAATAAGACGATATTCTGATTATTGTTATAAATACCAATATATAAGGTTACCTTTTGGTTATTGATAGATTCTCTTGGTTTACTGCTTTATTCTTTTCCCTTTATCGGTGGCGCGGAGGAAATAGCAGAGGAAAAGGGCTCCGGCGAGGAAGAGCGACACGGAGAAACTAAGGATTATGCCGTAGGTGGAGAGCCCCAAGGGGAATGCCATTATGTATGTCACAGGGATACCCACCACGATATAGCTCACGAAGGCAATCCATAGCATTGGCATAACGCGCGAGGTACCCCGCAGTGCGTTGGCAAAAGTAATCTGCGTGGCGTCACCGAGCTGGTAAAACACAAGTGGCACGATCAGTGCTGTGGCGGCGGCTATCACCACCTGGTCGTCGGTGAAAAGCTGCATCAGTTCCTTTCCGAAGAATATGAATGTGAGTGTGGAGCACGCGGCAAGAGTGAGCATCACGTGATAGCCTGCCCATGCCACACGGCGCATGTCGCCCTCCGCACCTTTGCCGGCTTCGTTGGATACAAGAATGGCGATGGCCGAACCGATGGCATAATACAGGCAGAATCCTAACATCCCCACTATCACTATCATCTGGTAGGCGGCAAGAGCCACTGTGCCCACCCACCCCGCCATGATGGCGGCCACGGAGAACGACGCGCTCTCGAACGTCATCTGCATAGATACGGGCAGCGAGGTACGCCACACCAAGGATATCCGGCTCCTGGAAAAGCCTCCTGCAAGAAACCCATCGCGATACTGCCGGAAAGCTCGCCTTCCGAGGAAGAGAGCCACAATCGCCACCATAGCCCATATACGCGCCACCAAGGTGCTGAGTCCCGCGCCGAAAAGTCCCATTTCCGGAAATCCCCAGTTGCCATAGATGAAGGCGTAGTTGCCGAGAATGTTCATCACATTGCTGATTATGATAATCCACATCGGCATGGTGGAATTCTTGATGGAGTAGGACCACTGTGCAAACACGTTGAACACGGATATCGGCACCAGCCCCACCAGGTATAGCAGATA
This sequence comes from uncultured Bacteroides sp., assembly GCA_964480085.1. GTDB lineage: Bacteria > Bacteroidota > Bacteroidia > Bacteroidales > Muribaculaceae > CAG-873. Next base: position 15,973 of record CAYZPI010000054.1, on the reverse strand, counting down.
GTACGGACGAATTTCGGGAAGCAATTCCTCGGGTTGATCCAGAAATTCAAGGTTGAAATACAGCACTGTCATGATCAGAGTCAGCACCAGTGTGTAAATCACATTAAGGAGCAGCGCATTGCGCACAAGTTCACCGATACTCCGCTTATCTCCTTTGGCAAATATTGCCCCTGCCAATGGCAACACACCGTAGGTGAAGCCCATGCAGCAGAACATGATCATGTTGAACACATTCACCACGAACGATGCAGAGGCCAAGGCATCAGTGGAATAATGTCCCACCATGATATTGTCGGCGAAGCCTACAATGACAGTACCGGCCTGCCCTATGAGTATGGGCAGACCGAGACGTATCACAGCCTTATGATCACGAAAATTCAATGATGATGTAAATATTACCTGCGGAATTGCGCAGGTTCGAGGATAAAGGGCAACGGGGATTTCATTTTAAGCGATGCATCGGCACCTACGCGCGACAGCATCTCCACGGCATCGGATGCATCCGCGAAACTCGCCGCCACAACGAAATAGTAAGGCTCTCCGGTCTCCACAACGAAGGCTCCCGGATAACCGCCATCGGCAAGGCGCTCACGCATCGAACGGGCATTGAATATCTGCTTGAACTGCCCCACCACCACGTTGTAACGCTTCAGGCTCTCCTTTATGCCGCCGCCATTCTCGGTGACCCGAACCCACTGCGAACTGACAGGCACCTCCGTACCGTTGACAGTCATCGAACCATGCTTCATCTGCTTGCGCTCCTTGCTGTAGATGGTCTCGTCGAGCCCAAGGTCATCAGCAGCCTTACCCTCGATGGCCTTTGTATAGGCATCGTTCATATTGGCCTGGTTGGTCTTGCAGCTATAGAAAAATCCTGCAAGCGCTACCGCCAACATTGCCGTAAGAAGCTTCCTCATTTCTTCAGTTTAAGTTTCTTGGCGATATTGGCAGGAATAGCATCCTTGTGCACATATATATCGAGGGTCTTTGCCAAGAGATATGGCTCCGACACATAGAGATAACCGCCGCATTTCTGGTTGGTGTCCCACGAATTCTTCACCTTGTAATATCGTGTGCCGTTCTGATCCTTGGCATAACCAATGATCTCCATGCCGTGGTCATCGGTGGTCTGCTGGTTGTCAAACATCTCCTGACGCATTTCCTGGGTCACTACGATCTCCTCCACCGGTCCGGTGAATTTGTACTGCTCCGCAGCACGGTCGGCATCCGACAGGGTCACCCAGCGGGAAAGTTCTGTACCGGTCATGTCGACCTCGGTCTTTGCCTTAGGCATGAGAGCCACACCATCTGTCCACTTGAAACCCTTCTCGCTCACATCGGCTGCCCAGGCGATGGGATAACCGTTCTCCACCGCATTGTCGACAATCGCCTTAAGCTCATCAAGAGGCACGTTATAGTAGCCGTAGCCGATCCAGTTGTCGGGCACCTCAAGAATTGCGGGTTTGTAGAACGGATGGTGGGTGAACGATGTCAAGCCCACATAGTCGTCGAGGTTCAGTCCAAGGCTCTCGAAATATGTCTGTGGGGTATAGGTCTTGCCTTTATATTCGAATGTCTCGGGCACCTCGCCGAGGTAAGCGTCAAGCACACCCTCCACACCCTTTTTCCAAGCGGTGGAGATCTTGCCGTTGGGTTTGCGCACGATCACGTCGGCATAAGCCTTCAGGATACCGTCGAGCTCACCGTGGACATGCTTGTCCTCACCATAGTTGAGTCCGCGGTACACTTCCTCGGGCATTGCACCGTAACGTTCCATCACGTATGCTACATCGGGGCATGCGCCACCGGCGGCAAGGTTGGTCTCACCATAAAGGCGCACGTATCGGTCCACCTTATCGTCATAGCAGTGACGCACGGTGTACATCTCGGATATATGGATCGAATCGCCTCCCTTACGCAGGATCTCATCCTCGAAGAAAGAGGTCCCGGAGAAGCACCAGCACGTGCCAGACTTGTTCTGGTCCTTCACCCCTGTGGTGGGGATAGTCTTGATGTCAGTGAACACGAATGCCGTATCGTTCTTCTCATCCTCGGAGAAAGCCGGAAGCACCATCGCTCCACAGGCCAAAGCTATGATAAGTCTTTTCATAATCATATTTTATTGAAAATTTGCAAGCAAAGGTATCACTTTTTCCTGAAATCGACAAAAGAAAAATTGCCGCTACATATTTCCTTTCATTCCGGCTCGGTCTAATCTATGCATATTTATTTGTACCTTTGCAAAAAAAGCTACATTGCATAGCACGAATATTTTCAAAACTAAAACACAAACACAATATGAAGCTCAAACAAATACTCGCTTCAACGCTTATTGCAGCGTCTTTGATGGTCCACGGCGAACGTATCGCTGTGCTCAGCGACATCCACGTCACCCCCGGGAATACCAACGAAGTCATGCTCCGGAAAGCCGTGGATGAAATTAACGGCGACGAATTCGATTTCGTGGTAATGAACGGCGACCTCACCAACGAGGGCTCCGACGAACAGCTGCGCAATGTCAAGGAAATCCTGGACGGCATCCGCCATCCGCTGTTCGTCCTTCCCGGCAACCACGAGAACAACTGGAGCCAAAGCGCGACCAAGACCTTCCGTGATCTATGGGGTGATGACCGCTTCTTCGCGGAATTCGACTCCCTGGTCATCGTAGGCATAAACTGCGGGCCATTCATGAAGATGGGCGACGGCCACATCAAGCAGGAAGACCTGCACTGGCTGCGCTATACCCTCGCCTCCGCCACCCCCGGCAAGCGAATCCTCAATTTCAACCACTACCCTATCCTGCCCGATGATCTTGACAACTGGAGCGATTACCTCGAAATCCTTGAGGGCTTCCCGGTCATAGCCCATGTCAACGGCCACTATCACTCATGGGGCACATATAACGCCGGTGGCGATGAGAACAAGGGTACGCTTCCGTCCATCATGGTACGCGCCCTGGACATGCGCGAAAACGATTATGGCTACACAATCATCCAACTTGAACCGGAATGGATGAAGGTCTACGACAAAAAACTTGGCGGTAATGCAGTGCCAAAACTGGCCGTACCTGCCGTCACATCCCATGTCGAAGCCGTGCGCCCTGCCGCGCCTGAAATCGTCATCCCTGAAGGATTCGAGGTGTCGAAGGTATGGACCGACAGTGCATCTGTATTCACACGTCTGGGATTCGACAATGACAATTTCTATTTCGGCAATTCGCTCGGCCAAGTACGCGCCATCCGTAAGACCGACAGCGCAATGGCATGGAGCGTGCCCACAGGAGCCTCGCTGTTCGCCAGACCGGTGGCGATGAACGGACGTGTGGCGGTGCCCATGCACGACGGCATAATGATGATGGAAGCCTCCTCAGGAAAGCTTCTACACAAAGAAATTTCCAAGGAAGGGCCATACGTGGCCGACGGCGTTCTCACACCCGACGGCAAAGGCTACATACAGGGAGGATACAGACGCATCGAACGACGCAATCCAAAGAACGGCAAACTCGTGTGGAGCTACGACTCAATCTTCAATTACTGCCAGGCAGCTCCCGCGATAGAAGGCAACGACCTGATCTTCGGAGCATGGGACACCAACCTGCGCAATCTTGACCTCGGCACAGGCAGGCTCCGCTGGGTGTGGAACAACGGCAAGACAGCCAACATGCTCGGACCGGGCAATGTGGTGCCAGTAATTTCCGGTGACAAGGTGTTCATCGTTGCTCCCGACCGCTACATGACAGCCCTTGACCGAGCCACCGGCACACAGCTATGGAGGGATAATTCCCATCGCTATCGCGAGAGTCTCGGCCATAGCGCCGACAGGCAAAGCATTTATGCCAAAACCATGGACGGCGAGCTGGTGGTGGTGGATGCAACAGCTCCGGAATTCAAGGAAATAGCCACCATTGACATGGGACTGGGATATGACCACGCCCCATGCATCGTGGCCGAGAGCGACGGCATCATCTATGCCGGGTCACGCCATGGCGAGGTGGTGATGATCGATGCCGCAACCCTCACTCCAATCGCACGGCTACCATTGGGGAAGAGCGAGGTGAACGGCATCGACATCGACCCTACCACGGGCGATGTGTACACATCCCTAATAGAAGGGACTATCTTCCGTATCAGACGGAAATAATCCGCACAACCCGACGGGAGTCTATTTTACACTCCATACCATGAGGGTGATATAGCCGGGCTCGAAGCCTACGGGACGGCATACGAAGATCTGGCCATTGAGCCATGCGTATCTGCTGTCCACCGGGGCTTCGAAGCGCGGTGTGGTAAAAAAGTATTGGCTTTCACCCTGCCCGCTTACAACACCCTGATTATCGACAAGTATATCCACGCCGTCGTCGGTACGGATGCTGTAGATGGCATGGAGTTTGGTAATTCCCGTTGTGGCACTGTGGAGCTGATAGTCGGCTCCGCCGCTTATCACTTCACCCCGTATTTCCGGACCTTCGAAGGTGCCTCCGGTGATAGGAATTATCGTACGCGAACCATCGGGCACAGCACCGATATTTATCCACCCGCCGTCGATCTTCACATGCAGGTCCATCACAAATTCAAGAGCAGGTGTGGCATCCTGTGCCATGACACGGCAAAAAAACAAAATAAAAGCAGCCCACAATAAGATTTTTCTTTTCATAATCGTTATACCATTAAGTGTGGTTTGTGCAAATTTAGTCATTTATTGCCGGAAGCGCAAAATTTTAAAGGCTAAAGACCTACCCACACCTACAAAAAACTTAAAGATTATGAGAGAGAAAGAGAAGGAAAATCTACCTGAAAGGGTGGTTGAAAAGACTGTGGATGCGATTACGGGCAACACCGATGAAAAGCTGTGGAACAAGAATTATCTGAAAGTGTGGACAGCCAATTTCATGATATTCTTCTCATTCTGGCTGGTGCAGCCGCTGTTTCCGCTCTACCTGCAGCAGGCATTCGGGGCCGACAAGGAGACAATCGGCATCGTGCTGTCGGGTTACACCCTCACGGCTCTGCTGATTCGTCCGTTCAGCGGATTCTTTGTCGACAGCTTTCCGCGCAAGGTGGTGTTGCTCATCAGCTATTTCGTATTCGCGGCATTCTTCTTCGGCTACATCATAGCGGGTACGCTCACACTATTTGCCATAGTGCGTACGCTGCACGGCATACCTTTCGGAGCCGTAACCGTAGCCAACAGCACCGTGGCGATCGACGTGCTCCCGGCGGCACGGCGCGCCGAAGGCATAGGCTACTACGGACTGAGCAACAATGTAGCGACAGCCATCGCCCCGACCATCGCACTTTGGATGTTCGCCTTCACCGATTCCTATACCTCGCTCTTCATATTCTCCCTGGCAGTGGCATTCGGAGGCTTCGCCATCAACACCACCCTTAAGCTAAGGGAACGTCCGTTACACAAGGAGAAAGAAAAATTATCGTTCGATCGCTTCATTATGCTCAAGGGCTGGAGCCAGAGCCTGTGCCTGATATGCTTCGCCTCGTCGTTCGGCGTGCTGTCTACCTACGTGGCTATCTATGGGGCTGATGAATTAGGCATCACAGGAGGCACCGGTCTCTTCTTCATGCTCTTCGCCGTAGGACTCATACTCTCGCGCATTACCGGAAGCCGGTCGCTCCGCAAAGGCCTTATAGCCCGCAACGCCACAATAGGAAGCATCATCGCCCTTGTAGGGTTCATCATCTTCGCAGGAGTGCACAATCCCATAGGCTACTATTCCGCCCCCTTCATAATCGGACTTGGCAACGGACACATGTTTCCGGCCTTCCAGTCGATATTCATCAATCTCACCACCAATGAGCGTCGTGGCACTGCCAATTCTACCCTGCTCGTATCATGGGACATCGGTGTGGGCATCGGCATCTTCGCCGGTGGCATGGTGTCGGAGCGCTATGGCTTCCACGCCGCCTTCTGGTGGGGTGCGTTGGTCAACGCCATAGGCGTAGCTTTATACCTGGCCTACGCCAAAGGCCACTATCTGCGCAACAAACTCAGGTAATAGTAGGTGATATGTGATAGTGAATAGTGAATAAGTGCCATCCGGATGGTACTTATTCACTATTCACTATCACATATCACTTTATTCGTAGATTGTTGGGTCGGGGATACCGGCTTCGCGCAAGGCTTCGCGACGTTCGCGGCATGTGCCACACTTGCCACAATGTTTCTCACCGCCTTTGTAGCATGAATATGTATGGGAGTAGTCCACTCCCAATTCCTTGCCGCGCACGGCAATCTGTGTTTTGGTGATGTTGGTGTACGGAGCTTCGAGGCGTATGTGCTCGTACGTGCCTTCGGAGATGGCGGCGGCCATCGCCTTGATGAAATCCTCGCGGCAGTCGGGATAAATGGCATGGTCACCAGAATGGTTGGCCAGCATCACGGCAGCAAGTCCCCTGCTCTCAGCCAATCCGGCGGCGGCAGCGAGCATTATGCCGTTGCGGAAGGGCACGACCGTCGACTTCATATTTTCCGAGTCATAGTCGCCCTCAGGGATGGCGTCGGCACCCGACAGCAGCGAACTGTTGAATAGCTTGCCGACGAATGCAAAGTCAACCACCACCAGCTCTATTCCGAGCCTGTCGCAGTGATATCTCGCACATTCCAGTTCGCGGGCATTATGGTTGGAGCCGTACACGAAATTAACAGCCAAGGCTATTCTGTCGGCATATTCATAAAGCATTGTCGTGGAATCCATTCCTCCCGACAACACCATCAATGTATCCTTCATATCTTAGGTTATAAGTAATAGTGAATAGTGAATAAGCCTCCTACATCTGCTGGATAAGGCGCGTGCGCACCATGTCCTGATGGTCGGAGTCGCCGTAGTTGGCGAAAGGATGTATCGATATGCCTCCACGCGGCATGAACTCCCCTTTCACCTCTATATATTTGGGCTGCATCAAGGCTATGAGATCCTTCATGATGATGTTCACCACATCCTCATGGAAATCGCCGTGGTTGCGGAAACTGAAGAGATACAGCTTAAGACTCTTGCTTTCCACCATCTTTTCGCCGGGTATGTAATTGATGAGAATCTTGCCGAAATCAGGCTGCGAGGTGATCGGACACAAAGTGGTGAACTCCGGGCAAAGGAGTTTCACGAGATATTCATTGTCGGGGTGACGGTTCTCGAAGCATTCGAGCAGCGAGGGGTCGTAATCGGTGGGATACTTCACTCCCTTGTTACCGAGCAGAGTGAGTGTAGTTTCGTCAGATCTGTCCATAAATCAAATAAATAAGCTTACAGCGTGACATCGGAATGTCACAACAGGGGTTTATTTTTTTGCAAAAATACAAAAAAATCGCCTAAAAAATTTCGTATAAGAAAAATAATTGCTAACTTTGCAGCCGAAAAGCCAATCGGGGTGTAGCACAGTTGGCTAGCGCGCCACGTTCGGGACGTGGAGGTCGGAAGTTCGAGTCTTCTCACCCCGACAATTTCAAAGCGAATGCCTGCAAGCCAAAAACTTGCAGGCATTTTTCAAATTCAGCCGGGACAGAAACGGGACACGACGTTTCAATCCCAATGTCTAACGCAACATTATTTGGACGGCCAGAGCCCATAAATAATGTAAAAAAAATGTGTCCAAAACCGAACTACGCGCCTGATAATGCGGGTGCAGAAGTGTGCAGAACCACACAAAGCGGAGTAGCCTCTGCTCTACAATACACCCTACCGGTGTACCGTGAAAACAAGGGGTGCTCGTACATCGAGTTCTATGCCTACGACCCCCTGCTCGGCCAACTCCGGCGTAAACGAATCAAGACAAACCGGGTCAAGGGTGTAATGAAACGCCGACAATATGCAAACGATGTCAAGAAACGTATCGCCGATCAATTACAAAAGGTGGAATCCATGGATCGCCCAGGATGGCGAAAATCTCTACACCATGGAGGAAGGGATCAAGCGTTATGAGACCCATATCGAGAAGATGATCGAAGATGGCTATTTCCGGAAGGAAACTTATGCAGGCTACAAATCCAACATCAAGATCCTGCGTGAGTTCAGCGGCTTCCTAGTTGAGAAGGATTACCTGAAGAGCAAGCCGACCGACGGCATCCGTCCCATAAGCAAATGGCTCTACAAGAAAGGCCGCACATGCATCCCTTCAAGTATGATTGGCAAGATTGCAGGATGGTGCAGGGATAAGGGCCCTCATTTCCTATTCGTCTGTTATCTATTGTATTACAGCTTTATCCGTCCGGTGGAGATGACACGCCTGAAGGTGCGTTATTTCAACCTGAAGGGATGCACCGTGACGATACCGGGCGATGACAGCAAGAACCACCAGACGCAGACGGCGCCACATGTCTATCTTGAACATCTGCTGCTGTCGTAGCGGAATGGCTGCTGCAGGTAGCCGTCCATCTCCGATGATGTCGGATGCTACCCGACCGCACTCTCGAACTGCCGTAGATACTTGCGCACAGTCTTGCAGCTCATGCCGTTCTGGCGCGCTATCTCACGGATGCTTTTCCTTTTCCGCCGGTGGGCAAGAATGATGGAATCTCTGTCTTCCATGCGATACATTGTTGTGGGATTAACGGGTGTTAATTCTTATAATGTAACATACCAGTCTTCCCGGTTAAACATACCCATGGGTAGACCCCTTTTCAAATGCCTTGAAGGCTCGCCGCAGGGAGAACGAGAAGAAGCTCGACAAGCTCCGTGCTGAAAGGCTGAATCCACAGCCCCGGCTGATGTGAGGTAAAAATATCACGTTTTCGTTATTTTTTTTGCTGAGAATTTGGCGGTATAATGAAACAATGTTATAATTTTGTAGTGCTAAATCAAACCAGTTAATTGACGCGATGAAATAACGAACTAATCAAGATCGGCGAGGCACACGGATACAGGCTCATGACGCACGGCAAAAAGCATGACCGCTACTACAACCCTGAGACTGATGATGAAATCCTCGTGGAGCGGCATTATTCACAAGAGATCCGGAAAGGCCTGATGATGGTCCTGAAAAAAAGATCGGATTCTGACTGCAAGAGGGGGAGGCCTGAACCTCCCCCGATAAAAAACATAGATATCGACTCATCATGAAAGTATGCATTGAAAAACAATCTGACGGCACATACATAGCCTACAATACTGATGGCGGGAAAGTGCAGCTTATCGGCACGGGAGATACAGTGAAGGAGGCAAAGGAAGATTTATTCAACTCCATTGAAGAGGTGAAAGGTGATTATATCGAGCGGGGCGGCTCTGTCCCGGACGAGCTGACCCGGGAGGTGGTATTTCATTTCGACATATCCTCTCTGTTCGAATATTACTCGATGTTTAATGTGAGTGCCCTCGGGCGTTATCTCGGCATCAACGACAGCCTCATGAGGCAATACCGTAATGGTTCGGCGCAGATCTCCGACAAGCAGCTTGAGAAGATAGAGGCCGGAATTCACAAGCTCGGTACCGAACTAGCCGCCCTTCGTCTTGTTTGATTTAGCAGTTCATTTCAAGAGCGGCACTGCCCTCGCCATCACGGCGGGGGCTTCTCTTTGTTTGCATAGGCGAAATATGAAAATTAAAAGGATAGAGATATTTTCGCCCTGCAATTTTGTTATAAGAATAAAAATTACTACCTTTGTAATGTCAAACCACTACGGCATGAAACGTTACAAAGTAAAAGAAATCATCAGGATGCTTGAGGCCGACGGATGGTACCTAACAAGCTGGAGAGGCGACCACCGTCAGTTCAAGCACGGTACTAAAAAAGGGCGTGTCACTGTGGCGGGAAAGCCGAGTGACACGCTGGAACAAGAGATTCTGAACAGTATATTCAAACAGGCGGGATGGCGGTAAGCCACCGGCAACAAATCGGTAAAGAAGATGGAGAAAATCAAGGTGGAAGTCTCGTGGAGCGGGAAAAACTATGGAGGCGGCTGGGGCTGTCCTGAAGTGGGTGCGGTCGTCAGCACTGGAAAGACCCTTGAGGAATTCAAGGCGCAGTTCGTTTCTGCGCTTGAATTTCATGTGGAGGGGCTTCTGGGCGATGGCGAGACCGTGCCACAGTGGCTGGTTGACAAGGACTATGAGGTAGAGTATGACTTGAAGGCTTCGGCGTTGCTTCGCCAGGCGGAACAGTTCACCACTATGGCGGCATTGAGCCGCGTCACGGGCATAAACCAGCGCCTGCTTTCCAACTATGCCTCGGAAGTGAAGCGGCCGCGTCCGGCACAGATGCAACGCATAGTCGAGGGAATCCGGCAGATTGGCCGAAGCTGCCTTGCCTTATGCTGAAGTAAATAATGTCAGTAGTGATTTGACAGACACCTGACAGCATGGTTCCTCCGATTTTTAAGTCGGAGGAATTTTTTGCAAAATTTTTGCAAATCAAAAAAATTAGCAAAAGAGCGGCAGCGCCATCGCCATCACGGCGGGGGCGCTTTATTTGTGTGCATATATGGCCCATGTCGGCTCCAGTCTCCGCAATTATAGCCGTGGCCGCGCGTTCCTTGACACCGGGGATGGTCTGTAGCCTTTTGTATTGCTCTGGGAAATGTTCATTGCAAAGTGCCGTCAGTGACGTCTGACATTCAGTAATATGACGTTCGTTGAGGTCCATGATGCGTCGGTTGTACTTGCGGACAACCTGCACGACCCGGGTCGGGAACAAAACTCTCCTTGATGAGATTTTTCAAGAGACACTCCGCTATCCACTGCGCGTCCTTGATTTCGCTCTTGCGACCGGGAAGCTGCTTGATGAAGATAAGTTGCGGCGGCCTTGACTTTTTATCCTGCCGGTGTAAAATCCCAAGTTTTTTATGTACTTTTGCGACTTGAAAGTATCACAAAATATTTCAAACCTAAACTATTTACGAATATCAAATTAATCTATTTTAAAATTATTAACCTTTACTCGAAATGAAAAATTTAGGCTCCATAATAAGGAATCATTTAGAAACCAGAAAGTTAGTAAAGAAACACGTAGCGAATGAGTTAGGAATCTCCCCAAAAAAGTTCATCTTACTCTCGCTCATGACAGCCATCGCCAGCTTTGCAAACGCTCAGCAGGCCCTCTGGGGCGGATCGGAAATCGTATCGCCCGAAATACATCCCGACAATACAGTCACGTTCCGGCTCGCGGCTCCAAAGGCGGTGAAAGTTCAGGTCACCGGAGATTTCCTACCGACGGAAAAAGTACAGACCCCCTATGGTGAATTCGACGCACCCGGAACAGCCGATCTTGTTGAAAAGAATGGTGTGTGGGAATACACCACTCCGGCACCTCTTGCGCCGGAACTATACAGCTACACCATGTTGGTCGATGGCTTGAAGATCAATGACCCATCCAATGTTTACCGTATCCGTGACGTTAAGTCGGTAACGGATGTGTTCATCATTCCCGGTGAGCGCGCCGACCTCTACAAAATCAACGATGTACCCCACGGCACGGTGTCCAAGGTATGGTACAACAGCCCGACGTTGGGCATGGACCGACGTCTCACAGTGTACACACCCGCAGGATATGAGACCAGTGGCAAGCGATATCCGGTGCTCTACCTGCTTCACGGCATGGGAGGCGACGAAAACGCATGGACAGAACTCGGACGTGCCGCCCAGATCCTCGACAACCTTATCGCTGAAGGTAAGGCAGAGCCCATGATAGTGGTGATGACCAATGGAAACGCCGACCTTCAGGCAGCCCCCGGTGAATCAAGCCTCGGCTTCACTCCTCCATCGATGCAGCTTCCCAAGACAATGGAAGGCAGTTTTGAGACTCATTTCCCTGAGGTGGTGAATTTCATAGACAAGAACTACCGCACCATAAAGTCCAAGAAAGGCCGCGCGATAGCCGGTCTGTCGATGGGAGGGTTCCATTCTATGCATATTTCGAAAGAGTATCCCGACATGTTCGATTATGTCGGCCTTTTCTCCGCTGCTATCATGCCGGGTGATGATGTCAAGTCACCGATATATGAGGATATCGAAGGCAAGCTGCAGACACAGTTCCAGAAGCGACCCGCCCTCTACTGGATAGCCATAGGAGACAAGGATTTCCTCTACCAAGCCAACGTGGACTATCGCAAGATGCTCGATGACAAAGGCTACAAGTACGTCTACTACGAGACACCCGAAGGACATATATGGAAAAACTGGCGCATATATCTCACCGAATTTGTGCCACAACTCTTCAAATAATCAATTCACGCACAAGGCAGGTCAGAAAATTCCGACCTGCCCTGTGCGTGAAAGCCGTTTTCTTAAGTTGACAATTTTACATAAAGATACTCCGACATTTCCCCTACCTTCCTCCTATCCATGGCAGACCACCGTAATTCAACTGAAATCTTCCATTCCGACTCTTTCGAAGCTTCTTTTCTGGAAGATACTTGTCAGGAATGAAGAGGCACACAACAATAGCACAAGCTACTACTATTATTGCAAATTTAACCATATCAATCACATGCGTAAGTAGCCGGGTTGTCAGTTCCGCGAGTAAGCGCGGCGCTCGTCGGAGAGAATCGCGGCGAACTTTTCCACGAGGTCGGGATGTTGGTCGGCCACATTCACCGTCTCAAGGCCATCGGACTCCATGTCGAACAGCTGCGGACTCAGCAGATAGCCCGTCTCTATCTTCGGCCCCCAGGACACCATGGGCGTGCCCTCCGACGGCTCGATGAATTTCCATTGGCGCGTGCGCACGCCCAGTGCGTGGTTGGCAGCCTGTTGCACAACGTACTCCCGTCCTACGGGGTCTTCGCCGAGCAGTGTTGGCAGATAGTTACGGGAATCATTTGCAGCGCCGGCTGGAATCCTCGCCCCAGTGAGGGATGCCAGCGAAGCGAGCCAGTCCACCTGCGACACCAATGCGTCTGACGTCCGTCCGGCTTCCACATGCCCGGGCCACCGCACTATCAGCGGCACACGTGTGCCACCCTCGAATGCGCTGTACTTGCCGCCACGGAGACCTCCGGTTGGGGAATGGCCGTCGAGAAGTTCCTCGGCCAGATCCTCATACCCGTCGTCGGCCACCGGACCGTTGTCGCTCGACAGTATGACCAGCGTGTTGTCGGCAAGACCGAGCGAATCGATAAGGCAGAGCACATCATCCACTGTGCTGTCGAACTGGGCAATGGCATCGCCCCGGAGTCCCATCGTGCTTTTCCCCCGATGCCTGGGATGTGGAAAACGGGGCACGTGCACATCATTGGTCGCCAAAAAGAGGAAAAATGGGCGGTCGGCGTTCTGCCTGATGAACTCCCGGGCGTGGGCCGATATTGAGTCGGCTATGTTCTCATCTTTCCACAGAGCGTTGCCTCCTCCCTTCATGTAGCCGATGCGGCTGATACCATTGACGATGGACTGGTCGTGGCCGTGGCTCGGCTTAAGGTTGTAGAGCAGCTCGGGGTTATCCTTGCCTGTGGGCTCACCCTCGAAATTCTCTGTGTAGCTCACATATATCGGGGCTTCGCTGTCCCAGTTGGCCACCTGACCGTTCTCGATGAACACGCACGGCACCCGGTCGGCCGTCGCTGCCATTATATATGAATAGTCGAATCCAAGGTCGCCGAGGGCTGCGGGCAGCGGAGCGTTCCAATCCTGGGCGCCCGTTTTGTCGCCAAGCCCCAGATGCCACTTGCCGACGGCCGCAGTGGTGTAGCCTACGCTTTTCATCATGTCGGCCATGGTGAACTGCTGCGGCTTGATGATCATCGCCGCATTACCGGCGGCCACGTCGGTACCCGGGTCACGCCATGCGTACCTGCCCGTGAGCAGACCGTAGCGCGACGGCGTGCTCGTGGCCGCGGCTGCATGGGCGTTAGTGAAACTGAGTCCTTCGGACGCGAGCCGGTTGACGGCAGGAGTGCTCACATGCTTCGCGCCGTAACATTCGAGGTCTCCGTAGCCAAGGTCGTCAGCGTATATCATCACTACATTGGGAATCTGGGTGCCTTGCGAATCTGCGGTCTGAGCTCCGGCCGGTGCGGGTAATGCCGCGATGGCTGCGGCAAGCATGCTACACTTATGTATTTCTGTTTTCATGGCAAATATATATGAAGCAGGAGATTGATATATAGATATCGACGTTTTATATCTTTACATAAATAACAACGGCAAAGTTACACTTTTATGAGGGAACAATCAAGGTCTCATCACACTTTTATGGGCGAATAATTGACCAACCACTACATTTTCATGTGGATATAAATAAAGATCTGGATTCTTCAATTATTATTTTCTAATCATCATTAAACAAATCTGCCAATTATTAATTGTAATATTTGCCAATTTAAAACTTTTATTATAACTTTGCGGCAAAATTATTTAATCATGGAAATCGAAACAATATCTTTCAAACCCAAACCGCACAATCAAAGTGAAATCCAGATTGTATGGGAATCAGGAGAGACTACAAATTTACTTTTCAACAGTACCTTTCCTATACAGGTTAAGGAATATTACGAAAAAGCCATCTACAGCTTGTTTGCACAAAAACAGGACATATCTTCGTTCGATGAATTATTTGGTTTATTTTCCTGGTGGTTTGTAAGAAATAACCTGATATCGCCTCTGTTGGTTGCAACATTTCAAAACGAAGAACGCAAACGAATAGGCACAAAGATCAAAGCACTAAGAGAGGAAATCAATATGGAAGCAAAACAGCTATCACTGATAACAGGCATAGATGCTGCAAATCTATCACGCATTGAGCAGGGCAAACTTTCAACAGGTATAGATACACTTTCTAGAATCGCTAATGCTCTTGGATACAAAATTGACTTTGTAAAACTACACAATAATACTACAAAATAGGTACTATTAAGTAATCAATTATAATACAAATCACATTCAAAACAATTCATAAAAAACAATGAAAACAAAATTACTCACACTACTTTTATTACTTGTTGGTAATATCTACACTTACGCTAATGAACCATCAATGATTGTAACCCCAACTTCTACAGCAACAAACAACTTCGTTCTTTATCCTACTACTAATGTGTTCACATTCTTAAAACTTGACACACGTAACGGTAAGATTTGGCAAGTACAGTATTCAATGGATGACAATGAGTTTGAAGTGAACCTAAATAGCACCGAACTTGTCACCTCCGGTAAACCGGGTCAATTTGCATTATATCCTACCACCAATATATGGACTTTCTTACTTCTCGACACACTCAACGGTAACGTGTGGCACGTACAGTGGTCAATGGATGCAAAAGAAAGAGGCATAATTCCTATTAAATCATTACACTAAAAACATTCAAGAATGGTTCAATATTTATTTGCCAACGACACTAATGGCATATTAGTTGATATTTCAAAGATCTCCTTCTCGAACCGTACAAAATATTATTGTCCAGGATGTGGCAAAGAAATGAGTGCTGTTCTGGGGAATAAAAAAGAACATCATTTTAGGCATAAAGGGAATTCGTGCAGCTACGAAAGTTATCTTCATAAGATTAGCAAACTCCTTCTCAAATGTAGATTTGATCATCATCCAACTTTTAATGTTACCTATAATGTCACACAAAGTTGTGAAAAATCCGATTGTCCTTTAAGAGACAACACCTGCAATACAAAAAATTTTTTGCATACAATTGATCTAAAAAAGGATTACGATATATGTGAAATAGAAGGTTACTACGGAGGATTTAAAGCAGACCTTAAACTTTCGAATTCTAAAAGGCCAAAAGATATGCCATTATTTTTGGAAATCGTAGTAACCCATAAATGCACTCCTGAAAAAATTTCTTCAGGAGTGCCAATCATTGAAATTCCTGTCTATAATGAGTATGATGCATTAGAACAACAATTAACTGAATCACTGGGAGCTAAAGATAATAATCCTATTTCTACAACATACGATAGAAAAATCAAATTTTATAACTTTGACAGACACATATACCCCGAAAAACGACTCTCACGTTTTTTTATATATACAGATACCTGTTGGTTGAATTAAATTAATGCATATTTCACTTGACCTAATTGACGATG
>CAYZPI010000053.1:0-22364 GCA_964480085.1 uncultured Bacteroides sp. | reverse complement strand
GTATCAAAGAGCGCCGCGTAAAGGTCAAGAACGCTTAATGCACATCCATTAACTCTTAAAACAGAACCAGGCAATGAAAAGAACTTACCAACCCCACAATCGCAAGAGAGTCAACAAGCATGGCTTCCGCGAAAGAATGGCTACCGCCAACGGCCGCAAGGTACTCGCACGCCGTCGCGCAAAAGGCCGCTACAGCTTGACAGTATCCGACAACATCGGCTCGAAATAATATTTCGGCACACATATAAAAAAGACAGGCATCCTTATGGTACGCCTGTCTTTTTTTACTTACAAAAGTATAGATTCCTATCGTAATATTTTTTTAACGGTGAAGTCGTCCTCCTCGGAAATATTAATGCCGTAAGGGTTGAATGTTAAGAAAATTTCATTACATTTGCACAATGAAATAATCCGTGCAACTATAATCCACCAACCCGATACACGATGAGCAGATTAGATTTGGTAAAGCTCCGCAAGAGAGCGGGAATGAGCCAGAAAGAACTGGCGGATCTTCTTCAGGTCCGTGCCAGTTTTCTGTCGGCAATTGAGAACGGCAAAAGTCGCCTGCCAGAGGAAAAATTGGAGAAAATAAAAGAGATTTTCGAGCTGGAGAGTTTCGATGACTATATGGTGGATGACGAGACTGAAGTGGTGGTGCCCCCTCATACCCATGTAACGGACCCTACCGATACCATCACGCAGTTGCTCAATCATTTCCACGAACTCGCCCATCAGCGTGACAAAGCACATGGCAATCACGATACGGAAACGGAGGAGAGAATCGATTTCCTCACGCACAGGAACGACCGCCTGTCGGAACGCGTCGACAACCTACGCGACGAGGTAGATCGGCTGCGCCGGGAAAACTTAGTTCTCAAGGAGTTACTTTTGAGAAACGGCATCTCCTACACCGACGATTGTCAGCTGTAGACACAGCAAAATCCCAAGCAAATCACAGACATTATCAACCAAGCTTAGGCTGCGAGACTTGGATGATGTATTCATCGCTGTCGTAGGCAGTGACCTCGGCCTTGAGCCCCCAACTGTCAATCATACGGGCGAGATCAGGCGCCGGGGGGAGATGGTCGCTCTCCGACTTACGTTCGTGATGGATATCGTTGATGAATTTTTCGTCACAGGGGAAGGCTATGACAATTATCCCACCGGGTGACATGTTCATCTTGAACAGCCATTCCATAGTAGCTGCCGGGGAATGAAGGTGGGGATACACTGAATACAGAAGCACCACATCATACACTCCTGGAATCTGCTCCTCCTCAAAATCCAGCCGAAGAAATTCCACATTACCCAGATGACCATACTTTTCTTTGGCTCGCGACAGCATGCCTTCCGAAAGATCAACAGCCGTCACATGTCCATCAGTCCCTACGATATCACTGAGATATGGCACAAGCACTCCGGTGCCGGTGCCCAGGTCGAGGACACTCATACCTTTGGATATTGGAAGTTTCCGGAGAATGGAAAACACCCGTTCGGGCGTAGACCGGACCTCATTGGCATCCCACTCGGGAGCAAGCTTGTCGAAAAAATCAATTTCAGATTGAGTCATATTGAAATATAGTGATGATTCATTGAATTACTACGCAAAGTTAACTAAAAATTAGTGAATATTCAAAACATTTCATTAACTTTGCCACCAAATTCAATTATCGCAATCTATATGCACTAACAGATGAAAAGACAAATGATGTTTATTCTTCCTTTGGCCGTGTGCGCCGAAGGCACGGTGGCCGCTGAGTCGCTCCGCGACACCATGAGCCTTAATGAGGTTGTGGTCACCGCTCCGCTAAAGACCGATGTAGATCTCATACCCTTGAACGTCACTCAGGTGACAGCCGAAGAGATTCAGCAGTCTGGCGAGAGCTCGTTGCTGCCCGTGCTTGTGTCGAAAGTGCCGGGGCTGTTTGTGGCTGAGCGTGGTTTCGCAGGCTATGGAGTATCGGGCGGAAGCGCCGGTATGGTGAACATACGTGGTGTGGGCCAAGGCAATCAGGTACTGTTCATGATCGACGGACAGCCTCAATGGGCCGGAGTGTTCGGACATAGCCTTGCCGACACTTATGTGGCCAACGGAGTGGAGAGAGTCGAGGTAGTAAAAGGCCCGTCGTCGCTGCTCTACGGCTCCAATGCCATGGGCGGTTCGGTCAACATTGTCACCCAGACACAGAAAAGCGACGGTTTGACAGGACGCGCCCGTGCAATGTTCGGATCTTACGACACCCAGGATTTCGCCCTGTCATCAGGATACAAGAAAGGGAAATTTTCCGCCACATTGTCTGGTCAGCTCGACCGAAGCAACGGCAACCGTGCCGGCAGTGAATTCTGGCTTGCCAACGAATTCGTGCAGCTAAAATATGCTGCCTCCCAACATTGGAATGTGGCAGGAATGCTCGACATGACCCAGAGCCACGCCAACAATCCCGGAACGATCCAGTCGCCACTCGAAAATATGTGGACCGATATCTCTCGCGGTACCGGAGGCGTATATATCAAGAACATTTATGACAAATGCGACGGCGGTGTGCAGGGATACATCAACTGGGGCAGCCACGATGTCGACGACGGCAACGCTCCCGGTGCCACACCGCGCACGTATCTATTCCATTCCACCGATTTCAACATGGGCTTCACAGCGTATGAATCGCTATATCTTTGGACAGCAAATACGCTATCCGCCGGCATCGATTTCCAGCACTGGGGCGGTCATATCTGGAACACAGACAAGGCAGATCCGTCGGTGCGTTCCTCCGAAGACAGGCATAAGGTGAACGAGGTGGCGGGATATGTGATGATGCAGCAGGGATTCCTGAATGATGTGCTCAACATCAACGCCGGTGTGCGCCTGCAACATGGTTCCACCTACGGAAACATCTGGGTACCTCAGGCAGGATTCATAGTTAAACCTGCGACTGCTTCACAGATCAAGGCCTCATTCAGCAAGGGTTTCCGTTCGCCCAATATCCGCGAACTCTATCTCTATGTGCCGAAGAACCCCGACTTGAAGCCGGAGTATATGCTCAATTACGAGATAAGTTACCGCCAGCATCTGCTGGACTACAGGTTGATGTTCGGAGCAGCAATATTCTATATCGACGGCAAGAACACCATACAGATGGTGAAGGTGGACGGCAGGAACAAGTGGATGAACACCGGCGAGTTTCACAACAAGGGCTTCGAGGTGGAGGCAGCCTACCGCATCCTACCAAATCTTCAGGCAAGCGGTTCGTGGTCGTATCTACATACCGACACCGACATCCTCTATGCTCCCAAGAACAAATTCAATGCTGAGATAACATATTCGCCTGGCGATTTCAGCTTCACACTCGAGGAGATGAACATCTGGCGTATGCGCAACGGTGCTCCCGACGGGGCAAAGGAAAACTATACGCTGCTGAATCTCCGCGCTGCCTACACGATGAAAGGTGCCGTGCCGGTGACATTATCAGTCCGGGCCGAAAATCTCACCGACAGCAAATATGAGGTCATGTATGGATGCCCGATGCCGGGTACTACGGTGATGGGCGGAGTGGAATTCAAATTCTGATGCTCACTTGCTTATGAGAGCCCGCCTGTCGTTGCTATATTTCCTTCAATTCGGAGTATGGGGCTGCTACCTCACATGCTTCGGTCAATTCCTCGGTGCCGGAGGAATCGGTAGCGATATCGCATGGTTCTATGCCGCCATAGGGCTTGTGTCAATAATCACGCCTTCTCTCCTGGGACGTCTCGCCGACCGCACGGGACGTCCCGAGAGACTGTTGGGAATATGCCATCTGCTGGCTGCGATAGTCATGCTGATGATGTGGCGCTATGGCATGACTCATCCTCAACTTGAATTTGGAGTGTTCTATCCGCTCTATCTTCTGTTCCTGTCTCTGTACATGCCCACCATGGCTCTCGCCAACACCGCCACATTCGCCTTGCTGACGCAATCTGGACACAGCACCGTCACCGATTTCCCTTCCATAAGAATCTGGGGAACGATAGGATTTGTGGGTGCGATGTGGTTCGTCAACTCAGCATATTGGCATGACGGAACTTTAGGATTCACTCTGAGCGACAGCGCGGACATCGGACATCTCAGGTTCCAATACAATGCGATGCAGCTCCTATGCAGCGGAGTGATGGGACTGCTGACCGCCCTCTATACCCTTACTCTCCCGAAGGCAGTCAGCAAAAAGCCTGCCGGTGCTACGAACCAGGAATCACATTCCTTGCCGGCAGCAATAAAGATGATGTTTGGTAAGCGCGAGATCGCCGTTTTCCTGATATTTGTGATTTTCAGCGGAGTGTGCCTTCAGATTTCCAATGGTTTTGCAACTCCGTTCATCTCCCATTTCGTGGGAGAACCTGAATATGCCGGAACTTTGGCATCAGGGAATGCCACGATGCTTTTCTCGCTGTCGCAGATTTCCGAGGCTGCGTGCATTCTCTTGGTCGGCATATCACTGAAATGGAGGGGAATACGTTGGGTGTACGCCGCCGGATTATTGGCATGGTCAATGCGTTTCCTGATGCTGGGGATAGGAAATCCTGGAAGCGGTCTCTGGCTGCTCATTGGGTCAATGTTAGTGTATGGCATCGCGTTCAATTTCATCACCATAGCCGGTCATCTCCATATCCAGCAGGTCGCACCGGCAGGGATGAAGGGATTCGCACAAGGACTCATGATGTTCATGAGCAACGGCATTGGAGCTACTACCGGCACCATCATTGCCGGGTCTGTCGTCAACCACTGGTGCAGGTGGCAAATGGTCACCCTGCCTGATTCCGGAATATCCATGCGTCTTTTCATGGGCGACTGGACCTATCCATGGCTGATTTTCGCCGGATACGCATTCCTTGTGATGATGGTATGGCTTCTTTGCTTCCGGTCAGAGCACACTCATTAGCGACACTGCAGCACGAATCTCCTGTAGGTTGACAATGCCATTTCAGCATCTCCTTGACTTTATTCAATCATCATCATTTCAAAAGCAAATAAAAATTGCGAAATTTTTACTACTTTTGCGGTATAGAATAATCCACAGTCATACCGTACCTTCGTATCATGGCAAAATCAATCTTTTATCCTGGACTCCGAACCGAATGTCTAATTATCATATTAATGCTTATAATGAGTGCTAACGTTAATGCCCGGAATATTGAATTTCTACACGGAGTCGTATATGATGTCGGTCTGAATTTCAGTGGCTCGGAGTTATCCGTCAAGAATTTCGACACTATTCAGGTGGAATACGACATGAGCGTGATCTCGCATATACTTCGTTGCAACGCCGTGAGGATAGAAGGAGAAGATCTATCGAGACTTGCTTCAGCCTCACGCATCGCGCATAAGGCCGGACTCAAGGTTTTCTTTAATCCATGGATGATGGGAGCCGGGCCGGATGAGACAGTTGCCTATATGGCAGAAGCAGCCAAGATGGCCCAGGAACTTAAAAATGAGGGAGTGGAGATAACGATGGTAACAGGTTGCGAATATTCCATTTTCTCGAAAGGAGCTATACCGGGCGACACTTTCGACCAACGGTTCCACTGGCTGTCGGAGGTTGGTTCGAGATTTGCCTCTGGTGACCGAAATGTCGGGAATGAGTTTCAGGAGAGCAATATTCGACTTAATGAGATTCTTGGAGCTATCTCAAAGGCAGTGAGGAATGGGTTCGATGGACCTGTGACTTATTCTTCCGGCACGTGGGAAATGGTGGACTGGACCAACTTTGACATTATTGCCTTAGATCACTATCAGCAGGGCGAAACGGACGAAGAGTACATGAATGTAATAAATAGGCTTAAGGGGGACAAACCTGTGGTGGTTCTTGAGACCGGTTGCTGCGCTTACAAGGGAGCGGCGTTGAAAGGATCCGTTGGTTTTACGATCTTCCAAGGAATAGATACAGATGGAAATGCCATATATGAGGGAGGGACAGCACCGGAAAGAAGCGAAACCGAACAAGCTGAATATGTGAAGCATCAGGTGGAATTATTGTCAGCCGCCGATGGAGCCGACGGAGTTTTCATCTATGTGTTTAAATTTCCTGTATATCCCTACAGTGAGACAGGTGTCGACATGGACATGATCTCATATTCGCTCGTGAAATCCTTCGGATCGGATGATTCAAGATCTACACAGATGCCCCCATGGATTCCCAAAAAAGCCTTCTATACCCTCGGCGCCACCTATTCAAGCCTCGCCAACAAATAATCTGTCATTGTGTGCATTGAAGCACGACTCGCCTGTATGATGACAGAGACGGAAAGCCGTCATCAGAGATTCTTAGAACGATATGCATTGTTGAATTGGCGGCATCGTCGGGAATGTCAATGCTAATCACAGAACCCTCTGCTGCCAGATCAATATTTCCCATATAGGTGCTTGGTTCGGGATAGTAAATCCAGTCGTACGACAAAGAATCTCCGTCGGGATCATGACTGGCAGACGCATCCAGGCTAATAGCCTGTCCGGGGGTTACGGTAATGTAAATCGGCTCTTTTGAAATGTCACCATTTACGCATACGACCGGATGGTGGTTAGCTCCATTGAATTGAGAGGTGCATGACCATATCATGCGGGCGGCAAAATCATTCATTATGTCAGTTCGCCATTTGTTGATAGCTCCACAGCCTTCGGGAGCGCTGGCCAACATGAAATATGGATCATAAGCCTCTTCGCTGAGACCGGATTTTTTCACCCAGTCCATCGAACGTATATCTTCAACCGGTCGAGGATCAAAACGGCCTCCCCATCCTCCCCAATCTATATGTTCCGGACTGTTCAATCCGTTATCAAGCATATATAAGAACGATGGCGAATCGCCTTCGGAAGCCCAAATCCTGTCGGGATACTCCTTGCCAAGCGCACCTCGACACTGTATGTTTTCTTTGATCCATTTGTCATCAGGACCCCAGCCATATACCTCTTTGTTTCTTATGTACAGCAAATCGGGAAAGTTTGTTACAATCCATGCTCCCGCATCGTCCTGACCCAAGATGTCGTACACCCTGATTTTTTTCACAAACTTATCCACATCTTCGGGCGACCTTGTATTCCTCACTTTCCACAAAGCCTGAGCGAGCGTGTTTATCCCTGACCAGGCCGCTATCCACACAGGACGTTCATAGGGCATATCGACCGTTGTGATAATTAGATCTGAACCGGGAGAATCAAGACCTTCCCCCACTCCTTTCATCCCTGCGTCCACCTGTCCATGCTTCACCTTCGCCCTTATCTCCCCCTCCGAGGGGAAACCTTGAGAATGAGCGCACAGGTTAGACCAAGCCTGACCATAAGAGCTAAGCACCTTGTCTACGACCGTCACCTCGTTGCCCTTATTGAACGGCACCCACGCATGCTGAAAGATGAAACCCTCAAGATCAACCTCATCAAGGGAAACGAGCAAATGCACGAAAGACTCTTGGTCGTCAGGATCGGATCCTCCAATGTCCGATGTAACTATGAGACGTGTGTGTCCGGCATATCCTACAACACTCGAAACAATCAAAAATATCACTGAAATCAGGTATCTCATACAATTGAATTTTATTTTTTTAAATTTCAGAATATCATTTGTATAATTATGTGACACGAAATTAGTGAATATTTCCAACAACACCAAATAAATTGGGTGTTTAGTTTGATGCACTCGATTTTGATAAAAAAACATCCGCCATGTTCTAATTTTTCGTCACTGAAGATAGTATCCACAGAGCCCCGGAGGGGCGAAGGTTATGGGTAACCCCACTTGGAGCGCAGCGGAAAGTGGGGTATGGACAGTAATAGACAGTTGAGCCCCGGAAGGGCGATATTGTGGTATAAAACAGTTGAATGAAAGAAGTTTGAGACTTGTTCATGACAATTATGTCACCACAATATCGCACCTCCGGCGCTCACTGGAGGAAGAGATTTCCTTTCCCCAGGTTCCGCGCTTCGCGCTCCACCTGGGGTTACCCACAACCAACGCGCCTCCGGCGCTCCGATGCCGACATTCATGATAATCCGCTGCAGCAGGAAATTGAATTGAAACACAAATGCATACACTTGAATATATGTCTTTTACATATATTAAAATTATCCAAAAGGGAGTACATCAAACTGCACACCCTAACAAATAAAAAGAGAAAATTGGCAAAATAAGACGAATTGTAGGTTGTTATCAAAATTTTTCTTATTTTTGCACAAATAAAATGAAATCTTATTGAGACATGAAAAAAACTTTTCTCTCTACACTCGCCTTGCTTCCAGCCCTATTAATGTCGGCTCAGACGCTTAAGAACTACGAGCAAGGCAATCCAAATGATCCCAACTATGATTACCTAAAGGAGTTTGCTCCCCTCAAGAATTATATCGATTATTCCAAGTATCCGAATTTCAAGCTTGGAACAGGCACAACTGTAAACGACTATCTGAGCAATTCCTCGGTGAAGGGCCTAACCAACGACAATTTCACCGAAACTGTAGCCGGCAACGCCATGAAGATGGCGAGCTGCGTGAACAACAATGGTGATATGAATTTCTCCACCGTGACAAGATACGTCAACGCTGCCGAGCAAGCCGGCATAAATGTGTACGGCCACACCCTCGCATGGCACTCGCAGCAGCCTAACGGCTGGCTCCGCGGTCTTATCAAGGACAAGGCACCCGTGCCTTTTGAGAATCCCGACACCATAGTGGACGCGGTGGCCGGGTCGAAGGATTTCCGCACACAGCAGAATGTGGGCTGGACGGCCGACAAGTCGCAGTACGGATTCTCGCTGAATTTCTCCGCTGCCGACGGACTAAACATCCACACCACCAAAAAGGTGAACTCCTGGGAGGTGCAATTCGTGGCATGGGACAACATTCCCACAGAGAAGGGAAAGACCTACAAGTTCGTATATGAGATAAAGGGAAGCGAACCCGGCACAATGCATTCCAAGCTCGGCGACTGGGGCTCGGGAAGCAACACCAACTTCAATTTCACCACCGACTGGCAGGAGGTGGAAGTGACATACAAGAGTCCGATCAACAATCCATTCATGCTGCTGCAGTGCGGCGATTTCGTGGGCGACATCTATATCCGCAGCATCAAGGTGATGGAACAGGTGGGAGCGATGAAGGTTGATGAGAAACGTCGTTTCCTCAAGGTAGAGGCTGGAGCCAAGAAATCGGAGGTGTGGGACAACCAGTTCTGGATAATCACCACCTCACCCTTCACCGCCGGACAAAGCTATGAATTCACCGCCGAGGTACGTGCCGACAAACCTGCGAAGGCATCCACACAGATACACAACGATCCGGGTAATTACGTGGACTACAACGCATTTGGCAACATCGATTTCAGCACAGACTGGAAGACAGTAAAGGCAACGGGCAAATTCGCCAAGAGCGGCAAATCCATAGCCTTCAATCTCAGCGAACTTGCCGACGCCAACATCTACTACCTCGACAACATCAGCCTTAAAATCAACGGCGAGGAGAAGATAGCCAACGGCACCATCGACAGCGACGACCTCTCGTCATTCAAGATGAAGAAGAATGCCGGGGCAATCACAGCCCCCCAGGTGGAAGAGAGCGATTTCTACCTTTTGCTTCCGCATAGCACACCACTGACCAGGGAAGAAAAACTGGAAGCACTCAGCGGAGCCATGGAGAAATGGATAAAAGGCATGATGAACGCCTGCGACGGCAAGGTAAAGGCGTGGGATGTGGTCAACGAGGCAATCTCAGGCGGCGGCAATGACGGCAGCGGCAACTACACCCTGCAGCACTCGGAAGGGTACAATGGCGATGCCACCTGGGATGTTGGAGGCGACGCTTTCTACTGGCAGGATCACATGGGCGACCTTGAATATGTGCGCTGCGCCGTGAAATATGCCCGACAGTACGGTCCTGAGGATATAAAGCTCTTCATCAACGACTATAACCTCGAAAGCGACTGGGACGGCAACAAGAAACTGAAATCGCTCATCAATTGGATCAAGAAATGGGAAGCTGACGGCGAGACCTACATCGATGGCATAGGCACCCAGATGCATATCTCCTACTATGAGAACAGCGGCACACAGAACAGCAAGAAGAACGCCATCACCAATATGTTCAAGCTCATGGCTGCGTCGGGCAAACTGGTGCGTGTGAGCGAGTTCGACATGGGCTACGTCAATGCAAGCGGCAGGGACGTTCCCACCGGAGAGATGACTGAGAAGCAGCACCAGAACATGGCCGACTACTATGAGTGGATCATCAAGGAATATTTCCGCCTGATTCCGCCTGAGCAGCAATGGGGCATCTGCTTCTGGTGTCCGACCGACTCTCCCGCCAACAGCGGATGGCGCGCCAACACCCCCGTGGGCATCTGGACCAACGGTACATTCTACCGCAAGCATGCCTACGCCGGAGTGGTGAGAGGTCTCGGCGGAGTTGACCATGCCGGTATCGCCGACGTGACCGCCGACGAGCCAAAGAACACAGTGACCGGCATCTACAGCCTCAGCGGTTTCCGTTATCCCGCCGACATCCGCTACGAAGACCTTCCATCAGGCATCTACATCGTCGATGGAAAAGTGGTAAGGAAATAGAAGCGACACGAAATACTGTCCTAAAACCATAATAAGAAAATCCATCCGGGAACAAACCATCCCGGATGGATTTTCCTGGATTTCTTTCTGTAATTGCATTAAGTCCGATCGCAAACTACGATATTTCTTTGCCAATCGTTTTACCTCCCTGTCAAAATCAGGAACTGTGCTAATTCTCCAATTCATCTATAAGATTATCTAAAGAATTGAGCTCTATTTTTCCTTCCTTTGCCATTTTGACTTGTCGCAAACCATTGGCAATATGTTCGGTGATATCGTCTCCATGTTTTTTTTCATGTACTGATCTGGCAAGTTTCCTTACGTATGCCAACAATTTGTTCATAGCACTGTCATCTTCGACAATAATACTCATTTCCTTTATTATTTGTGCGCTTATATCCATATCTGTAATACAATAGTCTATGCAAAGATATAAGTCTTTTGTCAGATTACAAAATATTTGGAATTGTTTTTACAAAAAGTGCACCATATCACAAAAAGATATGGCGCACCTTATTTTATGTGAAAGTGTCAGCGGATCACTTTGCGAGATGTACCGTCGCTCATCCTGATGATCACAACACCACGGTAGCTACCGCCTACAATCTTGCCGTCGAGCGAATATGTGCCCTCTACCGCAGCATTCTCACCATCGACAGAAGAGATGCCTGATGTGCCTGTCACCTCGATGATGATGTCGCCTTCGGCGAGCCCACCGTTGGAGTTGGCCTGGATGGTGATGGTGGCGGTACCCTTCTTCAGCGGCACAATTACAAGGTCACCGTTGACGATGGAGGCATATACCACACTGCGGTTGCTGACCGACTTGATCGACTTCACGATGGCAGCATCGATATTGTCGGCATCGGTGGCGAAATCAGCCAGGGAAATCACCTCGTGGGCATCCTCGGCTATGTTAAGTGTCTCAGAGCCTGTCACCACAGGAGCGGCATTGTCGGGGAAGATGGGGATCGACGGGAACCAGTAGTTGCTCTCCATCGCATATTCAGCCACCATCTCGCCAGCGGCATCATATTTGCGGGTCACGTATGTCGGATCGCCGAAGCTCTTGAAGAGGCTTACCACGCCTTCGTCGGTGACGGGATTGATGCGGAACGAGCAACCGTAGATAATCCAATCCGAGTCGCTGAGGTCGAAGTAAGTTGAGAGTTCCTTCTTGTCGATGTCGTACTTCAGCACCTTGTTGGCACCGGCGAAGCCCGAACCGGCGCCCCAGAAGATGGCGTTCTGCTGAGTGCTTGCGCAGAAAGTGCTCGGAGTCCAAGCACCCCAACCCTCGCTTGTGAGCTTGGTACCCTCGGGAAGTTCAACCACGGTGTACTCAAGGCTTACGGGGTCGAGACATAGGAGGTTCTTGCTTGTCATAAGGTAGAGGTTGCCGTCCTTTGCAAGAGTGAATGTGTTGATCTTAGCATCGTCCGGTCCCAGGATGGTCTGCTGAATCTCGTCGGACTCGGCATCGATCACAAGCAGACCCTGGCTCTGATGGTTGGCAAACACATAGTCGTTCACGCGGATCATATTGCCCACCTGTCCGGTGTACAGGTCGTTGTCATTGCCGGTGCTGATATAGCCTGTGAATTCCTGTGAGTCGAGGTCGAGAATGAAGATGCCGTTACTTGTGCTCATGTAGCCCTTGTGCTCGTTCACGCCGAGGAAGGCGCGGCCATCAGCGCGGCCAGTGAATCCGTTGGCAGTGATGGTCTGGAACTGCTTCTCCACCTTCATGGTCTTTGCGTCGGCGATGGTGAGTCGCCCACCTTCCACCTTCGCTCCCGGATCCTTCTCCTGTTTTGAGGTGATGTACATCTTTCCGCCGTAGATCGTACCGTACTGGGCGGTGCAGCCGAGTTGCACGCCCTCGTTCTCGCGCTGGATCACGCGATACACCCATTCTCCGCCGTCGGTGAGGAAGTTGATTGTTGAGTTCTGGTGTCCGTACCAGTCCTCGTTGAGAATGAATGTTCCGGCGGTGTAGTCGATGATGTCTGCTGCTTCATACACCAGCTGCGAGCATCCGCTGTTTGTTGCCTTCGAATAGTCGATGACATTGCCGTAGATGTCGGTCTCCGGGAAAGTCACTCCTTCAATTACAGTGTTGGCGGGCAGGTGCATGTAAGCCGGGGTATCTTCTACCACATACCATTTGCCGCCTTTCGACAGGAGGGAAAATTCAAGGTCGGTGGCCCATGTGTCGGTGTCGGCAAGATGCTCCTGATAGAATTCGCTGATAGTGCCCGAGATTACGTTGTAGCCTGAGGTGAAGTAGGCGGATGGATCGTCGGCTGATATATCAATCTTTAAATCATAACTCGAAGACGTCATATTTGTATTCGTTTCAAATACATTGTTTACAAGTATTGCTTCGATATGATTCGCAATGTGGATACAACTTCCGGTGTCAGCAGTGTTGCCCTGGAACGTATTATTTACCAACACAGCTTTAAGATCCTTGTCCTCACTCTTATAACCGGCTATTGAAACTTGATCATCCCAATAAATACCACCATCTGTATCAAGCAGAACATTATTCTCAAAGAGGCAATTGCTGATTGTGATGTTATATTGACGGTCAACACGCTTAGTATTGTATACATCAACTACAGGGTCGCTACCGACGTAATTTTTAACCACACAATTATCCATAGTGATATCAGCAAACTTGTTATTACGGCTAAATGCGCTAAGCACACTTTCTGACGGAGCATCAAAGATGATATTTTTTAGCGTGCAATCGGCATCTTCAGTTAAACCCAAGCCGGCGAAATTTTTGAGAATCACTCCGTTGCCAATTATAGTCAATTTCTTCCCTTCGACTCTGGTATACGGGGTTGTGGATACGATTTCCTGGCCTCGCAGGCTTTCATCGAACTCGATGACGTCGCCGTCGGCAAAATTAGCCAGGGCTTCCACCCATTCCTCATCCGTGGTTACGATGTGTGTCTGGCCCTCAGACTCCGAGCGTGCCACTGCGCTCTTTTTGGGAGCTGCGGTTTTTGCTGCGGGAATCTCGGAGACATATACTATCTCACCGCTCATGTCGGCGCCCCAGTCGAAATCGGATGCGAACACCCAGCCGTCGACACAGCCATTCGACAAAACTCTGCCTGAGCAACCAGTTGAGGCATAGGTATATGATGTTGTGGTTTTAGGAGCATTCCAATAGCTCCAATATCCGTTGGTGTACCAACCGGAATTCCAGAAGCCGGTTGCCGTTGTGGTCCAGCTGTCGAAATTATACGCGTTGGTATGTTCGGCACCCTGGATAAGATCGTACTTCTTGTCGCCAAGCACGAGTTTGATGTCATTGTGGTTGCCGGTCTCGGAGAAGCCTATCCCTCCGATGGCATCGCCGGTATAGATCCTGTCGGTGCGGGTTTCATCCGTATAGCTCCATGTGCCTCCGTACACGAGATAGTAGAAGCGGGGGTCTTCCTTCGCGATCTGGGCGATCATGTCGGCGCCGGTGCGCACAGTGTTCTTGTCCCATCTGTATCCCCAGACATAGACATTGCTGAAACCCTTTTCATCATGCCATTTCACGGCAAGAGCGGCTTTTTTATCACCTTCTCCCACCCAGGCATTGATTTGGTCGAAATCAATATCCGGGGTCACTTCAGATTGGACACTGGCCAGTCGAGGAGCCTTAAGGTCGGTGCGCGGGATTCCCTGCACCTTGTGGATGGATTGCGCCGCTCCGCTCAGAGTGAAGGCGAACAGCGCGATGAAAAGCAATAGCTTCTTCATGTGGTTAGTTTGTTAAAAAGTTAATAAATAGGGTTAATTAAAAATATTACTTTATGTAGATTTTTTGGCCGTTGTGGATATAGAGGCCGACGCGTGGATTCAGGACCTCGCGGCCTGTCAGGTCGTAGAATTTGCCGTCGCTGGCAGGGTCGCGCTCCGGGGCGATAATGCCCGAAGGTTCGCGGGGAGTAATGATGATTGGGTCGTCGTCATAGCCCGGGATAAGGTGAAGGTCTTCCATGCCAGCCACTTCGGTGGATGTCTCG
Organism: uncultured Bacteroides sp.; assembly: GCA_964480085.1. Lineage (GTDB taxonomy): Bacteria > Bacteroidota > Bacteroidia > Bacteroidales > Muribaculaceae > CAG-873. The sequence continues at coordinate 7,758 of CAYZPI010000053.1, read as the reverse complement.
CCCAGCCAGCCGCAGTATTGGAAGATGCCGCACACCACCCTGATATAGTTCACCTCTTGAAGATCCACATGCTTGCCGTCCTCATCCACAGCCCAGTCGATGTCGAAGGTGGAATAATCGTCGGTATTGAGAGAAGCATCGACATATCCGTATGCGTCCTTCGAGTAGCGGTAGAGCACCCAGTAGGTGCCTTCGCCCGACTGGTCAATGCCGTTGTTGGGGAGTTTGCCTCCACTGAACGTCAGCTGATCCTTACCCTCGAAGTGTGGCCAATAGCTCTGGTTGTGGAAGGAATTTTTCATGTGGTAGCCGGTGGAGTCGCATCTTTCGCCGTTCTTGTCAGTCCACGAGGCCTCCCAGCGGATATAGTCATCGTAGGTGGAGCAGAACTGTTCGTGCGGGCCGCTCTCGGCTGTCGGCTTGTAGTAGGTGATGGAAAAGTCGTGTATCTCGGTGGTGTAGTATTCTGATCCGGCAAGCTCGTACCATTGGCACGACTCCAGATCATCTCCAACTCCCACATACACAATGCCTGGCTCGAAGCTGCCGCCAAGTGTCTCATCGCTGTACACAGGATCGGCGTTGGAATAAAAGCCGTTGCCGAGGATGCGCAGATCGGAGCCGCGAAGGTTTTTCACGGGGTGGTCGAACTTCATGGTCATGTAGCCCCCGTATGTGCCGAGGTGCACGAGGCCGCCCTCATTCATGTTCTCCGTACATTCGGCGCAGAGTTGCTCCTGAGTGGAGTTCTCGTCAGCGGCAGGGATAGTGTTGACGAACTGTCCCGGAGCGGGATGATACTCCAACACTGTCACCTGCTGGGTCTGGGCGCTGGCAGTAATAGCCATGGCGGTTAGGATGATAGATGAAAAAGAGAGATGTTTCATATTCTTTCTATTTATGTTGTTTGTTTTGAAATCGATGGTTGTTGCCATAATATCGCACCTCCGGCGCTCATTGTGTTGGGGTGTAACTAAGGCCTCAGGGCAAGGATATGGGATGGGTTGATATAAACTTTCTGGGGGGCGAAGAGCGGGGTGCCGTCCTGACGGTAGCCATATAGATAGCCGGCGGTGGCGTAGCTGCGGGCATCGGTGAAATAGACGAAGCCGGTGTAGGGCGAGAGGTACAAGTCGTAGGGCGACTGCATATCCTTGAGCTTCTCGGTGATTGCGGAGCAGAACACACCGTCTGTGGCGGTCATCGTCGCGGGGTCGATGGTCTTCACATAGTACTCATAGCCTCCCGTGATGTAGGAGAATGCTGAGCCTACGGTATAGAAGAGCTTACCGTCGGTGGTGTTGTAGGTGCATGGGAAATCGAATGTGGTGCATCTGTGGGTCTCGCAATCGATTATCACCGTAGCTGCCGGAGTGTTGTAGTAATCGCCGGGAGAGTTCACACAAAGGTACTGCCCTGCCTGCGATATCTCGCCGTAGAGATTGATTTTCCCAGTGTCAATGATTCCTACAGTCTGCATGCTTTCTGCGTCGATCACACTTACGGTGGTCTCATAATCGTGATTCTCGGAGAAAGCGTAACCGCCCGTGTTCGCCACATAGAGCCTGCCCTTGAAGATGCGCACGCCCTCAGGCTCCCATCCGGTGCCACAGGCCGCAACCACCTGCTTCGTCCGCACATCCACCTTTGCAACGTATCCTTTCTCGAAAGTCAGTGAGCCGCAGCGGTGGGCGTAGCTGGTGATGTAGATGTAGTCGCCATCCGTACACATACGCCTGTTGTTGGGCACATTCTCGGTGGCCCCACAGGCCGTGCCGTCGGGATGGATGTACTGTATTATGTTGCTCCAGTTCACGGCTATTGCAATGAGCGTATCATTCACCTGGATGATGTCGTTGGGCGTGTCGCCGAGCTTGATGCCGTTGACGGCGCGGAACCATTGGTTGGTAAGCGTCCCGATGGCACCGTCGTAGTACGACAGTTGGCCGTTGTCCGACTGCCAGTTGCCTTCGTTGCACACGATGAGGCGGTCGTAGTCCACCTCCGGGCCGGGATCAGGTGCCGGCGCGGGCGGCTCCACAGGGTGGTCGTTGCTGCATGATGCTGCCAGCAGGGCAATGGCAGCGAATATCGGAAGATTCTTTTTCATGTCATATCTGGAATTTTATTGTTGCAGCGAATCGCCGGCCAGGCATCGGCCAACGTTGGATTATCTCGTATCTGTCATCAAAAATGTTCTGGCACTCCACCTCGAATGTAAGGCTCGCCGTACGGCGCAGACCGAGCTTGTAGCCTACCTTGGCGTCGGTGCAGTTGTAGGCGTCGAGGGGCGGCTCTATGGCATTCTCGGCTGTCCAATAGCGTTTGTCGACGAACATGTGCGAGACCGAAGCCGACCAGCCTTTGCAGTGGAAAGCATATACAGCAGTCAGCGACCATCGGGGTGAGTAGGCGATGAAATCATTATATGAGTCATCATCGGGATCGGTGAGGTTGCGGTCGTCCTGGAATGTGGCAGAGAGCAACAGGGAATTTGTCCGGTAACTGATGTTGGCGGTAAGGTCCGCGCCAAGCGAGCGAGTGTAGCCGTAGTTGAGCATCGTCCATTGGTAGGAGCCTTTCAAGGGCAGACACACGATGCGGTCCTCCACATGGTTGTAGTAGCCGTCGAGCTGTATGTCCATCGCCAGACCAGAGGCTGTGGAAGGGAGCGTAAAGGTGAGTCCCGCATCGAGCTGCCGGGTGTATTCCGGACGCAGGTTGCGGTTGCCCACGAGGGTGTAATAGAGGTCGTTGAGCGTGGGAGCGCGGAACACCGACTTATAGAAGCCCCTCAGCGTGAAATCCTTTATCTCGTATGAGGCGAGTACATTGTAGGTAAGACGTCGCAGAGGTTTCGCGTTTCCACGTGTGCGGTCAGTGACATCGGTGTATAGTCCACTTAGGTTGACCTGCAGATGCCTGTAGTCGAGGAAAGCGGCGAGCGAGGTCTTTGAATCGAGACGATATACATAGCTGAAATTCTTCACATCTGTGGTCAGGTCGCTCCAGCGCAGATCCGACGAAAGCGATACCTTGAGCAACAGATCGGAGGCGCACTCCTTCTCCCACGATGATGCGAAGGCACCGTAGAGGTCCTGCTGGCGGTATTTATTGTTGGCATGCACAGAAATGTTATCGGGATAGTCGGAACGGTAATGCAGCCAGTCGTTGGTGTATTTCAATATTCCCCTCACTCCCGCAAGGCCATGATCGTCGGGAAGGGAGAACGTCTTCCTGTAGGCGATTTGGGAGAAGAAGTTCCTGTCCCATTCCCGTCCCACATCCGTGTATGCGTCCGACAGACGGCGCACTATGCCTCCCGGCAATCCGCGTTCGCTGTCGAAATAATAAGTGTGCCATTGGAGTCCCTTCCAGAAGAGGCAGCTCTCCGCCCGGACCATCCTTATGTCGGAATTGCGTCGGCGGCCGGTGGTGTCCTCATATTCTGTGTTGTATTTGAAGGGATAGTTGCCTTTGGAATAAGTGTAGGCAGCGTCGATGAATCCCGCGATAGCGTCCGGGCTTGAGCCTTCAGCCACGAAATTCCATGTAGCCGCTGCTTTGTTGGTGCCGAAGGAGCCGACGGTGGCGGATGCCTGAAGCGAGGAGTTGTCAGGCTTGCGGGTCTGAAGATATACGGTGGACGCTGAAGCATATTCAGTGGCCATCATGAGAGCCTCGCTTTTGTTGGCATTGAAGAGCGACACCGATTCCAGAGTGGAGAGCGAGTATTTGCCGAGATCCACCGTGCCGTTCTGCACATTGGTCACCCGCACTCCATCGATATATACCCCTACATGCTGGGAGCCGAGCGAGCGCACGTTGACAGTCTTCTGTCCGCCAAGACCACCATAGTCCTTGATCTGGACCCCGGCCAGATACTTAAGGGCATCAGCCACAGATGAAGATGGCATGGCTGAGATAATTTCAGGACCAATTACCTGCGACGGCATGGCTGATCGCGTCGCACCTTTCACAACAACCTCGCTCAACACCACAGCAGAGTCGCCATGCAAAGCATCCCCCCCGCCCTCTGCGCGGAGCAGGAAAGGCGGGAGCGAGGCTGCGGCTAACACGGCGGCGCGGATAATATGTAGGCTGTATGGCGGTCTCATCAACATGCAAAAAAAAGTTTGCCGACAGAAGAGGGCAAACGTAGTAGACATATTGATGAATCATGTATGGGTGGTGAAGGCAGAATATGCCTAAAGCCAGAAAACCATTGACCATCAGCTCGTAGTCCCGCAAGCTTCTTTCAGTCGGTGCATCACAGCAGGTCTTCTGACTTATCCTTTCGTCTTCCGCGCCTTCCCAACCCTCTCGGATCAGTGACATTTTTGCGGTCGGCGGACGTCCATTTCAGCGGACGTAGGAATCACAGCAGCGGGTACTGTCCAGGTTTCTCACCTGATTCCCTTTTAAACGCAGATTAGAATCCGGGTGATTCCGCACTGCGTACTATGAAATGCGATGTAAATTTACGACATTATTTCCATTCCTCCAAATCTTTTCTCGGAATCAGCGATATTTTCGGAAATTTTGCTGAAACTTCCTTTTTTGAAATAAATACAAACCGCCGTCGCCCGGGGTATGAAAAGAGTTGGCAAAAAACTAAGAAAGGGGCGACGGCGGGGCTGAAATCTTAAACCAGAGTCAGAGATCAATCAATGGAGGCTAGTTCGGCAAGCTTACGCCATTGATCCTCGTATGTGAGCGCTCTCTCATTATAGCTCGACAACTTGAAGCCAGTGCGCGGACTCACCGCCAGATGCTCCGGGTCGATCCATTTCGTGACTAACCTTGCTTTGGCCGACAGGGAGGCAATGTCATCGGCAAAAGGACTGTGGGCATCAGACAATCCGAGTACAATCGTCTTTTCTTTCGGAATATGGCGGAGAATCTCGAAGGCATAGTCGTTGTCAATGTCGAAAGGCAGGAAGAATTTGTCCACAGCGAGGGATGACAGGGCCTTGGGCATGATATTGTCGGGATATGCGATGTATTCCCATTCGGGTACAATCTTGTCGCCGCCTGATATATAGACCGACTTCTCCATCCGGGCTGTGAGTCCTTCAAGCGATGCGTTGATCACATCGATAATCTCACCATGAAGTCCGATGAGGTCGACACCACCCTGGAGAAGACGTTTTGTGTAATTGTCGTCGCACATAAGTCCGAGTGCAGTGTCGTCATATTGCAGCGATTCGCACCCAAGCTCGCACAACTTCATGGCTGTCTGGCGATAGGCTTCAGCGATATCCTGTATCAACGCCTCTTTCGACGCATATACGTTTTCCGGATTTCCTTCGGATAGACTGTAAATCTCCAGAAGGAGGTTGGCCGGCGACGGAAGGGTCTGCCGGCAACCGGCGCGTCCGGCCACCACATCATACAGGAACTGGAAATCCCGGAAGAACGGATGCGTGGGATTGAAGGCTATGCGCCCGGTGATGCGCATCAAATCGGTAGATGATTCAACGGGCAGATACAAATGTCCGGTATCTACATGTTCACATTCTATTCCTTCAAGTCCGAACCAGAAATCGTTGGACCAATGCCTTCGGCGCAATTCACCGGAAGTGACAAAAGGCACTCCGCAGGCAATCTGACGCTCCACAATGTCGCGCACGGATTTATCCTCTATCTCAGCAAGACGCTTGATGTCGATGGCTCCGCGATCAAATTCACGACGGGCATCTATGAGTGACTCTTCAGGCAGAAAACTGCCAACAGTTTCTATTTTCATTGTGATGTATTATTAGAAAATTCCGTTGACTCCGCAGAAAATCAGTACGAGATATCCCAGAAGAAGACCGACCATACCCATTATCAGCCCTGTCTTCACCATGTATTTCTGCTTGATGAAGCCGGTGGCGTCGGCAAGGGCATTAGGAGGAGTGGAGATTGGAAGCACCATTGCCACAGACGAACATATTGCCACACCAATAAGAAGAGTCGATACGCCACCGAACGGTGCCAATTGCTCGGTCATCGAGCCACCGGCTATGGCGAGAATGGGAATGAACAGCGCGGCTGTGGCTGTGTGACTGATAAAGTTGGCCATGAGATAGCACAGCAAACCGGATCCTACAATCACCACCATAGGCGACCACGACTCGAATGGAACAGCCTCGATAAGGTGTCCTGCGAGACCCGACTGCTTCATAGCCACCCCGAGGGCAAAGGCTCCGGCTATCATCCAGAGGATGCTCCACGACAGCTGTTCAAGGTCGCGTTTGGTGATTATCCCCGCGATGCACAGCACTCCTACGGGGAGCATCGCCACGACATTGGCATTGACACCAGTCACGGAGTCAGTGAGCCACAGCAAAACGGTGATAGCAAAGGTGATATAGACCACCTTATCGGTCCAGTGAGGCTTATGGTTCGACTCGATTACGAGGTGTATCTCTTTTTGTTTGAATGGGAAAAGCTGTTTTAGCACGAACCATGCTATGATGAGCAGGACGAGGGTGAGCGGCACCATCACCATCATCCATTGACCAAAACCGATGCCCATGTTCATTCCGTTGGGGTCGTTAAGAAACTTCAGGGCTATGGCATTTGGAGGTGTGCCGATCGGTGTGCCCATGCCTCCGATATTAGCACCAACGGGAATGGCAAGTGCAAGTCCGATCTTGCCCTTGCCATCGGAAGGCAAAGCGTTGAGCACCGGCGTAAGGAAAGTAAGCATCATAGCGGCAGTAGCGGTGTTGCTGATGAACATGGAGAAAACAGCGGTGACAAGTATGAATCCAAGAAGCACAGTCTCCGACTTTGTGCCGAAAGGCAGCAGCATCACTTTCGCCAGCTTCACATCGAGCCCCGACTTCGTAGCTGCGATGGCTATTATGAAGCCTCCGATAAAGAGCATGATTGTAGGGTCGGCAAAGCAATGGAGAATGTCTGTGTTGCTGACGAGGTTGGTCATCTTCTCGCCATCGATCCCGGTCTGGAAGAACCACAAGGCACTGTTCGACGTGCAGAAGAGCAGGAGCACAACCACAACGAGCGAAGTAGTCCATGCCGGAACGGCATCAAACAGCCACATCAGGGCGGCAAACACAAAGATGGCAAGCACCCTGTGCTCGACCGGCGACAGACCGGGCAAACCATAAGCAGCCGATGGAGCTATCCAGAAAAACAGGGGAACGAGGATGGCGAAAAAGAGCTTGACAGCTTTGATACCGAAGGGATTCTTATTCTTTCGGTGATTTTTCTTCCACTGGTGGTACTCTTCTACCAGATGGTAGCCATGAAACATTGTGAACATAATCTTTTCCTAAATAAATAGAACGATAATGATGGTTTACGGTGGAAAAGATTCAGGTCTGGAGATCCTGACTCGCCAAGTGGATGGATACATGAAAAAGGCCACCGCGTGATGCTGTAGCTACAATCCGGAAAATCTACGGTGATGCCGCCGTCATATCCCCTCACTTGGACATGTATGTCATTTTTTTCTCTTCTCACTTCAAAATCTAATCCACGAGATTATTGAAACAAAATGCGTCCGGCAGGTCTCCTGACTTATCCCTTTTTCACCGGCGCCTTCCCATCGCGGCTGCGACAGTGGCATTAAGCCGATGATTTTGGAGGAATTACAGTAGCGGGTCTGTTCCGGATTCACACCGGATTCCCTATTAATCGCTTTTGAGCGAACCAAAACGTGGCGCAAAGGTAGCAATAATTTCTTATTCTACCCGTTGGTTGAATTAAATTTCTAAAATATTTATAATGAAAAAGTTGTACATA
>CAYZPI010000052.1:0-22437 GCA_964480085.1 uncultured Bacteroides sp. | reverse complement strand
TAAATGATAAGGCACGCCGGGTAGTGATCAAGATTGACAGCCAGCAGGCGCCGTACGTTGAGTCGAAACCCTTCCACAAGTCACAAAAGGTAGAACAGCATTTCCGCGACGGAAGCATTCAGATATCACTGAAAGTTGTAATCAACAATGAATTGGAGCGTCTTATCCTTGGCTACGGAGGGCATGCCGAGGTGATTGCTCCACCGGAATTTCGCGGCCGCGTAGCCGAGAGCGTGCGGATAGCCGCCTCACACTATCGATGTTGAACATATAGCTCCGCACTAATATTATAGAGATTAAAACAGACGCACCCTACGTAGATAAGTTTATCTCATATCCCGGTGAGTCTATGTAATTTATTACGCGCTACCGCTCTGTTCAACATATAATACAACTATATGAAAAAGTTATTCATTATTGCAATTATGGCAACTATAGGTTTTTTATAAGCTCATGTCCAAACCTCTGAGAGAGCGACGAATTATAAAGAATGAGATCGCGCTTACCTTACGGCACAGATATTCTCCTCTTCTTAACGATACATGCTTACCACGACTTTCAATCAAGCGTGAAAATTGGAGATCGAGTCCTTCAAAATATGGGATCTTGTACGGTGCCAAAATAGTTTTTTTATAACGAATGGACTATTCAAGGACACGAATATCAGAGCAGTTGAAAAGGACAATTTTTTCAATGTCAGGTTCTACGGAGGCATTTATACCGCGGAGAACGGCATTACTGACATCGTCAAGCACAACAGCCGGACGATATTCTGGTCGTAGGTATGAGAACGTTACATCATTGATATAAAGCCCTTCGACGTGACGGGCATAAAGGCCGTAGGCAGGCGTCCATCCTGCGAATTTGGGTTCCGGGTAATTTTTGCCTTGTTCCCGATAGTTTTTGTTCACGAGATCTTTTGTTCCACTACCCTGAAATTGCAGACGTATATTGTTCAGATATACATTTCTGATCGGCTCTTCGGGCAATCCGGTGACTATAATCGAACATATAGAGTCGCAATCGTCCGCAATTACATTGGAAATCTGGATATCACGGGCAGAGGAATTTCTTATCACCTCCTTCGGCCCCCTGTTACGGCATCCGGTAGTGATATATATAGGATAATGATGCACATGGCTCATGGTGATGTTGGAGACCACGATATTCTCCATCACACCCTGATCCACTTCCTCAAAAGCGAGTCCGCTCGAATACATGAACGTAGAATTGGTAAGCGATATATTGCGGTAGCCACCATTGGACTCAGTGCCAAGTTTGAAGCGTCCACACACCCAATTTACTTCTTCGGGGATGTAAGTGCCGTCGAGAAGAGAGCCACACTTATAGCCGGTGACATTACAATTACTTACGGCAATATGCTCGCAAAGCACCGGCTCCTTCAGCGCATATGAACTTTTCAACACAATAGCGTCGTCGTGTGGAGTGTTGACCTTACAATTGGTCACCGATATAAATTTACAGCAGTCGATGTCGATACCATCGCGGTTTGTATCGATTGTAAGATTGTCGAGAGTGGATAGATCACATCCCGTCATAATTATTGCGAAATGCCCCCCTCGGTAGACCGTAAAATCCTTAAGTGTCACTTGGCGGCATCTCTTCAGAGCAATGGCCTTATCACCGGTGCCTATCGATCCTCCTTGCACATTTCCGGCATGCTCCGTGTCCTTACGCGTGAGTCCCTCGCCATCGATCATTCCATGACCGGTGATGCTGACGTTAGTCTCGCCCTCTGCCCAAATCAAGGAATTATGAAAATAAGTGTGTCCCCCATCCTGATACTCAGGGAAGCCACCGAACGACTCGCTCTCATCGTATGCTTTCATCTCCGCCGGAGCCGCCAGAATGGTACATCCTGCAGAGAGATGCAAATCAATATTAGTTTTCAGACGAATGCTTCCGCTTAGATATGTACCTGCAGGCAAATACACCTGCCCTCCGCCATGAGAGGCCGCGGCTTCTATCGCTGCATTTATCGAAGGAGAGTCGAGTGTCGAACCATCACCCTTGGCACCGAAATCCCTCACGTTGTAAACACGGCCGGTCATCAAATTAATCCCCATCATCAAAAATCCGGATAAAACAATCAATCGAAGAGTAAGAAGTGTAAATTTCATCAGAAAAGGAGTAAATACGTTATATTTTTACAAAAGTAATAAAAATCCCGAACAAGATAGCATTATTGACCCAAGTTTCGCTATCAGAATTTGAAAAAATGATGAAAAATTCCCACCTCCTCGCTATAAATTATTTATGTGATAATGTATTGAAATTATAGATGGTAAACTTTATTCACCCCATTGTGAATGGTATTTTTGAATTAAACGTGCTACAATCGCAAAGTCATCTAAAAATACGAATCCATATTCAAGATAGTTTTCTGCTATTGGTGTCAGTATCGGAGTATCAAACTTATTAAACCCTATGCCATTCTTCTTTTCTGTACCACCTTCGCTCTTCTCATTGCCCGTCTGATTTCTATATACGATCACGAGATGGTCAAGGTCTGGATGACTTATTATTTTGTTATCAATCGGTTGATTCGGCAGTGATGTGGTTGCAGAATCCTTCTTTCCCATCAGCTTTCGCAGGAAGTCCTGAACGGCATCCTTATATTCAGCAGGGATATCCATTCTAACAATGTTTTCCTTATCTTCCTTTATTTCTATCGAGCGGTAGAAATCCACAACAGCAGGATTGATGATTATATCTTCTGCATAGATATTACGATCGATTCGGAGATTCTTTAAACTTCGGCAACGAGACAGCGCCGTGTAAAGTTGTCCGTGAGCAAAACATCCATTGCCAAGTTTGATCAGAACAGCATCAACACTCATTCCCTGCGACTTGTGGATGGTCATTGCATATGCAGCTTTGAGTGGGAGTTGTATAAATGACCCGATTTCCTTCTGCTTAACTTTCTCTTTACCGGTTTTGGGATCTGTCGTCAGCTCATATTGATAGTTCTTCCATTCATTCGGAGAAATCGTCACAATATTTCCATTGTCGAGACGGACTCTGACAGAATCAACTCCAGATTGATGTGTAAACTCTAATATTTCGCCTACATCACCATTGACGAACTCAAGCCTCCCTGCCGGTGTACGATGATTGATAAGAGTCATAACCCGAGTTCCTATTTTGAGATCCAGCTTTGCAGGAGTCGGATAATCTTTTTCGGAAAAAATGCCATTTACAATTGCTGAAAAAGTATGCCCGTCACCATCTGACTGTTCGTTGGCAAGAGCATTGAGAATATTGGCTTCTCTATTGGTGGTGCAAAGGCATACAGGTTTTACCGTCATAGGTCGATTAATATCGGCGTATATATTAAGCATCTCTTTAACATTAAGCACATTAGAGCTTTCAGGGTCTCGAATGTCTCTCGAATCAATGTCATTGTGGCGTATATGGTTCAAGATTGATAGAAATAGGCTGTCGTTGCCTTGCCTATGGACAATTTTTAGACAGAAACATTTAAATCCTCCCTTTGCCCATGCTCCGGTCTGGAATGCAAATTCTCCGCCATAGGTGTTTTTTATAAATCTCTCTTCCTCTTCTGACTTTATCACAGGAGGCAATTGATAAAAATCACCGACAAGGATCACTTGTTTACCGCCAAATGCTTTTTTCTTGTTTGCACCTTGTGAAATCTGTCGTAATCGGTAATCCACAGCCCAGAATAAATCGCTTCTGACCATCGAAATTTCATCAATAATTACTACCTCAACGCTTCGGATAAGATCACGTTGCCTTTTATTGCCTATTGGATCAATAGAGTTCTCTGACATAAGCCCCGGGGCAAAGCGAAAAAAACTATGGATTGTAGAGCCCCCTATATTCACAGCAGCTATTCCTGTTGGCGCAAGAAAAACACAATTCTTTGACGTTCTGCGTTCAAACTCTTTGATAATTGTGGATTTTCCTGTACCTGCTTCACCGGTAAGAAAAACATTCGCTCCTGAGAGCATTGCTTCTAATACGGCTTCTTGTTCTTTTGCTAACTTCATTTTTAACTTGTAATTCCGACTACCGTATAATCGGAGTAAGGGAAAAGGTAAACTGGTGGTAACTGCAAATCGTCCATTTTGATGATTACTACTCACGTTTGTAAAAATTGAACATTTTTGAGAGTGCCTTCTTTATACGGCTTATTATAGAATCATTAGTGCTTATGGATTCTTTGCAATCAGACATTTCACGGCTCAATAGGCCCTCAATACTTTGAGGATCAGTTAATACTTCTCGCGGTTTGCTTTTGATTGCCGGTCCGACTATACCTGCGGCCTCCAACTGAACCATGATCTTACCGGCCCTATTGTAGCCGATACCGAAACGTCGTTGCATCGAAGAAATCGAAGCAGTATCCTGAGTGACGATAAAGCGAGCACATTCGATGAAAAGAGGGTCGTGTTTGCTCGGATCATCTACCTCTATTGGCTTTTCGTCATCATCTTTTACTTCAGGCAAAAGAAAATGAGACTCATAGTCAAACTCTTTACTGATATAATCAGTTATTTTGTCTATTTCGGGAGTGTCGATAAATGCACACTGCGCCCTCGTGAGGTACCCGCAATTATTGAAGAGCATATCGCCGCGACCGATAAGCATGTTGGCGCCGGGACAGTCGAGGATTGTCATACTATCGGCCATTGACGCGACACGGAAAGCGATACGGCAAGGGAAATTAACCTTGATTATGCCGGTGACCACATCAGCCTTCGGGCACTGGGTGGCTATGACGATATGTATGCCTACGGCACGGGCTTTTAGGGCTATACGTGCTATGGGGAGTGCCACATCCTTGCCAACGATCATGATCAGGTCGGCGAACTCATCGATAATTGTGACGATATAGGGCAGATGACAATGTCCGTCATTTTTGGAAAGCTGACCTTCGTCAATTTTCTGATTATAATCAGAGATTGAACGACAATACGCATTGCGAAAAAGCGAATACCTTCTATCCACTTCTTCGCACAACGAATTTAACGCACTTATTGTCTTGTCTATGTCAGTAATTACGCTATTATCATATCCTTTCTTGTCCTTTATCGATGCAAGATACTGCTTGCTGATTTTATTATACTCAGTAAACTCAACCATCTTAGGGTCAATCAAAACAAACTTCAAGTCATCAGGTGATAATTTGTAGATTAACGATAAGATAATGTTATGGAGTAACATTGATTTGCCCTGACCAGTTGCACCACCTATCAGTAAATGCGGCATTTTGTATAAATCGGCAATTATGGGGTGATTATCAGTGCCAATTCCCAATGGAACAGGCAACCGAGCCGTAGACTCTTGAAACTCTTTTGAGTGAAGGACTTCGCTCAGCCAAACAATTTGACGGTCAGGTCGTGGCACTTCAATAGCAATTAAAGCATTCGTCGCAATAAGTCTTATTGGTCCATATTCACTCAGCGCCACTTTCAAATCGCCTTCACAAGACTCGATCTTTCTTAGTTTAACTTTAGTTGTTTCAACAAGCTCAAAACGGATCACGGTGGGACCGGCGACAAAAGACACCTCGTTAATCTCGATGCCGTTCTCGGAAAACACGTTGATAATTAACTGTTTCATTTTGTCACCAACACTATCGTCAAGGTGTGTTTGCCATCTCCCTCCGGACAACAAGCCCAAAGGAAAAGTTTTATTGATTGATTTCATCGTTTGAATTTTAAGATTCTGCCAAATTTATTGTCGTTGAGGGTGTCCTCGACGGGAATTGGAATGCAAGACTTTTCCATCAGGATGCCAATAATCAGCCCGACGCGCTCTCTCATGGTCATGGCGGATTAACCGGAATGTGCATCTGGAATTATTAACTTCGTATTTGTCATAAATAATGTCGGAATAGCCGAAATCTGTCAATATACCTATTTTATCGCCGCGACGGATCATAAAGAATGTGATCGGCTCTTCCTCAGTTATAAGTTCATCCTCAAATATTTCATCAGCAATCATAGGCATTAGTTGTTCCAACAAGGGCAAAGAGTCATCATAATGTTTTCTATTCAGAAAAGGGAATTTAATCTTAAAAGCGCCCCATTTCAAAGTCTCCCTATCCTGCACAAAAAACATTCTTCTCTCCCATCGTTCTGTTATTATGGTATTATACTTAAAATCAGTCATGAGGATATGTGGCTGGGATAACGATACGAGTGCCCAGCAATCACCATTAGATACCGGAATACATACTGGATTACCGTTTACAGCATCAAACTGAGTAAAGACTTCTGCAAAAGAATCTGGCAACAACTGTTCGCCAGTCGGTGAGACTATTCCTACAGATCCATTATCTCCATACATTTGAGGACGCCAATCATATTGAGTGTCATAGATATCCAATTTGCGATGTTTTCTGCTCGATTCCTCATCATCACAGAAATAGAAATTATCCTTTTCTGCTTGCAACCTTATATAATCCAAGGCCTCCTTTTGAGTCGGAACAATTAATGGATTACTATTCCGGTAACATACGCGCCAATGATTGAGGTGGCTGTAATAATCATTTTGCCCTGATTCTGACGTTATAGGATATACTATTCTGCCAAATATCTCGATTCCTTCCATAATCACTTATTTCTCAATATTTTCTTATGTGCTTTCATCTTAAAACACTCTGCCAATCAAGGCATATGAAGGTCTGGGTACGCCTTACTTTCTTCCAAAACAACCATTCTCCATCACCGACATAACGATGCACATCCATGCGGAACACGGATTTACTGTCAGCGTACGGAGTGGCACGGGCCAATTCCATGAATTCCTCAAATGTCATGATTTATAGTTTTATTTGTATTGACAATTCTAATAACGGAGCAGCTATTTACTTGCCATAATTAATGGAACTTTTACTATCTTATCTACCAATCTACACATAAAAACTTTAAATATCAATCCTTTCCAACTTATATACTTCACATAACGCCTCCAATTGGGTCTGGGTCATACGCACTACGGATAGTAGTCCCCTTACGTACTAACAGCAACCTATGCTGTATCGCTCCAGCATCTATACGCTCCCGGATTACGCTGGCCATTGCAACATTCAATTCCTCATGAAATACAGCAATAATTAAGATTTTGAGATATAAGGATCTTTAAATAGAATCATATCAATGTTAATTAGAGCCTTTGAGACAGCTGTTTCATCCTCATTGAGAAAACTAATTGTAATTCGCGGACTTATATCTCTTTTAATAAAAAATTCCACCAGACGAATTTCATAAGAAGTTGCAACCTCTTTTAGAGCTTGAGGAATACAAAAAACTAAATCGGCATATTTGATGACTCCGTAATGCTCTTTGAACGAGTTGTCATAGCTCACCAATTCATTCAATTCATCCAGGGCTTTTTGAAAGTTTACTTCAAATTCCACATTAATATCAATTATATCCACGCGACCGACATTCGTCTGGTGTTCTTCTAAATTATTATCGGAATCCCCATCATGAAAACCGACCATTATTGCAAAATCTGAACTTTTATTATATCTTTCGACCCAAGTGTAGTCTTCAGGATATAAAAGCGGATATCTAACCTCTGTATTATCTTTTCTATGTATGTAAGACAAGAATTCTTGCGCCCAATATGGCGTATTATTAATACGGTCATATTGAGAAAGGGTAGGATCTTGAAGTTCCCTTTTTCTGCTTTCATGTAAGGCATAACTTAGATTTACAACTCTTTTATCAATATTGTATGTCGATTGATTGGCGAGATTGTCGGTTGTATCCTCCTCGTCCAAATGAGGATGACGAATAGATTTATTATCATCAATATCTTCATCTTCCTCCTTAGAAGGAAATCGATTTTGTTCTGCTTTGACTTCCTCTTGCTCTTGTTGCTTTTCCATTAACTCCAATTCTTTTTCACGTTTTCTGCGTAGGTATTCTGCATACTCTTCGTTAAACTTGAAGTAATCTTCTTCGAATGTATCTTTTTCGTTTTTCATTTTATAGTTGTTCTAATCTATATTCTTGTGTTACAATGTTATGTTCATTAATAATCATTTGAAACTTTGTGTTACTAGTAAATTGTTACTGTTCAGGACTTTCTGAAACAGATACAATAATCCCTTTTATTTTCTTTAGGTAATCCTTCAAAAAAATTTTTAATACCACAATTGATTCCATATTGCTTTCAGAAATTATAGTAATTTTATCACCTTTCGGTGAAAGAGACCGTCATACGAACTCGAATACTTCCGGACAATCATTTTTACAGCCCCGAACTTAGCTGCGTCCCATATAGAGGCAGCAGCAATGCGTTCTATCCAATATCGGTGACGCTTTTCAAGATAATCAACTGACAATTCCATAGTTTTTCCGATTAAAACATGTCGAGGAAGCCGGTCATGTCGCGGTTGAATACACAGTCTTCGAAGGCCAGCATGCAGCTGAGCAGATCTGGAGTAAGCAGTTCTTCACATTGGCTTGCAATCCATTCGGGGATAGGATACAGACACGCGGCGATTGAGCCGGCGATGCAGGCCATTGTATCGGCATCCCCGCCAAGCGATATGGCCAGACGCACTGCATCCTCGTAATCCTTACATTCGAGAAAGCAGATAATGGATTCCGGCACTGAGCCTTGACATGAAAGCTCCCACATATAATCAGGGCGTATCTCTTCAACAGTTCTCGTAAGGTTGTAACCGAACCTCTCGGTGATATAGCCCCTTATCTCTTCCTTGGAATGGCTGTGCTTTGCCATCCACACGGCAGCTGCCACAGCCTGGGCACCTTTGATTCCCTCCGGATGGTTGTGCGACACCTCAGCTGTAATTTTCGCCAGTTCGAGAGCCTCGTCCAGAGTCCCGGCATAAAGCCCGCACGGGCTGACACGCATAGCAGCACCGTTTCCCCAGCTGTTGTAAGGCTGAGGATTATCACTATTGAGCCATTTCTTGAAATTATACCCATAGCCAGCACGTGGGTAGGCACGTCCGAATTCCACCATCAGACGTATCAGGTCAGTCTTTGACCTGTCGGGACTTGTCATTAGCCAAGAAGCTACAGCAAGGGTCATGACGGTGTCATCCGTAAATTTGCTACGTTTACATAGCAGCTTGATGTCATAGAATTTCAAACGACTGTGTTCGTAAAACGATCCGAGTATATCACCCGCTATTGCTCCTAACATAACGTAAATTATTTTTTGATATGAAGAGATGGCCTACCAGCTTTGTGGAGCTGAGTCATTCGGTGTGGCATTACCGATCATGGTTTTCAGAAAATTTCTATATACCGGAATTGAAGCCTTTGCGGAATCTATCAGCGATTTTTTTAATTTTAAGGTGTCACTTTTTCCCTCCTCCTCAATGCGCATGGATATTCTATTGCTGAGAGAATTTATCTGGGACAGCTCCACGACGGCAAGCATTGAGGGAAGCCTGTTCCAATCATCATCATATCGGAAAAAGGAATGGTACACGGAATTCAATGCCGAAGCGTATGCATATCTGGTTTTGTCTGACATAGAATGTGACTTTAGCCATTTCTTGAACTCCGATGCCAATGGAAAATAGATCTTTGGAGATGATAGTTGCGAAAGCTGATTTGCATGCATTTTTACAAATGGCTCGATAGCGAATTTGTCAAGTTGTTCATCTGTAAGTTTTCCGTTCTTGCGCCATGGTATATAGCATAAACGTAGAGCCTCTTGCTTAACGTCACGCTCAAACCTGATGAATTCAGGATCATCAGGTCTCAGACCGGTATCTTTATCACCGCCTATTCCATTTTTCATCATTATATCGGCCGTGAGATATTCCAAAAAAAGGCAATACTCTTTCAGAGCCGTGTGCCATCGCAGGTAAGTTGCCCTGGAAAAATCACTTTCCTCATCAGCGGTTTCCGCATACCATGACAATACATCAATTTGATTTTCAAGCTCCAGTCTGGCTGCTATCTGACTGGCCACATAGATATACAACTCCGTCTCCGGACATTCGTATGCCTCAAAGACACTAAAAAACAGACCTACCAATTTATCATTCCAGCCATGTTCATAGGTCATCTTCAATCCGTGCACATATCGTTTCGCCGTAGCGAGTTTTTTTCCTCGCTTTTCCACACACCACTTTATGAACTCTTCGCCCTTATACGGCACTCCCTCATAAGGATGCTTTGTCTCAATCTCATTACTGAGTATTTTTTCGATATCTTTGAGTTTTTCCATGTCGCAAAATTACAAAAATCCTCACACATTAGCGCAGGGATACATTTAAGTCTTTTATACTCCAATCTATCAATAGATTAGCAACTCAATTTCTACGAAATTCTCTCAAAAAAGATTAATTCGTTTTTTATAAATTATGAATATTTTTTCTACAAACTCAGAAAGAGTATGTCTCCACTATAAAATCCTTTACTGGCGCCCATAGACATACAGTATTCTCCTTATCCTCCTCAAACACTTTAGCATGATTATTTACACCAAAGTTTTTCATTTGAACATAGTTTTTTCTAAAGACCTCAACGTCACCTGGGTACTTGGTTCCGAACTCATCCTCGAGCATATCTAAGAAGACGCCATTCTGACCATTATCACTCAGCTCCATGAAAAGACTTAATATCCGTGAATTCACCTGATACGGTTTTTTCTTCCATCCAGGAACGCGTCTTCTTACTTTCTGAATCTCATCTACAACTTCTTGAAGTTCCATACTTTTCTGTTTTAAATTATTAATCTCTATCTCACTTGTTGGAAATGTTTTAATTTCCTGATCATTAATTAAAGGGTTGTTCTCAGTCGGAAGGCCAATCCCATTTATATTAGGTTCCATCTCATTCAGAGAATCCTTATTTTCAGGGTTTTCATAGACTGAAACTACAATGCGTTCGATTCTTTTACGATACTTTCGCAGGAATGTTTTGGAAACAACATTATTTTTTAGATTTCCTTCTGTTATTTCGGTCTTCGTATTATCCCAAGGTTTAGTCACAATATCCCCTCCGGCCATGTGATAATGTACGAAACATTTACCATCCTCCTTTAATTTATTTATTATGGCTTCCTCAGAAGGGACATACGCAACACTATAATTGCCGTCAGTAGTTGGCTTGTCTTTTGGCATGCCGTAGATAGTATCATTTAGATTTTCCGAATTATCATGTTTTCCTCTGTCATAGGCGCCATGATGTTTTGAGCATAGAACACGAATAGTCTTATGCAGAGGTTTATGAGCCTCATAGAATTCTTTCAAGAATTCATAGAAATCAATATCAATCATTCCATCCTCAGTCTTATACTTGTTGAGAATTTTCATTGCCATACTTTTACGGCTGAATCCGTTTTCATGATTATGGGCAGCATGTCGTTTTTTGGAACACTCGATTCCTTTGGCACCTTTATCCTGGCACCTTCCCACCATGGCCTTATATTCTTTAGTATAAGCATTGACTGCTTTGGTTAATAAACTCGCCCCAAACAAATCATAGAATTCCTGAGGCGTCCCTATAAATCTTGCCATTATTATTGATTTTGTTAATAATTTTTTCTTGCTGTCCCCTTAGAAGAGGTTAATAATTACGAAAGCGTGGGGCGGCTCACTTTTCTTCTGGATTAGGTGTCTGGAAAAACCTTTGCACAAGATAAGCAGCTTGCTCCCACGCCATATATCTATGACGCGAGAGTGCCCACTTTTCCTCTGTGCATGATTATTGTTTTCCAGACTTTAATCCAGGAGAATCAGTAAGACACTTTCGTGTTTGCCATTATGTCTGCCGAACAAATGTTCTACATCACAAAGGTAATCATTTAATATCTTATTGCCAAATTATTTCTGTTCCATATTATTCCATTTTTTATCATTATGTATTATCATTTAAGACCACTATGCACTATGAATGGCTATTTCTTAGCCGTTCAAATCACACTTGCAAAGATACAACATCCTCAGGACATCTGCTGAAGGATATCTTTAAGACTTTTATATCCCACTGTATAAACAATTTGAATCATTCGCTCAGTGCGAAGCCAACACGCGGATGGGACGAACCTATATGCTCTGAGCGGCAGAGCCTGATGAGGGCAGAGAGGTCGATTCCATCATTTCCGGAGAGAATGGCAGCCACAGTATACTTGCGCACAATGTTCTCTATCTCCCCACCAGACAGGTCATGCTCCACAGCAAGCACTTTCGCTTCGTCGTCACTCAACTTCGGCAACATGGTCTTCCATATCCGGATGCGCGCTTCCACAGTAGGCCCTTCGAAACATATTTTGTATAGGAAGCGGTGCTCGAACGCCTTGTCAAGATTGACGGTGAGGTTGGTGGTGGCGATCATGATACCCTCAAGCGTCTCCATCTCCTGAAGGATAATATTCTGTAGCGAATTCTCCATCTTATCCACAGCCATTACCGCCCCCTCCATTCGCACACCGAGCACAGCATCCGCCTCATTGAAAAGCAGGATAGGAGCCAGTTCCGAATCACGGCAAATGTTGCGGTAACGAGTAAACAGATCCTTGATTTTTTTCTCACTCTCACCTACCCAGCAGCTTTTGATCTTGTCCACATCCACCCGCATGATGTCACGTCCGGTCTTGCGGGCTAACTGAAACACGGTCTCAGTCTTGCCTGTGCCAGGGGCGCCGTAAAATAGACAGCAGAACCCTTTCCGCATGCCAGCCTTTTCAAGCCTTGACTGCACTGCGCTGAATCTCTCCTCCGACAAGATCGAAGAGAGCTCTATGATTTGCTCTCCTTCACTCTGATTGTAGATAAGATTCTTTTCCGGGAAAGAGCCGTGATCTATCATATCCCTTTTAGAATGTCCTGTATTCATGATATCAATTTCGCAGATCAGCTCATTCTTGGCATAGTCAGTCAACTTGAATGCGTCGGTACGTACCATACCCTCCTCATTCGCATACTCAATCAGATTTTCGGTGAACAACGGGGATATCCTTTCGCGAAACTCAATTCTGCATTTAGGAGGAATCCTGTGGTCATCATATATACTTCCTATTTGATGGAACATGATGCAATCATCATCCTGATCGATGAACAAATGAGCCATATAAGTGAACAGGAGCGTATCTTCATCGTCTAATCCAATCTTAGCCAATGTCCTGACATACACCGAGTCTTTTATTGATTCAAGAGCATCCTTTGTGCGATAGATCAGATTGTCGTATGTCAACTCATCGTGATCCTTCTGCTCCATCAGGTCGCTGAAATAATAAAAAAACGACTGCAGATCCCCAATCACAGGTGGCTCATAGACGTATGGCTTATTATTCCTGATGGCTTTCATTACTTCATCCGGGACACGGTAAGAATTATCCGATCTGGAGAGCACCAGATAATTCTTCTCCACAAGGATGTCTATATCACTTGAGAGACGATGCATCCTTATGGTACTGCATCCTAAAAACTTAGCTATCTCTCTGAGGTGGATTCGACGGTCTTCACTACGATCTATAAAAAGGGAAAGGAGGACTGTCTGCATAGGAGAGAGCTTTAATTTTCGGGATGCATAGCGGATATGCGGTGTCGCAGCCTCGAAAAAATCATCGTCCAGATTAGAATCACATGATAGTTCGACGATATATTCGAATGCTTCGAGCACCGATCGGGGTTTTGATGTCAGAGCCTTTTCCCCTCGCTTTCTTTGATCCTTCCGGATACTGCCTTTTTCACTATTGGTTACATCATCTTTAACCAATAGTTCAACTAGTTCTTCAAAATCTGAATTTGCCATAATATTTTTGTGTTTTATTGGGTAAATTTTCGCATGTTCAACTTGAGTTTTCTATTGATGATTTCGTATGCAAACTATTTCTGAAATTTCCATCGGCCGGACCCGTAAAATGCGGTGAGAAAATTTTTGAAATTTTGACAGAAATAGATTGTTAATTTTTAACATATTTAACTTAATGACATGCGCTGTTTATCCTCTTAATGAGAAAAAACACGATTTTTCATGCCTTCTCTATATATCCTGAAAATTTTTAAAATATAAAAATTTGAAGGCTTAAAAATGTTAAACAAAGTTAATATCAACGTACCAGGAAATTTCTCACGAGAATCCTTCCATTCTGGAAAAATGAGAAAATTTACTTTCGCTCAAAAATATTCAATTCTCGTGGGCTTTAAACGGCCCAGGGAATGAACTTTTGGAGGTATAATCTGTCTAAAAAAGAAAAAGCTTATGAGGAAGATTATATCCATTCTATTTTTGACATTTGTGCTCCTTGGGGGATTTGCTTCGGCACAGGAGCGTCATGAGGGGCATCGTCATCACGATGATTACGGACAATGCGGCAATCATCATCGGCCGGCTTATCTGATCAACGGGAACAAGGTGTTCTTCGACGGCAAGAAGATCAACGGGGCGTCGGGATCGAGTTTTGTCATCCTGAGCGACGGGTATGCCAAGGATACGTGGAATGTGTACTATTGCGGAACAAAGCTCAGGGGTGCATCGAGCAATTCATTCGAGGTGCTGGGCTACGGATATGCCAAGGACACATGGAACGTGTATTATAACGGAGAAAAGATCCACGGCGCGTCAGCCAATAGCTTCCAGGTGCTGAACGACTGGTATGCCAAGGACACATGGAACGTGTATTACGACGGCAGGAAAATCAACGGGGCATCGGCCAACAGCTTCCAGGTGCTTGGGGACGGTTACGCCAAGGACACATGGAACGTGTATTTCGATGCCGTGAAGATCAACGGAGCGTCGGCCAACAGCTTCCAGGTGCTGAACGACGGATACGCCAAGGACACATGGCACACCTATTATTACGGACGGAAAATCGACTGAAATTTCTCACCCAACTTGGCCATGTAATCCTCTGCACCTGCACAGGATATGAAAAATTACCTCAAAATGTCTCAAGTAATCAGTTCCAACTTATTTGCCATTACCACAACTATCAACCATGCCAATAATCATATACTTGTCACGCCCATGTACTATGTCACCTCTCATCCTTTTCAAGGGGTAAGAGTATGAATGATATTGGATGAAGGTCTAACGATGAAAGAGGAGAAATTGAAGGAGCGGCATGGTATTAAAATTCATGCATTATTGAGATGATGGCTTTAGACAGTCTTCTTATTTTTACATTATATATACTTGATTATAAGAAACATACATCGGAATACAAAAACAAGCATTTATTTTGTGCTTGTTTTTACATTCCGATAGTCCTATGACTAAACAGATAATCGACAATCCAAAGGGCATATAATGCTGAGGGAATAAATAAAATATCATTACCTCTCTCAAGATGATATATACCAGTTTCTGATTTTGTGGTTACGATTATTTTACGTAGTCCAGGATTTACATTTATGAACTTTAGGAGAGATTTTAACTCAGTTGGATTTTTTGCATATCTATCTGACCATTTTATTTCAGCTATAGAATATGCCTTTTGAGTTGCAGGATTAACCCAGACGAGATCTACTTCTCCCTTTTCTCTTCCATTAGTCCAGTTTGCATAATAGAAATCCGACTTCCCGCCTTGAATCCATTGGGAGAATATTACTGTTTCAACCATGCTACCAAGCATGTCATCGTTGACCCCAACCGGGGAAAACAAAGCGCAACGCAAAGAAGGATTCGTGAGATATATTTTGAAAGACATGACCTTTTTGAGCTGTTTAGCGTTTTGGTCAATCTTATTTACGACCTTAATAAGAAAAGCCGCCTCCAAATATTCAAGATACTTACGAATTGTATCTTTTCTTATGCCCGATTCAGTTGACAGATTCTCGTATGAAAATTCATTTCCGGAACGAAAAGCGATATGCACAAAAAGCCGATTTAGTTCCTGAATATCAGAAATACCATACAAACTTGGCAGATCGCGCAATAACACTTTATCGATTATATCATTTTTTATATATTGCCCCGGATTTAGTTTTATTTTTTCTGAAAAAACCACTTCCGGATAACCGCCATAATTAATATAATCTAAAAAAAGACTATTAAGGGCATCCATATCAATTGTGGTAATTGGTGTGACCCCTCCTTTAGTTGGAACAATCAACGACTCTTTGTTATTAAAGCTCAGATACTCTTTAAAAGTTAAAGGAGGCAACATAAAATCGGTAAATCGTCCCGCGCCACTTTCATTACTTTTCATTTTTAAGGCAGCCGCGGCAGAACCCGAACCAATGAATTTGTCTCTTTTATAAGTGTCGACGAGAGATTTCAGATGGGCTTCCCAATCTTTAAGGTATTGTATTTCATCAAAAAAAACGTAGAAGCCATTCTGTTCGTCTTCACTTTTTAACGCCATACGTGCATAACGGAAGAGATTCTCCAGAGAAAGATTATTATAAATGGGGGTATCAATGGATATGTAGATAATCTTCTTTCCTTCAACCCCACTTTTCAGAAGTTTCTCTATGCTATGGAAAATCATGACTGTTTTCCCAACACGACGCGGACCCATAAGGATCACAGCCCGACGCATTTGAATATCTGAAATTTCATTATAAAAATCTCCAAGATAGGCTCGATGAGGCATATTGGAATAATATTCTGGAATAATGTGTGAAATCCACCAAGGATTATCAGCCACCATTCTTTTCATGATTTGTTCTTCGAGCAATTGTGTAATATTTGTCATAATAAAATTTGTTTTCAGATACAAAATTGCAAAATATTTCTTAATTATACAAATTTGCAATATCAGAATACAATTAAAGATTAGTTTTTACAATTATTGGATATTTAAGACTCTAAATAAATCGTATCGTCAAACACTTCTTAGCAATCAGTCAAATATTGACAGAACTAACAGTCCTGCGTATTGCCTAAGCGATAAAACGGATCCCCGCCCTCATCAGCGATCAAAATCATTGCTTAAAAGGTGAGTATATCAGCCCCGGGGCGGCCTGGCTGCCGTCAACAGTGGTGAAAACGAATGTGAACATCCACTTTACAAGCCGTGTCTCAGGAGTGGTGAATTTCCCCACCGGCAGTTTGATGAGAACTTTGTTCCAACCCTTGTGCAGATGTATCCGGATGGGCTCACGCGCTGCGAAATTCTCATTGCCGAGAGAAATCTCATTTGACCGTTCGGTGTGTCCGGAAGTCCATACCGGCGGTGCAACCTCCATATCATTGATCCAGATCTTGCTTTCACGGTAATCCCATTTCCCTGCCGGTGGTGGCAGATCTGATTCGGACCTGCTATAGTCCTGTGTACCCGCGATAAGTCCGACAGTCATGTTTTCAGGCGCGTACACCCATGTGAACGCATAAGCAGTATGGAAGGGCTGAGGATCGGCGTAAAAGCCCGGTATAAGGTTTCCCCAATAGTGGCGTAAATGGACAGCCGCACCGTATGCGGTATCAGTCCCGTAGATGCTGTCGCCGAACACGTAAGTTTCCTTCAGTCCCTCGGTCTCCGGAGGAAACACCGCATTAAGATCGCCTCCATTCGGGAAAGCATCGGTTATAAGCCAAGACACATTGGTTTGCCTGACATACGGGATGTTAATGGAATCGAGAGTATTGTGTTTGTGCCACAACAGACGATTCTCGAAATCGCAAAATGAATTGAAATCCCCGTCACATCTTGCATTGAGATTCGTGCCGAGTTTATCAAAGTATTCTTCTCCTCCTCCATACCATGAACGCTCAGCCACTGCAAGCATTGATACATACACCGAGTTCTGCGCCACCATCGATGCCTCATCCTCCACATAGCGGTCGGTCCACAGACCTATTTCCACACCGGAGATTCCATCCTCTGCCTTCTTGTGACCGTAGATATTGCTGCGGTAAAGCGCCACTATGTCGGCAAACGGGTCGAAATGATTGATGTAATGAAAACGGAGGTCAATGGCAGGCACCCCGGGGAACGGCTCACCGCGGTAGCTCCACATAGTGGTCATATCCACTTCACCATCCTCATATTTCCACCCCGGATTCCAGGAAATGACTTTTTTCCCTTTATCCCGGACATACCTTACCATCTCCGGCACAAAATCCGGATTATTGAACTTTACCTCGTCAGTACCGATATGCAGGTAGGGCACGTCGAAAACATCACATGCCTCATCCACGAGAAGTTTCAGGATTTTCATTCCTTCCGGACTTTGCATGTCATGACGGAATGTACGAGAAAATGAGGCACTGTGCCCCGGCATGTCGATCTCTGGCACAACCGTTATATTGTGGGCTTTTGCGTAGTCAACCAACATCCTCGCCTGCTCGACAGTATAGAAGAGCCCCGGCTGACGTGTCATATTGATGCTGTCGTTAAGCATGGGGAATATCTTGCTTTCGATTCGCCATGCCTGGTTGTCGGTCAAATGCCAGTGAAAGACATTCAGCTTGAACCGCGACATCACATCAATCTCCCTCTTAAGCTCATCAATGGAGACATACGAACGCCCGGTATCAATCATAAATCCCCGCCATGGAAAGGCCGGCCAGTCGATTATCTCACATTCGGGCAAGCGGCCGTGGCCGGAATAATCAGCGAGTTGCCTGAATGTCTGCAAAGCCCAATATATCCCCTTCTCCGATATGGCTGTCACATTCACCCCTTTCTTGTTGATACTGAGTGTATATGCCTCATCGTTTCCTTGAGGCGCACCTTCTATTTCACCGACTATCACACCATTTATGGTGAAACGGCCATCAGCCTCCACTTTTATCCCGTTCGCGGCGACAGCATCAATCCAATCATCCTCCCAAGCAGGAAATGACACCGAAGCTGATTTAACGGCGACTGTACGGTCGGCATATCCGATCTTCTGGGGTGTGGGCAACAGTGGATTGAACGTTTGAGGACGGGCATTTAAATACAGC
Source organism: uncultured Bacteroides sp. (assembly GCA_964480085.1). GTDB lineage: Bacteria > Bacteroidota > Bacteroidia > Bacteroidales > Muribaculaceae > CAG-873. The sequence continues at coordinate 3,610 of CAYZPI010000052.1, read as the reverse complement.
AAGGATATTAATGCAGTAAAAAGCGAGAGAATTCTGGGATTGAACATGAAAAAGTCTTGTTATGGTATTATTTGCAAATTTAAGAAACATTATGCGGAATCACTTATTTTCACCTTCACTTTTTTCATTAGTGAGCGCAAAATTGCTTATTTTTGCAGCGTGAAAAATTATTAGCAATCATGAAAAACTACAAAGCCATTATTTCACATTTTAATATCCAAGGCGACGTGACCGCCGCCGAACCTCTCGGCAATGGTCTTATCAACGATACTTTCGTGGTGAGAACAGCTTCACCAGCCACGCCGGACTATGTGCTTCAACGCATCAACCATCACATTTTCAAAAATGTGGATGCCTTACAGCGCAATATTGATGCCGTCACGCGCCATATACGCCGGAAACTCACCGAGGCGGGAGTATCCGATATCGACCGCCGGACGCTAACATTTATTTCTGAAAAAGCCACCGGACACACATATTGGCATGACGGTGAAAATTACTGGCGAATGATGGTGTTCATACCTGATGCCCATACTCTCGAGGCTGTGACTCCTGAGACATCCTTCAATGCAGGAAAAGCCTTTGGGAATTTCCAGGCCATGCTTGTGGACATTCCCGACAAGCTCGAAGAGACCATACCCGACTTCCATAACATGGAATACCGTCTGAAACAATTACATGAAGCCGTGGCTAACGATTCAGCAGGTCGAAAAGATGAGGTGAAGGAAATCCTCGATGAAATTGAAAGTCATGCCTACGATATGTGCCATGCCGAACGGCTTTACCGTGAGGGACATCTGCCCAAGCGCATCTGCCACTGCGACACGAAGGTGAACAATATGATGTTCGATAAGGATGGTAAAATACTGTGTGTGATCGACCTCGATACGGTGATGCCATCATTTATTTTCAGCGACTACGGTGATTTCCTTCGCACCGGCGCATGCACGGCTCCGGAAGACGAGAGGGACCTGACAAAGGTAGAGTTCGACATGGATATTTTCCGTGCGTTCACACGTGGCTATCTTAGCTCCGCAAAGACATTCCTCACCACTGTGGAGATCGGGAATCTGCCATACGCAGCAGCCATGTTCCCCTTCATGCAGGCAGTCCGCTTCCTCACCGACTATATCAACGGCGATATCTATTACAAGACAGCTTATCCGGAGCACAATCTTGTGCGCACAAAAGCCCAGATGAAGCTCTTCCAAAGCATCAGGCGCCACATGCAGGAAATGGAGGAATTCATTTCATCAACTTTCGCCGGCGAAAGTTGATGAAAGTATCAAGCATAAAGTATAAACCCCAAATACAGATATGAAAAAAACAAATCTTTTGCTTTGCGCTGCGCTGGCAGTCGCTTCACTGGCCTCAAGTTGCTCCAAACAGCCTTCCGGCCAGCCAAAAGCCATCACCGTTGAAACGCCCGCACGTCCTGCCGGGCAGGAAGATATGATTGAATTCGCAGCCCCTCCAATCGACACTGTGCGCGTGGGCTTCATAGGCCTGGGCATGCGGGGACCCGACGCTGTCGTACGGTTCGCCCACATACCGGGCACAAAAGTGGTGGCATTATGCGATCTTGATTCGGCAAACGTTCATTCCACCCAGAGACGCCTCGCTGCCGCCGGACGTCCGGAAGCCGCCGAATACTATGGATCGGAGGATGCATGGAAGCAGCTTTGCGAACGCGACGACATCGACCTCGTGTATATCGCCACCGACTGGCAAAACCATGCGAAGATGGGCAAATACGGCATGGAGCAGGGAAAACATGTGGCCATCGAGGTGCCCGCCGCCATGACACTCGACGAAATATGGGACCTCATCGACACATCCGAGAGGACACGCAAGCACTGCATGCAGCTCGAAAACTGCGTGTATGATTTCTTCGAGCTCAACACCCTGAACATGGCGCAGCAGGGGCTCTTCGGCGAAGTGCTGCACACCGAGGGCGCATACATCCATAATCTTGAGGATTTCTGGGGCAGATACTGGAACAACTGGCGCCTGGACTACAACAATGAGTACCGTGGCGACATATATCCCACCCATGGCATGGGACCGGCATGCCAATTGCTTGACATCCACAGAGGCGACCGCATGACCACCCTCGTGGCTATGGACACGAAGGCCGCCACAGGTCCGAAACTGGCAGAGAAATATGGAGTGACTAACGATTCAGTGCAGTTCCAGAATGCCGACCATACAATGACGATGATACGCACGGCCAACGGCAAGACGATGCACATACAGCATGATGTGATGAACCCAAGACCATACTCGCGCATGTACCAGCTTGTCGGCACCGACGGATACGCCAACAAATACCCCGTGGAGCAATATTGCCTGCGTCCCTCGCAGGTCGACTCCACAAAGACAGTGGACTATGAGAACCTGAATGTGCATGCCGCAATGACCGACGCACAGCGCGAGGCACTGACCAATGCCTACATCTCCCCTATCATCGAAGAAGTTGGCAAGAAGGCCAAGGAAGTGGGCGGCCACGGAGGCATGGACTACATCATGGACTACCGCCTTGTGTATTGTCTACGCAACGGGCTGCCGCTCGACATGGATGTTTACGATCTTGCCGAATGGTGCTCGCTGCCCGAGCTGACACGTATATCGATCGAAAACGGATCGGCACCGGTTGAAATTCCTGATTTCACCCGTGGCAATTGGGACAAGGTCAAAGGCTACCGCCATGCCTTCGCCCCGGGTGATGATGAATAATCCTTTTTCCTGACAACAGGGTTGCCGGAAAAAACGGTCTCGGAATATCAGTACACAATCTACTGATATTCCGAGACCAATTATTTTCTTTTTTGATTTTGATATGTCAGCCTTGACGCGAATTGCCCTGACGGTTTTTACCGGAATCACGCCGGTCCTTCTTGAATTTTCCATCCTTTGAATGTCTGCCGTCCTTTTTCTTGTCCTTGCTGTCCTTATGAGCCGCCATCTCTTTTGTGTTATCAAGATATTTGGCATATTGTTCAGGGGTAAGGATCGCCTTCACCTTGTTGTTGAAAGCCTCCATCGCCTGCTGGCGCTTGGCCTCCTTCTGCGCCCTTTGTTCCGCGCGGAGCGCCTCAATCTGGCTCTTCTGGGCATCGCTGAGGGTGATGCCTTCGAATGCCCTCATGCCGCGGCCATCCTTGGCATGCTTGCCCTTCTTCTGCTTTCCGCTATCCTTCGAGCATTCGGTGCGGGTACGCTCACCGGAGGTGGCGTTGGTGTCGGTTGCGGCATAAGATGAGAAGATGGAGGCTGAGAGTATTGCGATGCTTAAAAATATTTTCTTCATGATTTTGTTCCTTTCTTTTTTTGTGTTTTTCCTATATGTGATCGGTGGTGCACAACAATCTTTTTTCTGGTGTTAACGCTTATTTGACTGCACTCACCGGCCTAAGTTTAATGGCCCGGATCAGGTTTATTATTCATTAACATTCATGTTAACAAAATGTTACATCAATCCATATCCATAATATAATACCATAATGCAGAGCCAGGGGAAAATCATCAGTGACTGTTAAACATTTTAATATATTTTAACCTGTTGGTTGAATTAAATTAATGCATATTTCACTTGACCTAATTGACGATG
>CAYZPI010000051.1:0-22638 GCA_964480085.1 uncultured Bacteroides sp. | reverse complement strand
CCTTAGCCGGCGGGTAGACTGCTTAGATAAATGACGGGCGATGCTCGCGAACTCCTCATGGAAAGCAACGACATCACATAACCCGGCTTATACCCGATCACCGAATTTTTCATAAAGAACAAATATGGCAGAAGAATCATGGTGGACCTCACCGCTTGAGGACGATGAAGGCAATCTGATAATGGTGACAGGAAGGGCTGATGTGGAAAAATTCCGCAGCAATCCGCGCTTCAATATAAGGGTGGAGATCAACCTTCCCTACTCCGCCTCTGCCGATGGCATGCCCGATAATGCCTCAGCTCAATTGCTGGAGCAAGTGCTCGACTCGCTGCAGGATGAGCTTCGTAAAGATCCAGTGGCGGTGCTGACAGGAATATACACTGGCGCAGGTGTGCGCACGATGGTGTTCTATACCCTTTCAACCCACATATTCAACAAGAAACTCAATGCGGCATTGGCAGAGCTGCCATTGCTACCACTTGAAATCACTGCAGAAAATGATCCAGAATGGCTTGAATTCCAAGAAATGGAAGATGCCGGAAAAATAGAAGACGAACTATAGCCAACCTTTCAATTTATCCAATACGATGAACAACGTGATAGTGAGAGCGATATCTGGAATAGTGTATATCGCGCTGATTGTGGGTAGCATATTTGCAGGAGAAGTATATTTCTTCGTGCTGATGAGTATTTTTTCAGTACTCGGTATGTACGAATACACAAGAATGGCACACATCGGAGAGACGTCGGACTCATACTATGTAAAGGCTTCGGCTGCGGATATTTTCTTCGCTGCACTGATCCCCCTTCTTGCTTTCACACATGAACCTGCACTTTTCTATGTGACGGCACTGATGACATATTTCCTCATCCGATCCATCATTGGTCTCAGCGACACGAGGGACCACTCATTCCGCGAGGTAATGAAATCGGTGACGGGCATCATATATGTGGCCAGTCCGCTCTTCACCCTCAATCTGCTGTATTCGTCCATGATGGGAATGCAATGGCTTGTGCTCATGATGTTCATAACGATATGGCTCAACGACACCGGAGCATTCTGTGTCGGCAGCCTCATGGGAAAACGCAAGCTGTGCTCAAGGCTGTCTCCGAAAAAATCGTGGGAAGGATTTTTTGGAGGGATGGCTTGCTGTGTGATATTCAGCGTGGTATGTTTTTATTATGCAGGATGGATATTTCCGAATCTTATAGATTATATCATGATGGGAATCTTGATATGCCTAATGTCGACATGGGGCGACCTGTTTGAATCTATGCTCAAACGTACGGTAAAGGTGAAAGATTCGGGGAAACTGATTCCCGGGCATGGCGGGATACTCGACCGCATTGACTCTCTACTGTTCGTCGCACCGGCCACCTACATATTCCTTCGTATGCTTGCGCTGACCTACGGTCTTACCCTCTGAAAACCAAAGAAAAGTAATTCTCAGAACACAGACAGGGACATTCTTCCGGAATCGTCCCTGTCTGTGTTTTAAAGAATCGGTTGTGATTACAGCAAAAAAGATAATTGTAACTGAATTTTTACAAAATTATCTAAAAGGCAAAAACTTTATCGTGCAAACTCTTGTATAATTAATAGTAAAGCGTTAACTTTGCTATGGAGTAATGTCCGGAGGTGACAGAGCTCCCAAGCATTTAGACAAACGCGTGATATTAAAATATTTATATAAATATTAAAAGAATATTATCATACTTACATAAAAAAGTTTCAGACGATATGGAACAGCAAAATGAACTCTTAAATCAAGTTACCGCCCGCGCACAGTCATGGCTTTCTGACAGCTACGACGAGGAGACACGCGCGGAAGTGAAACGTATGTTAGAGGCCGAGGATAAGACCGAGCTGATAGATGCATTCTACAGAGACCTCGAATTCGGCACAGGAGGACTGCGTGGAATCATGGGTGCCGGAAGCAACCGCATGAACATATACACAGTAGGCGCAGCTACCCAAGGACTTGCCAACTATCTTAAAGAAGCATTTGCCGACCTACCCGAGATATCTGTTGCCGTGGGACACGACGTGCGCAACAATTCACGTAAGTTTGCCGAGACTGTGGCCGACATCTTCTCTGCCAACGGCATCAAGGTGTATCTCTTCGACAGTTTCCGTCCCACTCCGGAATTGTCATTTGCCATCCGTCATCTCGGCTGCCAGAGCGGTGTGAACGTGACTGCCTCACACAATCCCCGTGAATACAACGGTTACAAGGCATACTGGGCAGACGGTGCACAGATCATAGCTCCACACGATACCAACATCATCGACCATGTGAACCGCATCAAGGATGTTTCGGAAATCAAGTTCCAACGTGACCCCTCTAAGATTCAGATTATCGGCAAGGATGTGGACGATGTGTATCTGGAGAATGTAAAGGCTCTTTCGCTTGATCCTGAAGTCATCAAACGTCATCATGACCTGAAGATTGTATACACCCCTATACATGGCACAGGTGTTCACCTGATCCCCGAATCGCTTAAGAACTACGGATTCACCAACATAATACATGTACCTGAACAGGATGTACCGTCAGGTGATTTCCCCACAGTGGAATCCCCCAACCCCGAGGTACCCTCAGCCATGGCTATGGCGATCGCAAAGGCTAAGGAAGTGAACGCGGATGTGATCTTCGCATCCGATCCCGACGCTGACCGCATAGGTTGTGTTGTGCGTCTTGAAAACGGCGAATATCAGCTGCTCAACGGCAACCAGATAGTGATGATTCTCCTTAACTATATTCTCGTGCGCAATCGCGAGATGGGTCGCTTACTTGGCAACGAGTTCATTGTGAAGACCATCGTGACCACCGAGACCATAAAGGCCATTGCCCGCAACAACAACGTCAAGATGTACGACTGCTACACCGGCTTCAAATGGATTGCCGCCGTGATACGCGATCTTGAAGGCGTGGAGCGCTATATAGGTGGCGGTGAGGAAAGCTACGGCTTCCTGGCAGAGGATTTCGTACGTGACAAGGATGCCGTATCGGCTGTATCGCTGATGGCAGAAATCGCAGCCTGGGCAAAGGACCGTGGCACCGACTATCTGCACATGCTTCAGGATATTTACGTGAAGAACGGCTTCTCACTCGAACAAGGTATTTCAGTAGTACGCAAGGGCAAGACAGGCGCTGAAGAAATCCAGCAAATGATGCGCGATTTCCGTGCCAATCCTCCCAAACAGCTTGGCGGCAGCCCCGTGGTGACCATCAAGGACTATGCCGACCTCAACGTGACCGATGTGCCCACCGGCAAAGTAGAGAAGATGGATATGCCCACTACCTCCAACGTTCTACAGTGGTTCACAGCCGACGGTACAAAGATTTCAGTACGTCCCTCGGGAACAGAGCCTAAGATAAAATTCTATGTAGAGGTTCATGACACCCTGCCATCGGCTGACCAGTACGACGACATCACGGTGAAGGCAGCCAAGAAGATAGAGGTTATCAAAAAAGACCTCGGAATCTAAAAGACTTTTAACAAACCCAATTTCTAAAATATTATATAGAATGGAATTTCTGACAAACGAAAAACTTACCATCGTCGGTGCAGCCGGTATGATCGGCTCCAACATGGCCCAGACCGCCATCATGATGGGCCTGACTTCCAACATCTGCCTTTACGACGTGTTCTCACCTGAAGGTGTGGCAGAAGAAATGCGTCAGTGCGGCTTCTCGCATGTGAACATCACTGCCACCACCGATCCCGAAGAAGCGTTCAAGGATGCCAAATACGTGATATCATCAGGCGGCGCTCCCCGCAAAGAAGGCATGACCCGCGAGGATCTGCTTGCCGGCAACGCCGGTGTGGCTAAGGAACTCGGCGAGAACATCAAGAAATACTGCCCGGATGTGAAGCACGTGGTGATTATCTTCAATCCGGCTGACATCACCGGTCTCGTGACACTCCTTTATTCCGGCCTAAAGCCCAACCAGCTCAGCACCCTCGCAGCTCTTGACAGCACACGCCTTCAGAGCGCGCTTGCAAAGCATTTCGGCATCGAGCAGTACAAGGTGGCAAATTGCTGCACATTCGGCGGTCACGGCGAGCAGATGGCAGTATTCGCATCTCCCGTGACAATCGATGGAACTCCCCTCCTCGACATCATTGGCACTGGCAAGACTGTGAACGGTGTAGCCCTCTCCACAGAGGAATGGGAAGCAATGAAGAAGGCAGTGACCCAGGGTGGTGCAGCCATCATCAAGCTTCGTGGTCGCTCGTCGTTCCAGAGCCCTTCGTACCTCTCTGTTGAGATGATCGCAGCAGCTATGGGCGGCAAGGAATTCCAGTGGCCTGTTGGATGCTACGTGGCCAGCGAAAAGTACCACCATATCATGATGGCAATGCCTTCACGTCTGACCAACGACGGTGTATACACCAAGATCGTGACCGGTACAGCAGAAGAAATGAAGGACCTTCAGAACAGCTACGGACACCTTTGCGCCCTCCGCGACCAGGTGATCGGCATGGGTATCATCCCGCCGGTAGACCAGTGGCACGCCCTCAACCCCAACATTGACTGATCGACCGATATCGGAACTATCTGAAATCATATATCCACAGCCCCGCCCCCACGCGGGGCTGTTATTTAAAGCATTTGCCTCAATTTATGGACAACAATACTCCTTACGACGAAACCAACATTCTCTACGAAGACAATCACATAATTATCGTCAATAAGAAGCCGGGAGAAATAGTGCAGGGCGATAAAACCGGCGATACTCCGTTGAGCGAGATCCTCAAGCAATACATCAAGGAAAGGGATGCGAAGCCCGGCAATGTGTTTCTCGGCGTAGTGCACAGGCTTGATCGACCTGTTGGAGGTATTGTGGTCTTCGCGAAGACATCTAAAGCTCTGTCGCGGATGAATGATATGTTCCGTAAAGGCGATGTGCATAAGACATACTGGGCCATAACACGCAACCGTCCGTCGGAGGAGGAAGCTATTTTAACGCATTATATCACCACCGTGGAGCGAAACAACAAAAGCTACGCCTCTAACACACCAAAGGATGGTGCCAAGGAGTCGAAATTGAAATATAAAGTGATAGCAGACGGCGACAGATATCATTTGATTCAGGTGGAATTGTTGACAGGCCGTAAGCACCAGATACGTGTACAACTATCATCCATCGGGTGCCCTGTGAAGGGAGACCTCAAATACGGCGACAAACGCAGTAATCCCGACGGCAGCATATCGCTTATGGCCCGGAGCATCCGGTTCGAGCATCCGGTGTCGCATAAGCTGATAGAGGTGACGGCTCCAGTGCCTGACGATAATCTTTGGAAAGCGCTGGGAAATAATAAGTCATAGTGAATAGTGAATAAGTGACAGTATAAGACAATATGAAGAAGGAAGATTTGAAGATAGTGTTTTTGGGCACTCCGGATTTCGCGGTTGAGAGTCTCGACAGACTATACAAGAATGGATATAACATCGTTGGAGTTGTGACAATGCCGGACAAGCCCGCAGGACGCGGCCACAAGATGTTTGAGTCGCCTGTGAAACTCTATGCCAAGGAGCACGGGCTGAACCTGATGCAGCCCGTGAGGCTCAAGGACCCGGAATTTGTGGAACAGCTCAGTGCGCTTGAAGCCGACCTTTTCATTGTGATAGCGTTCAGGATGCTGCCTGAAGTGGTATGGCAGATGCCACGGTTGGGTACTTTCAATCTTCATGCCTCCCTTCTTCCTAAATACCGCGGAGCCGCTCCCATCAACTGGGCTGTGATCAACGGAGACACTGAAACAGGAGTAACGACATTCTTCCTTAAGCATGAGATTGACACCGGCGACATCATCCGTCAGGAGAAGATTGAGATATTGCCCGAGGATAATGTAGGAAGCGTACATGACAAGCTGATGCATCTCGGCGCGGACCTCACTCTTGACACCGTAGGGCATATCCTTGCCGGGGACCTGCAGCCGATTCCACAAGACAGCCTTATTGGCGGCGATGAACCAACGCCTGCGCCAAAGATTTTCAAGGAAACATGCCACATCGACTGGAACAAAAGCGCGGAAGAAATACACAACCTCGTGCGTGGACTGTCACCCTATCCTGCTGCCTGGACCGAACTGATTTCCAGCGATAATAATGCGGTCAGCATAAAGGTGTATGATACGGCTCTCACTAATCCCCAAATGGCACCGGATGGCAGTATGGCCGGCACAATTGTGATAGACGGCGACCGCCTATGGGGAAAGGCATCTCACGGCTGGGTTGAGATTCTACGCCTACAGCCGCGAGGCAAGAAAGCGATGGCAACGGCAGATTTCCTACGAGGAGCAAGAATAAACGAATCTCGATTCATCTGAGACGTCAGCAAGAGATATAATAGTAACTGAATAATCTTCAGGTTTCAGAAATAAAGACGACGAACTATGGCACTTGCACCATTAGCGGAACGGATGCGTCCGCAGACACTTGACGACTATATCGGACAGACCCACCTTGTGGGAACGGGGGGAATACTGCGGCGGATGATCGAGGGAGGCAATGTGGCATCGTTCATCCTGTGGGGTCCTCCGGGCGTGGGCAAGACCACGATAGCCAAGATAATAGCCAACAGCACAAAGAGCAAATTCTACACGCTGTCGGCAGTGACATCGGGTGTGAAGGATGTTCGCGAGGTGCTGGAAAAATGCAAGGCCGATGCAAGGAGCATGTTCAGCGAAGGGAGACCAATCCTTTTCATCGACGAAATCCACAGGTTCAGCAAGAATCAGCAGGACAGCCTGCTCGGAGCTGTGGAGAGCGGAATCGTGACGCTTATCGGTGCGACAACTGAGAATCCATCGTTCGAGGTCATACGTCCACTTCTCTCACGTGCCCAGGTGTACACGCTGAAGCCTCTGGAAGAAACCGAGCTAAAGCAACTTCTTGACCAGACACTTGAACGTGATGATATTCTCTCGAAACGCGAAGTGAGAGTGGAGAGCACCACCGCCCTCTTCAGATATGCCGGAGGGGATGCCCGAAAGCTGCTGAACATACTCGAACTTCTCGAACAATCCATCCCTCATGGCGAACCGGTACTCATCAACGACCAGACCGTCACCGACCGACTTCAGGAGAATCCCATGGCATACGACAAGGAAGGAGAGATGCACTACGACATCATATCCGCCTTCATCAAAAGCATACGTGGCAGCGACCCCGATGCGGCCGTGTACTGGCTCGCAAGGATGATAGCCGGAGGTGAGGATCCGGAATTCATAGCGCGGAGACTCGTGATCCTATCTGCTGAAGATATCGGACTGGCCAACCCCAACGCACTCCTCCTCGCCAACGCCTGCTTCGATACCATCCGTAAGATTGGTATGCCGGAAGGGCGAATCCCGCTATCGGAATGTGCCATCTATCTTGCCAACTCTCCGAAGAGCAACTCGGCATACATGGCAATAGACGCAGCCTTGGCAAAAGTGCAGGAGACCGGCAATCTACCCGTACCTCTGCACTTGCGCAATGCACCTACATCATTGATGAAGAATTTGGGCTACGGCAAGAACTACAAGTATGCCCACAGCTTTCCCGGCAACTTCGTGCAGCAACAATTCCTGCCCGACCAGTTGCAGGACACCCGCTTTTGGAACGCATGCGACAACCCACAGGAAGCCCAAATGCGGCAACGCCAGATGCAGAGATGGGGAAAATAGAAAACAATTGCAGAGCAGGTGCGTTGTAATACTATATAACTTATCAACATTTCAACTATCATGAACACGAGGAAAGAAAAATCCGGTGGATTTGCTGGAAAGGTCTACTACGCAGCCCAGCAAGCGATTCATCGGCATGCGTCAGGAGGTAATCTGCTGATCTTCGCAACCGTTTTAGCTCTTATAGTGGCCAATATCCCGGCTCTGAGCACCCCCTATTTCCATTTCTGGGATCAGGAGATAAGGCTCCAGCTCGGAGAATTCAATTTTTTCAGTCATCACGGCCACCCCATGACCGTGCTACAGTTCATCAACGATGCCCTGATGGCAGTGTTCTTCTTCACCATCGGTCTTGAGATAAAACGCGAGATACTCGTGGGCGAACTGTCGTCGTTCCGCCAGGCTCTTCTTCCGATACTCGCGGCAATAGGCGGAATGGTATTCCCCGTGCTCATATATTTCATAATGGCATCAGGCACCGATTATATCGATGGAGCGGCAATCCCTATGGCCACCGACATAGCATTCTCATTAGGCGTGCTCGCCATGCTCGGCAAACGTGTGCCATTATCGCTGAAGATATTTCTGACTACACTTGCCGTAGTAGATGATATAGGCGGTATCATTGTGATCGCGGCTTTCTACTCAACCGACATCAATCTCATGCTGCTGGTGTATGCAGCCATTCTTCTGGGATTGCTTCTGTTAGGAGGTTTGGTAATGAATATTCAGAGCAAGATGTTTTATGTCACGATTGGCGCCGTGGTATGGTTCCTCTTCCTCAATTCAGGAATTCATCCCACCATTGCAGGTGTGCTCGTGGCTTTCTGCATCCCTTCCACTCCCGTGGTCGCACCAAAGAAATATATAAAAATAATCAGACAGTCGATAGGCCATTTCCGCAATGAAGACGATGAGAAACTCAACCGGAAGACTGTGCTGACAAAGGACCAGCTTAACTGGCTTAAAGAAGTGGAATCAGCTTCCGACAAGGTGATCTCGCCAATGCAGGACCTTGAGGACTCACTTCATCCCCTTGTGAATTATGTGATCCTCCCCCTCTTTGCTTTCGCCAATGCCGGCATCTTCCTGCTCGACATTGATCCGATAACGATATTCGAGGGAATCTCCTTGACCATCATAGTGGCCCTTGTGTTGGGCAAATTCCTTGGCATATTCGTATTCTCATGGCTGACAGTGAAATTCGGTCTCGCGCCAATGCCGGCCCACAGCAACTGGAAGATGATAGCGTCTGTAGCGCTTCTTGGCGGCATAGGATTCACGGTGTCGCTCTTCATAGCCAACCTCTCATTTGGAGACGATCCGGCACTTGCAGGTCTGCTGAACCACGCCAAGCTCGGTATCGTTGTAGGCTCACTATTAGCAGGCATAGCAGGTTTTGCCATACTGCATCTGACGCTGCCTAAAGGCGAGGCTCCCGACCCCGTGGAAGAAGAATGATCAAGACAAAAGTAATAGAGACGAGACTGGCACCAGGCGGAAATGTGATAGCGATCACACTTTTCGGCCTGGTGCTGACGCGTAACAAGGGATGGGTCGACAAACGGGTGCTCAATCACGAACTTATACATTGCGCCCAGCAGCTGGAATGGCTCTACGTGCCATTTTTCATACTCTATGTAGCGGAATGGCTCTGGTACCTTGCAAAATACCGCAACCGCGACAAAGCCTACCGTGCGATATCATTCGAACGTGAGGCATACGCCAACGAGAACAATGCCAAATATCTTCTTACACGAAAGCATTACGCCAACTACAAGAAATAGCCACAGATAGGGAAAAAACATAAATATTGTTGAAAAATATTGGCAACGGATTAGAAAATATATTGCAGGAAATTCGTAAATTTGCACACAATTTCTAAACAAAAACTCACTGCAATGGGAGGATTTTTCGGAGCTGCGCTTAAAAAAGATTGTGTCACAGACCTGTTCTACGGCACAGATTATAATTCGCACTTAGGTACAAAACGCGGCGGTATGGCTACCTACGATCCAGAGAAGGGATTCGTAAGAAGCATACACAGCCTTGAGAACACATATTTCAGAACGAAATTCGAGAGCGTGCTTCCACGCTTCAAAGGAAATATCGGCATTGGGGTGATAAGCGATAATGATTCCCAACCGATAGTGGTCAACTCACACTTGGGTAAATTCGCGATCGTGACTGTAGCCAAGCTACAAAATATCGACGAGCTTGAGCGGACAATGCTCGAACGGCATATCCATTTCGCCGAGACAAGCTCGGGTAACACCAATCCAACGGAGATGGTGGCGACACTTATCAATGAGGGGGATGATTTTGCAGAAGGAATACGGTTCGCCCAAGAACAGATAAAGGGATCGTGCTCAATGGTGCTTCTTACGCCGACCGGACTTATTGCAGCGCGAGACAAACTCGGCCGTACCCCCATCATCATTGGAAAGAAAGATGACGGCTACGCCGTGACAAGCGAGACAACGGCATTTCCCAATCTGGGATACGAACCTGTGCGGGATCTCGGACCGGGCGAGATAGTGAGAATCACCGCCGATGGCATAGAGGTTCTCAAGGATCCGCTGTCCGAAATGCAGATATGCTCATTCCTGTGGGTGTACTACGGCTTCCCGATATCAACCTACGAAAAGAAGAATGTAGAGGAAGTGAGATATAAGAGCGGTGAGCTTATGGGTGAACGCGACGACACGGAGGCCGACTGCGTGTGCGGCATTCCGGATTCAGGAGTCGGCATGGCTCTTGGTTATGCCAAGGGCAAAGGTATTCCCTATAGAAGATGTATCTCGAAATACACGCCCACATGGCCACGAAGTTTCACCCCTTCGGATCAGAAGATGCGCGACCTTGTGGCGAAAATGAAGCTCATACCCAACAGGGAGATGCTCACTGGCAACAAGGTGGTGTTCTGCGATGACTCGATAGTGAGAGGCACACAGCTCAAGGATAATGTGAAGATGCTCTACGACTACGGAGCAAAGGAAGTGCACATCCGCATAGCGTGTCCGCCTTTGATTTACGGCTGTCCGTTCATAGGCTTCACATCATCGAAATCAGACATGGAGCTTATGACTCGCCGAATCATAGAAGAGCTCGAAGGAGACCCCAACAAGAATCTTGAGGCATACGCCACTACGGGATCACCGGAATATAAGGCACTTGTGAAGAAAATGGCAGAAAAATTCGGTCTCGACTCTCTGAAATTCAGCACTATCGAAGAACTTGTGGAATCCATCGGCTTGCCGAAATGCAAGATTTGCACCCACTGCTTCGATGGCTCATCACATTTCTAAGAGATAAGAAAGGGTAAAATTATTATCAATCCGTGAGTTCGGAAAGGGGAAACTCACCGAATCCACGGATTACAATATCTGCCTTATCGATAAGCGATTCGTAAGAATTGGTGGTAGCGAGCGCCACAACACGCGCACCGGCACGACGGCCTGACAACAGTCCATTGAAAGAATCCTCGAAAACGAAAGCATCCTCGGGGGCAACACCCAATCGAGACGCTCCGACAAGGTAAGGCTCAGGGTCGGGCTTAGAGTGGGTGACGTCCTCATCCGTGACCAACGCCTCGAAATATCCTCGCAGACCGGGCAACTGACTCCATAGATTTGACATTTTCTCGAGATTGCTGCTCGTGACAATAGCACAAGAGAAGCCCAGTGACTTGAGCTTGTCGAGAAAATCAATCACATCAGGAAAAAGCCTATATTGCATACTTTTCTCGTAAGCTTCGAGTTGCTCCACTACCTCAGCATGGAGAGAAGCCGTGAAATATTTGTCGAGAATCTGTGTCAGAGTCGTTCCTTTGATGGCATCAGCGAAATTGTCGATACCGATATTATATTTCTCGCCCATCCCACCCCAGAAAATACTGTAGGACGGCTCGGTGTCGATAATCACACCATCAAGATCAAACAGTGCAGCTTTCATAATTATTGAAATTTTTGCAATGTAATAAAAAACATAGAGAAAGTCTCGACAAAATTACAACAAATTGGTGATTCAATCATCAAAATTTTATAAAAATCAATAACACAGCGTATCGACAACAACCGAAAGACGCCTCCACAAAATAACTAATTCACAAACAGCCATGAAACAACAACTTCAACTGAGAGTGAAACCCGAAATCGCATATCAGGAACTGAGACTTGCCATAGAAATATCCACAAAACTCGATATAGATGTGAACAGGATAAAGAAAGTGGATATAAAAAAGAGATCAATCGACGCACGCCAACGCCAGGTGATGGTGAACCTAACAGTGGATGTTCATATCGACACAATCGACGAGACAGGCGGAAAACCACTGATGGTGGATTACAAGCTGCTTCCAGAGGACGCACCATCAGCCATCGTGGCAGGTGCCGGACCGGCAGGGCTCTTCGCAGCCATGCGGCTGATCGAACTTGGAATCCGACCTATAGTACTGGAGAGAGGCAAAGATGTGGATTCACGGAAGCCTGATATGGCTACAATCAGCAGGGAAAGCATAGTGGATCCGGACTCCAATTACTGCTTTGGTGAAGGTGGTGCAGGTGCTTTCTCAGATGGAAAGCTGTACACCCGCAGCAAGAAACGCGGAAATGTGGACAAGATACTGAGCATTCTGCACCAGCATGGGGCATCACGCGACATACTGATCGACGTACATCCTCACATCGGAAGCGACAAACTGCCCAATGTGATCAAGGCAATAAGAAAGACAATCGAAAGATGCGGGGGAAAGGTGATCTTCGGCAAGCGGGTGGTGAAGCTCAGCATCATCAATGGAAAGGTGACAGGAGTGACAACAGCGGATGGAGAAAAATATGAAGGGCCGGTGATTCTTGCCACAGGTCATTCAGCCCGCGATGTGTACGAGATGCTCGACACACAAGGTGTGGAACTCGAAGCAAAGGGCCTTGCCGTGGGAGTGCGTCTCGAACATCCCCAGCAGGAAATCGACAAAATATTCTACCATTCGCCCAACGGGAGAGGAAAATATCTGCCTGCGGCAGAGTATTCTCTCCTGACCAGGGTGGATGACCGCGCCGTGTACTCCTTCTGCATGTGTCCAGGCGGATATATCATCCCCGCCGCAAGCGGCCCCGGGCAGATTGTGGTGAACGGCATGTCACCTTCCAACCGCGGCACACGATGGGCCAATTCCGGAATGGTAGTGGAAATCTTGCCAGAGGATGTGCCTGGTGACGATCCGCTGCGCATGATGCATTATCAGGAGCAGATTGAGAAGAGGTTCTTCTCAGACTCCAACGGCACGCAGAACGCACCAGCACAGAGAATGACGGACTTTGTGGATGGAAAGGAATCAAAGACACTTGCAGAATCCTCCTACACCGGAGGGGTACATCCTGCAAGAGTGGACAAACTGCTTCCAAAAGAGGTCTCGGGAAGACTGAGGACTGCCTTCAAAGAGTTCGGAAAAAAATACCGTGGCTTCCTGACAAAAGAAGCCACGGTGGTGGGTGACGAGACACGCACTTCATCGCCGGTGAGGATTCCACGCGACAAAGACACACTCCAACACATCGGAATCAGCGGACTGTATCCTTGCGGTGAAGGAGCTGGTTATGCCGGAGGCATCGTGTCGGCAGCGATTGATGGCGAACGTTGTGCAGAAGCCTTGGCTGCCACTCTGCCCTGACGGCGCAAGATCCAAGTGACAAGCATTGCCAGCAAGAAATAGACTCCACTCAAAATCCAGAGAGCCACGAACGGTTCCTTATTGTCGTAGAGAGTTGCTGCATTACTGTTGATTCGGATGAATCCCTCAACGCCATGAGTTGCTGGGACAAGATCCCCTATGGCTGTCCAGAAAGGACTCATGGCATATCTGGGCCATGTAAGGCCGGAGAGGAAAAGGAATACCACAGAGGTGAAGACTATGTATAGGAACACATATTCACGCTCCTTGATCAACGCCACCAAAGCCTGTCCGAGGAATGCCGAGGCCAAGACCATAGGGAAAATGAATAGAAGGTAATCGACAGGATCGCCATGATGAGGAAGATCAAACATTATTGGGATATACCGTAAAAGGAATATCGTTGGAACGATATAGAACACAATATAGGCCAGAGCCTTACCCCAAACGGTGGAAAATGTCGAAGCGTCCTGAATCTCAAGAGGATCAACGCCTCGGTTGGCGCGACGGCGTTCCCTTGCCGTACCGCCAAGCATCCCTATGCCAAGCAACATACTCTGCTGAAGGATGAGGACAACAATGCCAGGGATTACGAAGGATGCAAAACCTTGCTGCGTGTCGCCAAGGAAATGATTATCGGACTCGACTGGCAGCCCAGCCATGCCTGACAATGCACCTGCATATAGGTCAATTCTCTGCTCGGTGATATCCTCTGCAAGCTTGATCTGCAGGGATGTCATAGCCGAGAGAAGCGCTCGATAACGTAGCAAAAGACTCATATCGCAATACATGGTGACGTTAGCCTGTTCTCCACGAGCTATATCCTTTGCATAATCAGAAGGGATATGCATAATAGCATATACCTCACGGTCAGCCCACCATCTCTTGGCTTCCGCCATATCTGAAGCATAGCCATGAAGTCCAAAAGCTGGAGCGGCCGAAGCCTGGCGCACGAGCTCCCTCGACTCAGGAGTGCGACTGTCATCCACCACAGCGACAGGAACTTTCCTTACCACCTCAGGATTATAAATAAGAGTATACACGATAGGATAAGCCAGAGGCAAAAGGACGAAGAATATCATCACGCCCATATCAGAGACGATAAGCGACATCTCTCTTCGGAAGACTCTTGCAATATCAACAAACCATTTCATGGCACATACACAGGTTTCAGGCAAGCCTTCTTCAGACGCCATATCAGCGAATAGCCAATGGGAATGAAGGCAAGCATTATGACATAATAATAACGGACGAAATATGTGTCGAAGCCGTTAAGGGCTGTGTTCACATAAATCAGGAATAGATACCTCACAGGCATCAGGTAGCTGAATATTCCTATGGCTCCATACATATCCTCGACAGGGAATGAGAATCCGGCAAAGGAAAATGTAAGCACCGTAAGAAGAGATATCACACTGAAGGCCAGTCGCGGATTAGGCAGTGCCGAGCATATCAGCACTGCAAATGCCTGAGAAGCCAGAACGAATATCACTACGGCCAGAGAAAACATTGCCAAACTGCCGTTCATAGGGAAATACAGATACTTGAACATTATCGCCACTGCACAGAGCATAACCGCGATGAAGATCACCGACTGCGGCAACAGCTTTCCAGCCAATGCCACAGAGATCCTGTCCTTAGCAACGGCGAGCCATTGCACCGACGTTCCCGACTTGATCTCTTCAGTGATTGAATAAGCCGTGAAGAGCATTATAAGGAGAGCAAAGGTAGCAAACGAGAACGACGGTGTGAGATAATAAGAATAGTTGAGCCAAGGATTACCTATACCATGAGTAGTGATGACAACAGGCTGCATCAAGGCTCCTATCTGTCCCGGAGTGAGACCGACATAAGAAAGCTCGGAGCGCATCACACCTGCCGATGTGGTGACTGCTATGGTCTTGAAGCCTTTGAACGACAATGTGCCGGGGACGAAATACGTCATGTTGGAGTAGAATTCCAAGGCCGGCTTACGTCCAGCCATCGCATCGGCTTGAAAATCGATCGGTATAACAAAAAATCCGAAGATCTCGCCTTGACGCACCTTCTCCATGGCATCATGGAAGCTCTCATCCTTAGAACAGATATCAAGCAGCTCAGTGGAGTTGAGGTTACGAGCCACCTCTCTGGACAACTGAGAATGGTCGTAATCGACGATTCCGACAGGAGTCTTCAAAGGGAGTCCCGAACTCATCAGACTAATAAAGAACAGGGCGCATCCCAATGGTATGACCACCATCATGATAAGATACACCGGTCGGGAACCCATCCGGCGTATCTCCCGACGCATTGTATCGAAAAGCCCTATATTTACACCCGACATCGCTCTATTTCTTATAGATTACAGTCATACCCGGACGAAGATTCTCGACATGAACCTTAGGACGAGCCTTGATCTGGAATGTGCGGCTGTCCCACGACCCCGTGGACTTCGTTGACTCCCATGTGGCATACGAACCCATATCGCGGATGTAATAAATCTCAGCCTCAACTGTCTTCTCACCGAGAGCAGGAATCATCACCTCTATGGTCTTGCCCATTGTGAGGTCAGGCAACAGATCCTCGCGCACATTGAAAGTGATCCAGCGATCATCGGTCTTGAGCAGGCTCATTATCGGCGAACCGAGCGACACGAGCTCACTTACCTGAGGATATATCTGGTCGATCGTGCCGTCGTATGGAGCTACGAGATAGCTGTCCTCAAGGAGTGCCTTCACTTGATCGATGTTGCCGTCGGCGGCCGTAACCATAGCGGCTGCTGCTGTCTTGTCCTCTCCCTGGGCACCCTGCTTAGCCATCTCGTACTGACTCTGAGCCGCCCGTTCGGCTGCCACTGCTGCATCGTATGCAGCCTTAGCCTCATCGCGTTTCTGTTCGGACACCACACCTTCTGAGAAAAGATTCTGCATTCTGTCGTATGTCTTCCTGGTTATTGAAGTTGCGGCCTTGGCCTGCTGAACGAGTTCGTAAGCGGTCTGAATGATCTGACGGCGCGTACCTGCATCAACCTTTTTGTTCTGGGCACTTGCCACAGTCTTCATAGCTTCAGCCTGCATGAGCTGTGCTTCCATTACGGAAGAACTGATACGAACCAGTGTATCACCGGCATGGACTGTATCACCCTCGCTGACGTATATATCCACTACCCTTCCGGCCAGTTTACCGGATATCCTGACAGTGGTACCTTCGGCCTGGCCCTCGACGATGTCGGAAGGCTCTTTCATGAAAACGAATCCTGCCACAGCAACTAATATCACTAACACTATTATAACCCCTAAGGTGATGAGGAGAGATTTTTCGGTTTTTTGCTTATTGTTTTCCATTGTTGTCAATTCCTTTATGTCAATTTAATTTTCCAAGCACTTTCTTGAGATATGTGTCACAAAGATGCACATCAATCATGGCATCAATACATTCAGAGTTGGCCTTGAGCCAAGCTGTCTGGGCAGCCATCACATCGTCGCTTGTGGCGACACCTTCGCGGAAGCCTAACTGTGCGGAGCGGAGATTTTCGTTGGCACTCTCAAGGTTTGATCTTGTGGTAACGTATGTCTTGAGTGACTCCTCGGCACGGAACGAGGCCTGGCTCACCTGAAGAGAGACGAGCTCGCGCGCATCCTCCATCTGCATACGCATCATGGTCTGGTCACTTTGGGCACGTTTGTACTTATAATAGTTGCCTCCCCAATGCCACAGAGGCACAGTGAGCATCGCTCCGACAGAGAACCCACCATTGAATTTCTTGCTGAAGCCGTTGAACATATTAGGATTCGAGAAAGAGTATGACCCTACCAGTGCAAGATTGGGCAGCATGGATGAACGCGCCAGATCCACCTGCTTGCCGGTAATATCTATGCCGATCTGAAGCGCACGGAGGTCATCTCGGCTCGCGAATACCTCCTCCATATTGTAGTCGCGCTGCGGCAGAAGGAAATCCTTCACCTCATCTATATCTTCATCCTGAAGAGTGAATACAGTGTTGACCGGGAGTCCACACACCTGAGCAAGAGCCATCCGTGACAATACAAGGCCATTCTCAACTTTCGTAAGGTCAACATTGGCGGAATTGAGTTTCACATCCACACTCAGCTTATTGCTGCGTGTTGCAACTCCCTGCTCCACCATCAGACCCACATTACGGTCGAGGGAATCGAGGAGTTCGACGTAGCTTTTGGCCAGAGAGTATTTAGCCTTCAGTGACACCACCTGCCAATAGGCGGCATCGACAGCATATATCACATTCTGTGCCTCGCCATCGTGAAGAGTCTGCGAAAGTTGCTCGGCATATCCGGCGATCTCGTTGAGGGCACGGATCTTGCCTCCCATATAAATAGGCTGAGTGAGCGTCACGGCTCCAAAGAAGACATTATGGATATCAAATTCCATGGCTTCTTTTGGAATGAGTGCCACTGTCTCTGGCACATACTGTCCATTAGGCTGCTTGATCGGCTCTCCAGTCAGTGGATTTTTTGCGATATTGAACTCATAGGACTGAGTGGCTGGATTAAACGTTTTGGTAGGCAGCAATTGGTCAGAATCGAATACCGACAGATTCTTCTGATTGTAGAGGTATCCCCCGGCAAAATCTATACCAGGGAGATAGGCGGCAAAGGCCTCACGCTTTTGATAATCTGATGCTTTAATTTTCTCACGGCTTATCATCAGCTGCTTGTTGTTGGCAAGAGCCATGCTGCGGCACGAATCAAGCGACACCGCAGAATCATGTTGTGCGAACAAGCTAAGAGAAATTCCGGAGAAAAATAGGAATGTTTTTATTCTCATAAATGATATAGTTGTGAATTATAAGGGTGCAATGTAATGAATGTTGAGTTTATATATAACGAATATATCCTGGAAAAAGTTGCAGAAAATTGATAAAGTAATTAGCTCTGATTATTTGCAGAAGACGTCTTCCCTACCGGCCATCGAGACCTTCCAGTACAAGTAGAAATATCTGATGCGAGATTTAAGCTTAATGTATGGATTGAGCAAAATCCTCCATGCCGACATCGTATAAATCTCTTTCCATAGCCTTCTGCACTCCGGATCATCAAGGAAAAGCTCAAGTTGCCCCTTATTTCCGATAAACACAAATGCTTCAAGCACATTCCTGGAAAGCACGATGTTCTCCCGCTTAAAGAAATTCTTCACAATAAGCTGATTATCGGCAATCTGCCCAATTTTTCTAATATTCACAGACTTATTATATTCTCTTGTAATGGAGGTAGGCGACTGGAAATAATAATATAACGGTTCTGAGAGATACGTGGCGTTAACCGCTTTCCACACGAGCTGAATCAAAATAGTCTTATCTTCCCCCATATCACCGGTTGGAAACATGATGTCTTCATACAACTCTCGCCTCGCCATAGATGAAATGATAGAGTTCATGTTGTCGGTAGTGAGAAGCCTCTTCAACAACGACATCCTTGACATATCCTCAAGATCCTTCCTGATGATCTTCTCCGGCTTCCCTTCACCGTAAGAGAGCACTATGTCACACAATACCAGATCCGAATTATTGACAATTGCATGCCTGTACATTTTCTCATACATTGAGGGATCCGTCCAGTCATCGGAATCGCAATGGATCAAAAAATCACCTGAGGCCAGCTCAATTCCGCGCTTACGCGCACCTGCTGCCCCACAATTTGCGGCCATTCTGTCAATTATCACCGAGTATCCTTTCTCGTCAATACAGCGTCGGTACCTCTCGATGACACTGTCAAGAATTTCTATCGAATTGTCAGGCGTACAGTCGTCAACAAAAATGAATTCAATGTCGTGCAACGTCTGCTCAAACAAACTTACCGCACATTTTTCTATATAGTCCGCAACCCGATACACGGGCACTATTACACTGAGTTTTGGCATAATTAGATTTAGATAAGATAATGAGGTAATTAATCACGTGATTCCATCAGGCTTTCAAACATAGATTTCCATCTTGACATGATGCGGTCAAGTTCATAAGATTTTGAGTATTCCAGAGCCTTTTCGCTCATTCTGGCGTGCAGCTTCTTATCCTCGATCAACTGGCACACACGGTCGGCGAAAATCTTGATGTTCTTATCCCTGACAAGAAAACCATTCTCGCCGTCTCTGATAATGTCCGACGGACCGCACTTACAGGCAAACGACACTAACGGAAGACCGCACGACATCCCTTCTATCAGCACCAGTGGAAGACCCTCAAAATTGGAGGTCATCACCAGAATGTTGCTTCGCAGGTATTCGTTCTCGATGGATTTACATTCCGGCTGCAGGCGCACACGCTTAAGTCCGAAATCATCAATCAATCCCTTGACCTTTTCGAGATAAGTCAAATCGTCGTGTGCTCCAATTATGACAAGCTCCCAATCGGGGTGTCTTCGCTCTACGATATTCCATATCCTTATCAGATTATCGAAACCTTTCTCATACGACATTCGTCCTACAGCCAAGACACGCTTGCCACTGAAATCCGCCTTCCTGTCGCATTCTAAGGTAAGAGGATTAGGAATTACATGTATAGGCACACCCGATGGCCAATCTTTTTTATCCTCTTGAGTCAAGGTTATCATCGCATCATATTTTTTTACAGCCTTGGTGCGATCATGGAAATTGATCCGTGATATCAATTTATCGACGAAAGTCTTGCTCCTGAGCAGCACATAATACCTTGTGCTATGGTTCTCGATAAGCTTCACACTCCCGTCCTTTATTGAAGGCAACAGGGTTGCCTCATTCTGGAACAGTGATATGGTGATGTCCGGCCGCAACTTCATCAAAACATCTGACAGTTTCTTCTTCATTATCCTACGCTGCGAGATTCTGTTCGTAATCTTGCTGATTAAACTGTCACCCTTATACTCAACTCCAAGATCAATCAACCGTATATTCGGGGAGAAATTATGGAACGGTTTGCCAACACCATTAAATGTAGTGATTATTGTCACGTCATATCCCAGGACATCAGCAAGATAACTGGCCTTTACAGCCAATACCCTTTCAAGCCCCCCGGAGCCAAGAATCGACCAAGTGCAATAAGCGATTTTCATTATCTACAAGTAATTATTATAATCCGTAACAGCTATGATAACAGCTCGTTATATTTATTCATCCACCGTGAGGCAATTCTGTCGGGCATAAAATCCTTGACCCTCTCACACGCCGCACGGCTCATCTGCTCCTGCCTGAAAGGATCCATAATAAGGGATCTGAGCCTTTCGGCAAACTGAGCCTCGTCCATATAGTCAACAAGCACCCCATCCACACCGTCGGTGATCAAGTCCAACGGACCATAAGGAGCCTTGTAGGCCACCGGCACGGTACCGCACACCATTGCCTCAAGCATATTCAGGGTGAACCCCTCATACCTCGATGTCATGGCAAGGATACGGCTTCGCGACATCAGCTCCGGAACATCCTTCCTGAATCCAAGGAACTCAACCGAGCGGGACGCTCCAAGCGAGACAGCGAGAGCCTCCAGCTCCCTACGCTGATCACCGTCTCCCACTATCCGAAGCTTCCATTCAGGTACATCATCCATGATCGCGGCCCAGGAACGGATTATGGCATGAACATTTTTCTGTGCGGTGAGACGGCACACCACTATCACCGCCTTGTCCCTCTCCGCCATCGGGATACAGGGACAGTAGGAAAATGATACGGGGTTGTACATATAGTCGAAACCTTTCCTTCCATGAAAATGCGCCTCCAGATCCTCGCGTGTAAGGAGATAGTTCATGTCGAACATCTTGCCCAGGATATTATACTCGAAAGAGGCCGCGAGCGACGCAAGCCCAGATCTGACCGGGAGATAATCGCGATAATTGCTGCAAAAATGGTATTCCCGCACCTTGGCGCATGGCTTACCCAGAATAGCCGACGGGCGGATAGAGGCAAGGGCATATTTCTCGTAGCTACCGGTGGTGATTACGATGTCGGGACAGAAACCACGGATTACCTTCTTCAACGACGAGCGCAGCTTCACGAACTTCGCAGGAGCTACGAAAAGCAGATTCCTGAGATTGAGCGGGTACAGGTTCCAGAACGGTACACCAAGGTCAATGACCTCTACCTTATCCGACAAAGTGTGTATCATATCGTGCGGATAATTGCCACGGTCGGTGAAGCACACAGCCACTACATTACCCTCAATTTCAGCGAAGGCGTTCGCCTTTACTATCGTCACCCTTTCGATGCCGCCTTTCGCGCCCAAGCTATTTGTACAGAAGAGAATACGCATCTACAATGAAAATGTAATGAATAAGGGAGGTGTAGGTTTTGGGTTGTTTATCATCAAGTATATCTTATAAAGAGATACTTACTAATGCAAAGATACGATTTCTTTCTCTAATAAACAATAATTAGACGTAATTATATTTTTCTTTAAATTTACTATCGCTTACCGGACGGTGGCTGATAAAAATGGATACGTTAATAATTCTTTGAAGAAGCGATATTAAAAATATTTTATTTACCTTTGCAAGTCAAAAAAACGCACGAACCTTAAAATTATTGTCAGAAGGGACAGTGCGGAAACCTCTTAAAAAACGGATCTATCAACCGTGAAAAAACGCGTAAACTTTCAAACCACAACATGGAACGAAAAGGTAAACTTTACTTTAGATATGGCACAATGGGATCGGCCAAGACAGCTTTGCTGCTGACCACCGCCTACAATTTCGAAGAGCGTCATCTAAGCTACGTATGCATGAAACCGGCAATAGACACGCGGGAAAAAGAGAATGTGATATTCTCCAGAATAGGCATAAAAAGAGAGTGTGTATGGATCCACCCCGATTCAAACATTTACGACCAAGCACGGGAATTATTCAAGAACCGAGGAAACCTGATCGACTGGTTTCTGATAGATGAAGCACAATTTTTGAGCGCAGCACAAATCGACCAATTGTCAAGATTAGTGGATGACTACGGAAGCAATGTGATATGCTACGGATTAAGGACCGATTTCAAGAGTCAACTGTTCGAAGGCTCAAGACGCCTATTCGAAATAGCGGATACCATTGATGAGATAAAATCGACCTGCAACTGTGGGAGAAAGACCATTATCAATGCCCGCATCGATTCCAACGGAGATTTCGTGGAAGAAGGAGCCCAGGTGGAGATTGGAGGTGATGACCGTTATGTAGCCGTATGCCGCAAATGTTGGCGCAACAAACGCATAGACCAAGCCCTTAGATCAATGTTACCGCTGATCGATGAAAATACAGAAGACATATAAACAGCAAGTGGGCTGTGTCTCACGACACAGCCCACTCAACAGGGGTTTTATAGAT
>CAYZPI010000050.1:0-23593 GCA_964480085.1 uncultured Bacteroides sp. | reverse complement strand
CCATCGGCCCGCTCGCCCTCTTCTTCCAGGGCATCGGCTGGGGCAACGGCTGGGAAATGGCATTCATCGTGATCGGTGCCCTCGGCTTCGTCTGGATGGGCTTCTGGGTGTTCCTCTACAAGAAACCCGCGCAGAACCCCGGAGTCAACGCCGCCGAGCTCGCCTACATCGAGAGCGACAACGTCACACCTGACGAGACAGCCCGGCAGAAAGCAGACATCGAAGACAAGCAGGAGAAAGCCATTCCCTTCCTCAAGTGTCTCACCTATCCGCAGACATGGGCTGTATTCGTGGGCAAATTCTTCACCGACGGTGTATGGTGGTTCTTCCTTTTCTGGACACCGGCCTACATCACCGACGTATTCGGCCTGTCGACCTCGAAAGGCGAGGGTATGTGGATGATCTTCGTGCTCTACCTCATCACCATGCTGTCGCTCTACGGCGGCAAGCTCCCTGCCATCCTCATCGACCGCGCCGAGGCAAAGGGCATCGCCACCAATCCCTACAAGGAGCGCATGAAGGCCATGCTCATCTTCGCAGTGTTCCCGCTGCTCGCCCTCCTGGCACAGCCCCTGGCTGCATCATCAATCTGGCTCCCGATCATCATCATCGGTATCTGTGGCGCCGCCCACCAGTCGTGGTCGGCCAACATCTACACAGTGGTGGGCGACATGTTCCCCAAGAGCACCGTGGCCACCATCGTCGGTATCGGCGGTATGGCAGGTGGTATCGGTTCGTTCCTCATCAACTGGGGCTCGGGTAAGCTCTTCACCTACGCCGGCGACACCAACATGAATTTCCTCACCTTCGAAGGCAAGCCCGCAGGCTACTTCATCGTGTTCTGCATCTGCGGTCTCGCCTACCTCCTTGCCTGGGTGATCATGAAGATCCTCGTGCCCAAGTACAAGATCATCACCATCGACAATCAGGTGGAGAAATAAGGCTTGAGGCTTTAGGTGTTAGGATTCAAGCCTGCAGTAGAGTGTATTTGGAGTTACGGGCGAGCTTTAGCTTGCCCTCTCCAAGCCTCTAAAAAATAAAAATCAAAGACTTAAAAAATAAGATACAATGGAAAAATTGAATCGTAAGACAGTCGACGCTCCACTGCGTCCTGTGAAAGTGTTTCAGTTCGGCGAAGGCAATTTCCTTCGCGCATTCGTTGACTGGCAGTTCGACATCGCCAATGAAAAAGGCGTGATGGACGCCGGCATAGCCGTGATCACTCCTCTCTTCGGCGAAAGCAAGGTGGTTGACATCCTCAACGAGCAGGACGGCCTCTACCACGTGATCCTCGAAGGCGTGGAGAACGGTCAGCCCAAGCGTGAGATCCGCCTGATCAAGTCTGTACAGGATGTATTCTCACCCACCCAGAACTACGACAAGTATCTTGAATACATATATTCACCCGACCTCCGTTTCGTGGTATCCAACACCACTGAAGCCGGTATCCGCTACGAGGAGGACGATGTGATGGCCGACGAGCCCAAGACATTCCCCGGCAAGGTGACCAATTTCCTCTACAAGCGTTTCAAGCATTTCAACGGCGACCCCACAAAGGGTCTGATCTTCCTGTGCTGCGAGCTTATCGAGGACAACGGAACCCACCTGCATGAGTATGTGATCCGCCATGCCGAGGAGGCCGGACTGGGACAGGATTTCATCGACTGGGTGAACAACTACTGCATCTTCTGCGATACGCTCGTGGACCGCATCGTACCCGGATTCCCCCGCGACAACATCAAGGAAATCCAGGAGGAGATCGGCTTCAACGATAATGTGGTTGACAAAGGCGAGTTCTATCACCTCTGGGCCATCGGTGGAAAGGATTGCGAGAAAGTGCGCGAGGAGCTGCCTCTGGAGAAGGCCGGCTGCCACGTTATCTTCCTGCCGTCGATCAAGCCTTACCGCGACAAGAAGGTGCGCATCCTCAATGGCTCGCACACCGGTATGGTGGCCATGTCGCTGCTCCTGGGTCTGGAGACAGTGCTCCAGGCGTTCAACGACGAGGACGTCAACAAGTTCGTCAACACCATGGTGGAGCGTGAGGTGCTCCCGATGATCGACGAAGATCCCGAAGAACTGAAAAAGTTTGCCGCCGGCATCCTCGAGCGCTTCTACAACCCCTACGTGAAGCACATGCTCAGCTCCATCGCCCTCAACTCGCTGTCGAAGTGGGAAGCCCGCAACTTCCCCACCGTTAAGGACAACTACGAAAAAGCCGGCAAGATCGCCGATTTCGAGCTCTTCACTTTCGCTGCACTGCTCGCCCTCTACGCTCCCAACTCGGGCTTCACCCCCAACGACACCCCCGAGCAGGTGGCCTTCATCCAGGAGAACTGGGATGACAACGACATCGAAGGCACAGTGGCAAAGATCGTTAATGGCGACATCTTCCTTGAGAATTTCAACGAGGTGGTGCCCGGCTTCACAGCCAAGGCTGCCGAATACGTGAAGGATATCCGCACAGAAGGCATGCGCAAGGCTCTCGAGAAATTCCTTGCCAACCATTGATATGAAAAGGATACTGAAAATCAACCAGGCCGACAACGTCGCCGTCGTTCTCACCGACGGCGTCGAGGCCGGCGAGGTGTTCGAGGATGGCGCCGACAAGGTGACCATCGCCGAACTTATCCGCCGCGGACATAAGTTCGCGCTCCGCCCCATCGCCGAGGGCGAGGCTGTGGTGAAATACGGCTATCCCATCGGTCACGCCACACGTCCCATCGCCGCCGGCGAATGGATACATTCGCACAACCTCAAGACCTCGCTCAGCGACAACCTCGAATACACCTACACCCCTACCCCGCGTGCTGCCGAAAAGGAGGGTGCATGCCCGATGGTCAACGGATTCCTGCGCTACAACGGCGACATGGGTATCCGCAACGAGCTGTGGATCGTGCCCACCGTGGGATGCGTCAACGGTCAGGCCAACGCTATCATCCGTCATCTGAAGGAAGAATGTGACCTCAGCGGTGTGGATGATATCCGCGCCTATACACACAACTACGGTTGCTCGCAGCTCGGCCAGGATCACGCCAACACCCGCGCTGCCCTCGCAGCACTGGTGAAGCATCCCAATGCCGGTGGCGTGCTGGTGCTCGGCCTCGGATGCGAGAACAACCAGATGGCCGCCTTCAAGGAGGAGATCGGCCAGTGGGATCCCGAACGCGTGCGTTTCCTCATCTCCCAGGAAGTGGAGGACGAGGTGGCTGAAGGCGTGAAGCTCTGCAAGGAGCTGATCGAGCGGATGAAGGCCGACAAGCGTCAGCCTCTGCCTCTGTCGAAACTGAAGATCGGCCTGAAATGCGGCGGTTCTGACGGTATGTCGGGCATAACGGCCAACCCGCTTGTGGGTCTGTTCTCCGATCGCCTTATTTCTTGCGGCGGCAGCACGGTGCTCACCGAGGTGCCTGAGATGTTCGGTGCTGAGACCATCCTGATGAACCGTGCCACCGACGAGCAGGTATTCGACAAGACAGTGCATCTCATCAACGACTTCAAGGAGTATTTCCGCAGCTACGGACAGCCCATCTACGAGAATCCCTCGCCGGGCAACAAGGAAGGCGGAATCACCACCCTGGAGGAGAAATCGCTCGGATGCGTACAGAAAGGTGGCGCTATGCCCGTGGTGGATGTGCTGAAATACACCCAGCCCATCAAAAAGCAGGGCCTGAACCTGCTCAACGCCCCCGGCAACGACCTTGTGGCTGCCACATCGCTGGCCCTGTCAGGATGCCAGATGGTACTGTTCACCACCGGACGCGGCACACCGTTCGGCACATTCGTGCCCACCATGAAGATCTCCACCAACTCTCAGCTTGCCGAGAAGAAGCGCAACTGGATCGATTTCAACGCGGGCGTAATCGTGGAGGACACCCCCGCCGAAGAGACCGTAGAACGCCTGTTCGACAAGGTGATCGCCGTATGCAATGGCGAACGTCTGCACCACGAGAAAGAAGGAGCCAAGGAAATTGCCATCTTCAAGACCGGTGTCACCCTCTGATCCCCCATCATCCTGAAATAAAAAAGCCGCTCCCTTCGCAGGTGAGCGGTTTTTTTTTGACTGGGAGGCAGGGCGCCCCCGCCCTGCCAGCAATAAGGCTGTATGCCTAAATTGGTTACCTTCGTTGGTGTTGGCGGGGCGAGGGCGCCCCGCCTCCCAGTCAAAAAAATAGGATGCCAGATAGCATCCTATTTCTGTAGCGGGACCGAGAATTGAACTCGGGACCTCCGGGTTATGAATCCGACGCTCTAACCAACTGAGCTATCCCGCCGTTTGCGACTGCAAAGTTAATACATTTATTTCACTCCACAAAATTTTTCACCAATTATTTCTAAAAAAACCTCAGATGTCATTATAAAACACTATAATGATTACGAATCAATGAGCGCTATTATTTCTTTTGGAACATATACGAGCGATTATCAGCCTCAATCCGTGGATTTCACCCACGGCTACATTATTTGACCGCCACGCGGTCATTCCAGACTTATCCGGCAAACGTCTCCAGGAGCTTTCGATGGCGAAAGCTCCTGGAATGTGGCATCAGAATGAATACGAGAAGCCTAATGCCGGACTGAAGGCATGCACCTTGTAATCACCCCGGAAAGTGTTGACCACAGGGAGTGTCGGCAGCCCGAATGCCTGTGCCACCTGATTGTATTTTGGAGCAAGAAGGTCGGTGTATTCACACTTTTTGTCATCAGCTCCGAGACCTGCGACATAAAGCAACGAGAAATCTATCGAAAGCCCTTTGACCGGACGGAATGAGAAGCCCACCGAGGGTGTGAGTTTTGTCATGCCCGGAGTCTCGGGGTTATAGTGATTGTCATTGACGGGAGTCATGTCCAACACAAGGCCGGCGCGTGCGTCGAAGCGGTCGGTCACACCATATTGAGCACCGACGCGGAATGCCCATACGTTTTTGTAATCCTTTGTGATATGCTGGTCGTAAGCAGTCAGTTTATCGTCAAGAAATTCTATGTCAAGGGTCTTGTAGGCACCCCACCCCGTGTACTGGGCGTCGAATGCAAGCAGGAGCCTGTTAACAGGCTTATAGGCCACACCCAGAGTAAGCACAGACGGCATCGGCATTTCGGCCGCGAAATTGGACTGGTTGAGGAGGTCGAGGTCGTTCTGGAGCACGGCACGCGCCACCTCGTTTGCATACGTCAGCGATGCATCGCCTTTCTCCACCTTCATCACCATCTTCGAGCGATATGACACACCCACCGACAGCCGTTCGGTGACATCGTACAACGCACCCACATTGAACCCCCAGCCAATCTCGCTGTTTCCGGTCAGGTTCACCGAAGCGGGCATTGTAGTGCCGAAGCGGTATTCCTGCTGCTGGAGGGCAAGGAGAAGGTCGAGTGTGGACGGATTGACAAGCCCCTTTACAAGGTCGACACTGCCCCACGCCATGTTGAGGCCCGCACCCACCGACAGATTATCCAGTATGCGCCACGACACCGTAGGCTGGATGGTGAAGGTCTTGAGCGACACACGCTCGTTCAGGATCGATCCGGGCCAGTTCTCGCCCCAGTTGATGGCGCTTCCATAAGGAGTATAGAAAGATACTCCTGCCTTCAGGTTGTCGTAAATGCTGAATCCGGCGTTCAGCATCATGGGTGTGCTCACGTTATTGTCGGTCTTGTACCATGCGCCGTCGATCCGGGCTTTTGCCGACGGCACCACTGCGTTGATCGCCGCCGTAACCTCCACATTGTTGTCCATGAATGCCATACCGGCAGGATTGAAATACATGCTCTCGGCTCCCAGTTTCTGAGCCACACCGGTATGTCCCATGCCACCCTGTCGCGCACTGAGGGTGTTGATCTGATAGCCCTCCGCGAATACGGGTAGGACTATGGCTGCGGCAGCCATCGTAAGCAGAATTTTCTTCATCTCTACAAATAAAAATTATTGTCTTCTAAATATTCTGCAAAGTTAACCATTTTTTTCCAGAGTCGACCGCAAACCAATCCTAAAACCACTTAATGCCCCCTGCGACAGCGGAACACAAGGCCTGCCAAACCTGATAGACGATTGTCCGGCAGGCCAAAGAAAAATTCAGCCGCGTTCCCTATAGTGATCCATCATATCTCAAGGATATTGGGAGCGCCCAGATTGTTGTAATCCCCGTTCATTATTGCACCGTTTGAAAATGTTACAATCTCATCTGTGATCATTCCATGCTGTCGGTGAATGTGTCCAAACAGATGAAGATGAGGCCTAATCTCTGTCAGACGTTGCAACAACTCTTTTGATCCATAATGGATATTGTCATCAAAGTCCAAAACACCGTAGGGTGGTGAATGGGTTATCAGGATGTCTGTGTCAATAGGAATTTCAGCGTAATTCGATTTCTGCCGGCAGGAGATGCAGTCTGCCATAAACATTGGCACGCCATAGAACTTAATGCCGTCAATTGTCACACCGGAATTACACAGATAGTGGACGTTGCCATCAAGTCCGTCTATCTTTGCTCCGTATAGGCAATCATCGTGGTTCCCACAAATGAAGATTTTGTGTCGATGTGGCAGATCGCAAAACCAATTTAAGAAATCAATCGCCTCATCTTCCGTTCCTGCCATACAGAAATCTCCGGAATGCACTACAAAGTCGGCTTCGGGTAGTTCCCGAAGCCGATGATGGAA
This sequence comes from uncultured Bacteroides sp., assembly GCA_964480085.1. Lineage (GTDB taxonomy): Bacteria > Bacteroidota > Bacteroidia > Bacteroidales > Muribaculaceae > CAG-873. The sequence continues at coordinate 16,933 of CAYZPI010000050.1, read as the reverse complement.
TCCATGAGTATCTGATACATGGAGTATCTTCATGCATTTTTTTTGATTTCTGAAGAATCTATTCTATGTTTTTCCAATATTCTTCCTTTTCCAAGTCAATGGTTTCTCCGTCTTTGATTAGACGTATTTGCCAATCGGTTTCAGGGAACCGTTCAAGAAATTTCTTAGGATTGGCAGTATGCATTGGAATAATCATATCTGCATCAATTTGCATAAACATTTGTTCAAGAGTATGGGGATCAGCATGCCCAGAGGTATGTACATATTCGTAACCTTGTCCTATGGCTTTTGCAAGATTTTCGTTGTAGGCAGGGGATGCCGGATCGAGATAACCCTTCCACATGGAAAGATACTTCTTCGTCTTTTCTTTAGGAAAAGAGTCAATGAGTTTAAGGAACTGGGGGGTAGATCGAGATATGAGCACGCAACCTTTCCAATTTATCAATCTTTGAAGTTTTTCAGGTATAAAGAACTTAGGAGAAGTTCGTTCCCATCTGTCATATTCAAGAATGATTGGCATACCCATGTCAAATTCATAATATCCTTCCTTTGGGTATTGGTGCAATTCACCACTTTCGTCAACATAGCTATCCCAACCCATATCGTTACGGCTCCAGTCATTTTCACCGATGACAGAGTTGAGTATATCAAACTGATACCTATCCATAAGAAGGGGGCGTCCGGCTTCAGCAGCTGCCCTGTATATAGCAAACAGTCGATCTATATTAGTGGACGAAACGAAAACTACATTATATTTATTCTCTTTGAATAGAGTATTGAAACGTTCTCCAATCGTGTATTCCGGTTCAGCGTTTGAATTTTCTCTTTCGATATTTGTCCCCTCGCAGATGATTGCTTTTACGGAAGGAATTGAAATAATTTTGTTGTAAAATTCTTCTCCATATAAGCCATGAGTCCGGAAATCTCCCGTATGGAATACAACATCTTCATCATTGTTCATATTTTCAATGATGAAACCATAAGCATCATAGGCAGAGTGATCCATTTTAACCGGTTCAATTATGAAAGGACCGAAAGTGAATTTTACTCCATCGAGAAATGTCGATACTTTTTGGCATCGATCAATAGTCTTCTTAGCTTTTTCTCCGGCTTCTCCTTTGATGTTTGATAAACGACGCTGAAGCTTACAGAAGATATCATGTGCGATATGTCCCATATATATAGGAATAGAGGGATCGGCTTCGGCTATTTTTCCCACGTGATCACCATGATAATGAGTGATAAGAATAGCGCTACGGGATGTATCTCCACAATTAAGCCCCTCAATAAGTAAAGGAGTATCAGTAGCGGGATGCCCCGGAAGCTGATCGCCAAAATCAACAAACAACTTCCAACCGTCCAACTCATACTCTGTGATACAGCCGCCTATTTGGTTCGTGCCGCGATGGATTGTTATTTTCATTAGATTTCTATATCAGAAATGTCCTTATATTCAAAAGAGACTCCCAATGTATTATTGTTGAGTATATCCTTGATATTCTTTTTCAATTGATGGGATTCTATTAATGGATGAAACTTAGTTGCTGTAAAATAGCCAACAACTCTGTCCACCTCATGATTTTTAACAGCATTGGCAAATTCTTTAAAATGCCTGAAATTTTTTTCTTTGGTCAGATCCGGGTACGAAATCAAGCCATCCATGATATTTCGAATGGTGCATACATAGAACATTAGCTCGGAAATGATACCAATGGATTCGTTGGAATCTGTTTTAAGTTCGTATATATGCATGGTGTTATTATAGAGCTTCCATAAATCTATCTGACTCAACCTTCCCGGTGTAAAGGTGTTTGCTTCACAAACGACTCCATCTTTAAAAAGTCCTACAGGAAGTTGCTCATCCGTGATAGAAGTAGAATCGCTCCATCGTTCTACTAACTCTCTTTCAAGATAGGCTTCCGGCTTCTTTTTTTTATCGACCTCCGAACTACAGGGTCCTTTTGGGAAATTCACAACAAGTGTCTTGTCGTCAAGTAGCTCCTGAATAGTATCAATGGAGGCTTGGTGGCCTTCGGCAACGTGGAACCACACATATCCTTTTTTAAAGTTAGCGACACGCATAAGAAAGCGGTTATAATGAGCTTTCTGTGCTTTTTCTTTTCCTGGTTTGTAATTAGGGGCTTCCCAATCCAGAATGACTCTCTTTATCGCAGGGATTGCGGCTTTTATTACTACTGCCCATCCTTCAAAAGCCGAACGGTCTTCTTGCATATTGGCAATAACTCCTCTACCTGACATTTTGATAAACAGGCAATCATCTGACACCTCAAATCCTATATCAGATGGTAGTTTTGCTGAAGAAGTTATCTTCTTCAATTCATTTCGAATTTGCTCTTTTTTCATAATTTATTGTCTTTGTTAAATACATAAGCGTGAGCTATCATCTACATCGTTGACGGCGGTCCTGAGAAAACCTTGCAGACAGATGCAAAATGGCAGCCCACGCTATGCGTGAGAAACCATTATGCCATCCTTGTCTGCTTATAGAAATTTCTCAGGTTTCCGTCAACAAGAAAGCATAAAGCTTCGCTTATTCTATATGTTGCAAATCAGACTCTACTGATTCTGAATGCAAATTTACTACTTTTTTTCAGAATAGCAAGCTTGGTAAGATCGATTTCTCACATATACGGGGCTGCCATAGCCTATTTAGACGTTATTCTTCATCTTTAGTATTTTGTCGTGTCATTTACGAAAGGAGTCTATTGAATTTCGCTTCTCCCAACACTCTCCGGAGCTCTTCGGGAGAAAGAAATTGTCCGGTGTCTCCGGCGCAGGTGTTCCAGCGACAGGTGACAGATGCGATGCGATTTTCCGCAGTGACCTCGACAGCTATAAGAGAATAACCGTATCTGTCGTGAGGGAAACCCATGCCCGGCACACAAGGGACATCCCTCCAATCACCATTGCCGCAGAAGAAAAACCGGCTGCCATTTTCAGTATATCTTTGAAATGATTCTTCGGATATTACGATACACCATGAGACCGCTTCAAAATACGAATGGGCATCTTCAAAGTCCTTGATCTCCGTTACCGAATAGTCAAATTCAATCTCGTCATCTTCCGCAAGGTCGACTGTCGATATGCCGATTATCCCGCATACGGTATCCGGATCAGCGTCATTGAATGCATTATCGAAGAAATCGAAGCCGGGCGTTTCGTCAAGCACCCTGAGAATTATGCGGACGCGGTTGACATCGTCGGGATTGTCGATGTCTATCAGACCCTTCTTATTCCAAAGATAGATTCCGACTGCATATTTTGCAAGACGTGAATCAAGTTCGGGAATCAGTCCGGCGTATCTGTCAACCTGATGTCCGGCTCCAAACTCTTCCAAACACTGGATCATGTAGCTACGGTATTTTTCCTGCATGCACTTTGAGTGATAAGTGTTCTATCGGATAAATTTTAATTCCCCACGTTCTCCATAGACGAAGGTTGTCCCTCCTCTACGGATAACAACGGTCGAGGACGTATAGCCCTGGAGCTCTCCGTAGTTGGTCCACAGAATGGAGCCATTGGAGTTATATACATACACCATAGAACCTTTTTGTTCTGCATAGCTTATCATAATTTTTACACTAACTTCGTGTCGTGCGCAACTTTTAAATTATTTGTTCACTTTTCTTGTTGATCGCGAGACTTTGAATATTCAAAGTCTCACAACGATCAGTTTGCGTTTCAATCGCTCAGCTTCCCGCATAGAGTGGAGCGTGCCACGGGAGTCGGATGTTGGGAACGCCACCACAGTCGATGCCTCTTTGACAATCTGCGTGTTCCGTCTCAGCGTGGCATACTTGCCATAGGTGGCATACTGCGGAGCGAACTCCATGTAAGGGATATGATGGCGACCGGCAAAAATCTTGGCGTATGTGTCAACGCCCTTAGCCCCTCCCGAAATCACCATTTCCACTTTTGACGGGTCGATTTTAGCCAAAAGCAGGTTCTCCCAGTCCTGATAAGAGACTCCCGGATTACGGGAGCCCACGATTCCTAATTTCATTGTTCTCTTTTTCTTTTAAGTTCGTTCCTTAATACGATAAAGAATTTTTATTCTGCAACGAAAAACACAACCATCTTACAATAAGCGAAATACATGCAAAACACATTCTTAATAAAATGTTAAAAGTAGTAAGAATCAAAATATGTGACAGGTAGTAAGATATCCTTTGAGTTTTAATATAGATTTCGTAATTTTGCAATCATGAAAATGACACTCAAAGATACAATAGCCCAGTCTCTGGAAATCCTCGCTAATAGAGACTTTCAACATTGCATGAGCTCGAATGATGAGATCGTAGTGTTTCATGCTTCAGAGATGGTAGGATCCCGATTACCAAAAAAATATAACCATATCCTAATGAATAGAAATGCCGTCCCGCTCTGTTGGTATTCCAACTCTAAGCTTTCTGACTGCGGAATTAATTCCGGTTTTAAAAAGGCGTATGCAAAAGTCGTTGAATATTTAGAGTGGGGTTACGACATAACCCCCGGTAGAGTGAATAAGCTGTCGGATATTCTATCTTACCGACTACAGGAATATCCAAAGATAAAAAATGATTATGCTGATAAGAAAGCTCTACACCTATATCTGCGCAATCTAAACAATTTGAGAAAGCATTGCAAGGAAATGACAGAATCCGAAATCTACGATTTCAGTTTTGATATGGTCTATGATTTCTTTGATAATATGTCATTGTCAGAAGAGACATTATCCCTGTCTTTCCTGATAATGTATTGGATTCAGCGCGAATGTGACCTGATTCCTGTTGCAGTGGTAGGTGACAAGGATGAATTTCTTGCTGCGCTTAACCCTCATTCCGAGTATATGCCCACTGAAAGGGAGTCGAAAAAGAAATTCCGACATTTCATGCGCAAAACGCTTCACACACATCTGAAGCTGTTTATCCGAAATGAACCTACAGAAAAGCCCACATCCCGTGACCGCATTCTGAAACTCATCAAGGACAATCCCAAGCATACGGCTAAAGAGATGGCCTCTTGCCTGGGCTTATCAGTACAGGCTGTTCAGAAGCAAATTGCAATCCTTAAAAAGGAAAAACGACTTAAGCGCACAGGGGCCGACCATGGTGGCAAATGGGAAGTTATTGAAAAGAAATAACTGTTGTAATGCAACCCACCCCCTATCAATTCATATATAACAGACTTGGAGAAAACACTTTTGTTAAATTGGGAAAAATTCCACTGATTTTTTGGCAAAACCGGAAATTATTAATACCTTTGCGATGCAGACCGTTCAGCAGAAGCCTCGGTTTGGGGCTAAGTGGGAGGGTCTGCGGACATAAACGAAAAGCGTTACTCGACGCTCTTTCTTGACTCGTCGAAATCTGGTAAATTTCAATCTCGGTCAGGAATGAGACAACAGTAGACGCCAAAATGCGGATTGTATATACACAGTCGTCTATTTCGCGTGAGCGAAGTAGATGAGGGTATATATATACTGCGTGAGGCTTCTGCGTTGTCCGTTCTACCGAGATGGGCAATACCAGAGCCTCGACGAGTGGGATGGGCAACAAGTATTGGCTCTCACGCTTTTTTTATGCAATTCGCTTCCCAGAGAGTCAGGAGCAAGTTATTTCCTTGAAAGGAGCACATATGAAACATCCTCTTACGACTCTTATTCTTTTCCTATCATTCCTTAATGGGTTTGCTTTTGACCACATTATATTTAGGGATGGTCGGGAGCAGGATGCCAAACTATACCAGATTACAAATGATAAAATCATATACAGCAGCAATGGCAACAGATCAGTCATAAAGGAAGAGATCCCAACAGCTGATGTATATATGGTATATTTGGAGAAACAAGGCAATATTTATCTCACACCTGATGGGAAAAGAATCACAGGTGAGACAAAACGCGTGGATCCTAATAAACTTGATGCAATTTATCTTGTATCGGGAGCTGAGATCGGTGCAAAGAACATTCGTATCACAGAGGAGGCCATTCAATATATCAACCCGAGCAATGGCGGTATTTTGTCAAACCTCCTGGCTCCTTCCGGAAAAGATGAGGCATGTACAATTCCAAAATCAGAGGTGTTCATGATTAGATACAAGTCCGGAATGGTAGACATCATAACGTCTATCCTTCCTGAGCTTGAAGAAGAACAGCAGCAAACAGAAGAGGAAGAACAGCAGCCTCAGTTTATCGTTTTATTCCATGCGGTTTCAAAAGGGGATACCCTTAGCAGTGTGGCAGATAAGTATAATGTCACCACAGATCAAATAAAGGAGTGGAATGAACTTGCACCAAAAACAAAAGAGACCACACCTCTCACGATAGGAATGCAGCTTATGATCTATCAGCCAAAATAATAACCATCCATGAAAAGAATACTTTCATCATACACTTTTTTCTATGAGGTTATAGCTCTGGTATTTCTTTCAGGGTGTGGCAATTCCAATTCAGAAATCGGCAGGCTCATAGCAGAAAGAGATTCATTGAGGAACGAGACTGCAAGCCAGACCGAACGTCTGAACAACTACGAACAAACCGTATCATTGCTTAACAATGCTCTCGATTCCATTGCGTACGAAGAGAAAATGATTTTCGTTAATGTAGAAAATCTTGAAATGCCGGTAACCAAGGACATTGTAAAGCAAAATCTTGAGCGCTTTGAAAATATCCTAAGTCATCAAAAGAACCATATACGCCAGCTCGAAGCAAAGCTTCAAGCTGCAAATGATTCAACAAACCGTGCATTAGGATTAATATCCCATCTTAAGGAACAGATATCGGCTAAAGACGTTCAGATAGCTCAGCTTAAGAAAGAAATAGAAAAGAAAAATGTCGACATTGCCCGTCTGCAGGAACAAGTCGAGTCGCAACAGTTCACAATCAACAGTCAGTCCGTAACGATTGACGAACTCAACAAAAGGAATCATAAACAAAACGAAGCATTAGCGAAGCAAGATGCAATTCTCAACAATGGATACGTGCTTATCGGCACAAAATCAGATTTGCAAAGGAAAGGTGTCTTGAAAAAAGGACATCTAGTAGCAGATGCAATCATGGACAGGAGTAAATTCTGGCAGATTGACATGAGAACATGGAAAGAAGTAACTTTCACGGCGAAAAAGCCAAGAATCCTCACTAACATGCCTGTCTCCTCATATGAAATTACAACATCGGGAGATAAGAACTTCACCCTACATATTATCAATCCATCGGATTTTTGGAAAATATCCTCGTATTTAGTAATTCAAACAGATTGACATGAAATTAATTAACTCTATATTGGCCTGTTTTATAAGCATGTTAGCTGTTGCGGGGACTCATACGCTACAAATTGGAGAGACTTTCGAGGATGTTGCAAGATTATATAACATACCTTTAGACAGCCTGCTTAAATACAATCCAGACACAGAACTTTTTGTAGGATACGCAATTGAAGTACCACTGGATAATCTTTATTATGATTTAGGAGAAAGTGATGTTTTCAGGAAATTGCGATATAAGAGAATGATGAACACCAACAAAGGGAATAAGACATACAAATCGGCCCATAACGACCAATTAAAACTTAACAATGTATCAGGCAATAAAAGAAAAAGGCTTGAAGAGAAGATAATTGATGAATATACTGATGCAGTGGAGAATGGCAACATAGATGCTGTTTATCAACTTGGAATGAGATACCTGCATGGTTCATTTTGCAGCCATGACCGTACGTCTGATTTTGATCTTGCATTAAATCATGATTTGAAGGAATTTGCCAAAGGCATTGAGTTTATGCAGATAGCCAGCATATTGGGTAACAATCATAACGCTCTCATATCATTGGCCGTAGCCTGTGGACACGAATCTTCACCAATCCGGAATCCTTACATGTGTATAAGCATGCTGGAAATGTTTGCAGATAAAATGAACCTACCCGTCAACAACCTGATATGCTATATGTACGAGAACGGATACGGTATACAAAAGAACTTGCAGCAAGCCTATGTCTACTGTTCAAACACCGAACTGATAGGAACTAATAACAATCCTACAAAACGAGAGAGATTGCTGGAGGAAATAGAGCATTTGCCGGAAAGTGTCGAAGCATCATTATACGGCAATGGCCTGGATCCTGAAATGATGGTTTCATTAGGGCTTTCATATTATAATGACAATGTCATTGAGCCTCAAGGTCTATATTGGCTTCATAGGGCAGCCCGTATGAAAAATGCCGATGCCAACTGGGCATTAGCCGGCATATTGAAGAACGGAAATTTCAAAAAAGGATCCGTAGGTGCATCATACAAAATTGAGGATCAAACAATAGCATTCGTGGAAAGGGCAGCCCTCTATGGTAAAAACGAAGCTAAAGAATACCTGACCGCCTATCAGGAACATAAGAGACAAAAAGCTGAATATGAGAGACAGCTTGCAGAACGAAAACGACAGGAGGATGCATTAAAGAAAGAAAGGCAGAAACAAATGTGGTTGAATATCGCCGGAACTGTAATTACAGCGGCAGTCCAGACATGGGGACAGATTGAATATTCTAAGCAGGTGGGAACCAATACCCCGCAAATGCCATCTATCGGAGGAATGTCGGAAGCACAATGGAGAGCTAAAAACCAGCTGGCAATGGAACAAATCCTACAATATAGCATCAACAAAAGCATATCCGACTGGTATGGTACACCTATGGTACCTACCGACATGAGTGCCGTTAATTTGGGAACCGACATGACTCCCGGTAGTCCTCTATGGTCGTGGAATATGCAACAGCGTATCAATACCATCAGTACGCAAAATGCCAAGATGTCATGTGAAATAACTGCATTCTACAGAAGACAGACCGATATGATTACACAGCAGCTCATGGAAAATCCATTTCAACCTATTGCAGGATATGTGGACATCGACGGAAACTGGATTCCTGGAGAGATGGCGGGTAGCAATATTTCTGATTCCGGAACAGAAATCAATACATCAGAACCTCATCATGACATAAGAGAAAAAAACCGCGCCTATTATTCTGAAAGATACGGAAATAAGGATTGCCATATATGTCACGGCCGTGGAACATGCCAGACATGCAATGGCAATGGATATGTAAGCGGCCCCTACGGAACAAGCGAATGTCCCAACTGTCTATTAGAAAATGGCCGCAGGACTGGCAGATGCAGCCGTTGTCAAGGAAGAGGATATGTCTACGGTCTTAATTACTAAAAAATAAAACACCTATCAATTCAATTATGGAATCTATTACAAAAAAGATGTTTGCGGTATTGTTCGCTGCAATTCTCGGCTTAAATGTTGCAATCGCACAGATGAGTACGGTAAAACATACCGTGAACCGTGGTGAAACGCTATCATCCATTGCACAACGCTATGGTACGACAGCAGATAAGATTGTTGAACTAAACCCTGAGGCGGCTCAGTTCATTTATGTCGGCATGGAACTGACAGTTCCAGTTGTAGCCGCATCTGAGGAGCAACCCATGGCACAGGCTCCAGTATCCAATATGACACAATACTCTGGTCCACAAAAGGCTGAAACAGTTTACAATTCATCTGCCTCCAATGAAGACAGCGAAGGCCCGGGCTGGGGAATGGCAATGGATATCGGTTTAGGCTTTCCAGACATCGGCGGAGGAAACACCTATGAGATTTCCATATCTCTTCCCTATTGGATTAAAGAAAAGGAAGCATGGGTATTTGCGTCTGCAGGCTTGGGATATTCCAGTTCATTTGGAAGTTCATCTGAAAGAGTAGGTTCTTACACAGCTTCTTCATCATACTCCATCTCATTGATTTCAATTCCCCTGAAAGTTGGTTATGCAATCACAGGAAATAAAACATTTGCTTTAACTCCCTATATTGGCTTCAATCTTGGCATTACTGTAGCCGGTAATACTAAAATAAAATACGGTGGAGAAGAGCAAAAGTATAAAATAGAGTCCGGTAAGTTCGCCCCGGATTTTAGGTTGGGAGCATATCTACGTCTATGGGTATTTAACCTCGGAGGTCATTTTGCCGTACCTATCTCCGATGACAGCAAGGCTGTATACGGTCCATCAGGATATTTCGAGGCTTCAATAGGCTGGGGCTTCTGATAGAATTTATTTAACCGATCCGGAATCAGGCAACATATTACTTTTTCAGAAAGTCAAAAAAAAGTTGTATAGATAAAGTTCAAAATAATAAGCTATGAAACAACAATTCTCGTTAGCCCTATCTTCTTTCACAGATTTGCCACCTTGAAAAAACATCAAAGAAGCTTTATGAAAATACCTGAAATATAAAAGTCCCATCATAAGAATTATGTTGATAAGTGAATTCCCATAAATTAATAACATATATGAAACAGACCAAACTTTTAATCTTGACGGTCCTGATGCTTGTCATTACCGCAAGTGCATGTAAAAAAGAAAAAGACGAGCCAGCTACCCTATCGGTATCTCCCACATCCCTTTCTTTCGAGCCAGAGAAAAGCAGTGCCACTATCCAAGTCGCCTCCAACACAGCGTGGAGAATAACCGGCAAACCTTCATGGGTGACTATCTCCCCCTCAAATGGCAAAAACAATGAAACGGTTGAGGTCACTTGTGACGAAAACACAAAAATTGAGGAACGCACAGGTTCTTTTATCGTCATCTCCTCCGATGGATCAATCGAAGAGACAGTTGAAATAAGACAAAGCGGGAAAGAGGTCACTCTATCCGTGGATGTTACGAGCATAAACCTCTCATCTATAGCTCATGCCAGCCAGTCTATAAATATCAAATGTAATTCTGCCTGGACGTTGAGCGGCAATCCTGAATGGTTGCAAGTATCCTCAAACTCTGGCAACGGCAATTCGAACATTGTCATTTCTGCCCGCAGCAGCAATGACAGCTCAAAACCACGTACTGCAACACTCACCATAAACTCGGAAGGAAAATCCGTAATAGTCACAGTTGAGCAAGAGGCTGGGCTGTCGTCTTGCATATCGACACCATCCAATATTACAACTCTCTATTATGCAGTAATTTTTAATCTAACCTATTCCTCGGAGGTTGCAACTACTAAATTACTGATGCTATCCGATTACGATTTTAAACACAAGACCGAATCCGAACTAATCAGAGAAATAGAGAAAGAGGACGCTCAGATTCCCGAGTCTGAAACGATCTATACACGAGGTGTTGATGCCAATGAAAAGTACCATATCCTGAGTCTGTCATACGACAGAAAAGGAAACCGTGGCGAACTGGTGGACGTAGAATTCCAATCGCCAAGCTATTTGAATGCTACGGATGATGCATGGTGTGTGATTGAAGATGCTGGCGTAAGTCCCTCTTTATTCATGTTCTCTGTTGTAAAAAAAGGTCGCTGTGCAACTTATGATGTGATATATGGTGCAAACATATATCCAGGCTACCTCTCAGGAGCCCTGATGGCTTTTGAGATAAATTACTATACGCTAAATAATAAAAAGAACTGGCTGGCTGAGAAAAATGATTTAAATATTGAGACATTTTATCCAAACGACCATACTTTCTATTGTGACTACAGCACAAATTATTATTACGGTGGCGTAATAGCAACTACGTGGGGTAGGTTCAGCGATGGCACAAGGTCAAGTGATATTGATAGTGTCTACGGTGATACATATTCTCAGGAAGTCATTTCATCAAATGGAGAAAAGGATGAAATCTCCGCCGTTGAGTGGATCAGAAATCAGAAAGGCTGGATAAAAACAGTTCCGGGTGATTTTGAAAAATAAGATTTGAAATCACTTGTGTGAACCATTCTTCCTTTATCGACTTGCACTCTCTTTGATAGCATAATTGATGCAACACAATCAAAGAGAGTGTAAGCTCAAATATAGATGTATTTTTTGAGATTGTGTCTTTGGATTATCCGATATTTCTAACACGTCATCCATCATAAAGCATATAATATTAAAATGAAGAGGATACTCGCATTACTAATAATATTACAGGCATTAAAATTTACAGCGGTATGTGTTCCTGCATTCCCAAACAAGGTCAAAATCTCAATAGAGAATGGTGACACTGTCGAGATTTTTTTAAAAGGTGATGAATTCAATAAATTTGCTGTCTCAATGGACGGGTATGTTCTGGTTCCACGGAATGACACTTGGTATTATCTAAGGAAATATTCTCATTCCGGAATTGCAATTTCGGATATCAGCATCAAGGATTCTCCGCAGCAGATTCAGAAAGTAAAATTCCTTCGTGCAGACTCTATGATTTTACCAGTTGACCAGAAACCACAGGTAAGCAGATCGAGACGGCAAGTTATGTCCGGGGGCGTGAGCAACGCACTGATAATACTTATTGAGTACCCAGACAAACGGTTCGCTAAAACCAAGCAAGAAATTACCGCACTCTTAAATGAAATAGGATACGACCAAGATGGTGCTCAAGGTTCGGTTAGAGATTTCTACCGCTATGCTTCTTACGGAAATTTTGACCTCGTGAGTGACGTATATGGTCCATATTCAGCAAATTATTCCATGAATTTTTATGGAGGAAATAACGCATTCGGAAATGACAATAATGCATTGGCCCTTGCTGAAGAGGCAATTCAAAATCTGCCTGACGATATTGACTTATCTGTTTATGATAACGACGGTAATGGAATCGTAGATAACGTCCACATAATATTTGCGGGATATGGTGAAGAGGCGGGAGGTCCCTCTTCCGCAATATGGTCTCATGAATACCCATATCCCCTGTCCGTTACAAAAAATGGATATAAATTTGCAGGTTACTCATGCACTCCGGAACTTCGGTCAAATATGGGGAACGGAATATCCAGAATTGGCGTTATATGCCATGAACTAGGACATGCTTTTGGAGCCAATGATTTCTATGACGTGGATTACTCATCTAATGGATCCTATGAAGGAACTGGAGTATGGGATATTATGGCTTCAGGAAGCTGGAACAACAGCGGTGTAACTCCTGCAAATTTCAATCCTTATGTAAAGATTGTAGATTTTGGCTGGGTTACTCCCATTAATATAGAGGGAAATAATACCTTTGCTTTGCCGTCATATAATTTCTTCCCATCCGTACTAAGGCTTCCAACCGGCAACCCCGGGGATTACTATCTCTTGGAATACCGTACCAGGCAATCTTTCGACGAAGCATTGCCTGGAGAGGGCGTATTGATCTATCATGTGCATCCACAAATAGAAAGTAGACGTGCTTCAAACATGATCAACAACCGTCATCCTCAATGCCTTTATCCAGTCTGTGCATCGAGTAATGTATCTCCACAAGTTACATCGGATTACGGCAATATCAATAGTTCTGGCTGTCCTTTTCCCGGTTCGACCTCAAACCACCAGTTCTCCAAATTTACAGTACCTGACGCATTTCAATGGGACGGAAATTCACCGGAATTTTCTATTTCAAACATTCATCTATCGGATGACAAAGCATTTCTTGATGTAAGCATAAATGAATCAAATCCTATCGTTCCTCCAATTGAATCCATGACATATATCGAAGATTTTGAGAACGGTATAAATCATTTATATTCTGAAGCAATCGAAGGAAAAGCAAAATGGGAGATTTATCCTTCCAAGAATTTAAGCACGGTGAACGACATGCCGACTCCCTATGGAGAAAAGCATGCCCTCATGTTATATTCTGGGAAAAAAACAGGTATTTTTTCGAAGTCAACCATCACAAGCGAAAGAATCAAACTAAATACTGACAGTACATACACTCTCTCATTTTGGATACGAACGATGGAAAATCCGTCATCAAGACAACCAAAATTAAAATTTCTGATTCAAGATCCTGATACTTATCAATGGACGAAGATTTTTGAAAATACAGAAAAATTTGATGAGTGGTGCGAAATAGATTTGCCTCTGCCCAAATCGCTTACGAGCATATCATATCGATTGTCCGGTGAAATATTAGACAATGGCATTTTCATTGATGACATTAAGATTCAGGGATCTGCTCCCTCTAAAATTGTTGATATAGCAAGTATCAATGGACGTATTAGTTTGAGGAATAAACCGTTTTCAATTTTATCTCATGATTATGTCAACGTTGAGATTTATAATATCACTGGAAAGTTGATTCAAAAATACAATATGTCGCCGAACGAATCAGCCACTCCCTTATTAGTTAGTGGTATATATATTATAGCCACTGATAAAGGCGAACGATATAAAGTAGTAATATAATTCTTTTTCAATTTGTAACTTACAAAAATAAAACTCAAGAAGATATGGGATAGGTATAAAAATCCATCCCCGAAACCTTACGGTGAGTACGCATGAACTAATCTCTCGCAATGCCGCAAAATACGCAGAGGGTATTTAAAAAAGGACCCGTGAAATTAGAATCCGTCAATAATTTCATGCAGCTACTATGCTGCTGGATAATAATCTATGTTCTCATGACTTAAAAGCAATGAGTTCCATGTGGCAATAAATCTTTGCGTGGTTTACTGCTCCTAACAAACACTTATCTAATGTTCTATCATATTTATGATTAAGGTGGCTGTCTTTCGCTGTACTTTGCGTGAGATCTTTTATCTACCGCTCTGCCTTAGGATTAATAATTTTGTTACTTTACAGTTGAGATTTGGTTTTGGACTGATTGGCTAAACTTCATACAAAATCAGTCCCAGTGGAGATAGTTATCGATAATAATTATTAACTTTGCACAGACCTTAACACAAATGACCTGTCTTTGCTTGAAAATTGGGTGGTTACGACCGGAATGCCAGGGTTGTCTTCACCAAAATATGCAACACACCACTAAAATGAATATCCAATGAACATACGAAGAATAATATCCTTAGTAGGGATTATTGCAATGGTGGCGGCATTTGCCAATGTGATAAAAGGACAGGAGGCTCCGCGCACTCACAATATCCTTGTTGAACTTTTCGATGCAACGGATATAATAAGCATCAAGTACGACACACGCTTCCGAAATAATCCAAAATTCGGATGGAGTGTGGGCATCGGAGCATCAGTGAGAAGCTACAAGGACTTTTTTGATTGCAGTGGTGTCTCCGTACCGGTAGGAATCAACACCCTTTTCGGAAAGAGGGCAAGCAAGTTCGAGCTCGGTTTCCTGATTGATACCGGTTATTACAGTTATCAAAGCAGGCATCAGATTGGATGCCATCAATATGTATATGGGCGCAAGCAAAGAGATGTTTCATTGGCATTCGGATTTGACATCGGCTATCGCCTGCAGAGGAAGAATGGATTCTGTTTCAGGTTCGGTCTGTCTCCTATGGTCGGACTCTACCACTCCGGCATCCATGGCGAGCCAATGAGCCTCTTCCCCTATATCGGCCTTGGATATACGCTGACCAGATAGCCACCTTTCTTAGAAATTGGGAAAACAGGTGAGGTTTGTCAATCTTGGTACATTGCGTCGATCACGTCCTGCGGATACAGGATGTTCAGGGAGCCAGCCTCATCCTTTGGAGCATTCTTCAGGAATAGTACGGAAATGACCTCTTTCCCTCGCGCCAACGGATAATGGGATATCTTCTCCATAAGCTTTGCATTCAGCACGGCGGCCATCTCAGGATTAGTCCATTTGCATTCCCCGACGAGAATGGCTTTCCCGTCGGTTGATTCCGCCACCACATCGAACTCCATCTCCCTGAATCTCCCCTTCTCCCCTTCCGGCACAGAACCCCACCAGCGAGAAGCCTCTCCCCATCTGCGGCCATACAGCCGGTTGCCGCTAATGGCTTCCCGGCAAAGATTCTCCCAGTGCTGCGACACATAGCCTGCGAGGGAGTCCACGATATCCTCCATCACCAGATTCTTCCTCCCTCGGGCAAGAGCCGACATATTGGGCACTATGAAAGTGTAGTAGAAATCCATCATGGGATCGTTGATGCGATAGACCCCACGTTTCGATTTCCTCGGACTCTCCCCGAACGGTATCTCCCTGCGCAGATAGGACATTTGTATCAGACGGTCGAGTGGTGCCGACAGCGATGTGGCGTCCCGTCCCATCCGTGACGCTATCTCCGACAGCCGGTTGGCGCCACCGGCTATCACCGCCATCAGTGACTCCGACTGCACGGTCACTTTCATATCATCGACAAACAGCCTTTTCGGCTCATCGTATAGCACCGTTGCCGGACCGAGCAGCATACCCCTTATGGCATCAGGCAACGACGGATATTCCTCCCTCAGTTCCCAATACCGGGGCACACCACCCCAGATGCTGTATTCTTCGATTGTGGCGACCGGATCGAGTCCAAGTCCTTTCTGCAGATAGGGCAACGGTATCGGCCGCACATCGAGTATTGCATCTGCGCGTCCGTAGAGCGGTTCGTTTTGGCTTAGAATCATCTCCTGCATCATGCGCTGCGAACTTCCGCACACCACCAGATTATATCTCAGCTCCTTAGTGTCGAGCAATCTCTGCAGTATCGACGGCAACCCCGGCGAGTGCTTCACCATATATGGGAACTCGTCAAGACATAATGTGAACTGTTCGGAAGTGAGCCGGTTGAGCATCACCAGCAAATCCTCCCAGCCGGCAAATCTCACCTTGCCGATTTCCGGAAATTTTTGTGAAAGGAGCAGCTGGAGCATCTCCAGCTGCACTGTATCCACCAGATCGCCGGCCATGTAATAAACATCACCCGGATTCAGCACCCGCTTGATCAGTGTGGATTTGCCGAGACGACGGCGACCAAATACAACTACAAACTTTGGAGGGGTATCGGGATTGAGCACACGCTTTAACTCAGCTATCTCTTCTGTACGGTCAAGAAAATCCATAATTATTTTTTATAAAAATTATTTTTCGCAAAAATAATTATTTTCACGCGTTCCTGCAAAAATATTTCATGCATAGCTTCAGATTTGCATGCCGACGGCACGGCTCTTTCATTTAAGATAAAAGCAAAAATATAGTTCCCTTACCCGATTCG
>CAYZPI010000049.1:0-23815 GCA_964480085.1 uncultured Bacteroides sp. | reverse complement strand
CAGCCGAGTCATCTATTTTTGCTTAAACCGAATTTTATCGGACAGCAATAATTTTGTATATTTCTTTAGCCATTCGGCAATGTATCCTGCCGTAGCATCGGCTGTCTTTGTAAAGCCGTGATCCTCTCCTTCCACCAACTTCAACTCAGCTTTCGGCATCACTTCAGCATATCTTATGGCATAATTGTAAGGCACTACGCTATCATGCGTGCCATTCAATACCAATGTATGACCTTTATACTTATGGGCTGCCTGATAGATAGGAAGGTCTCGCATGGTTTCCATATAGTTTCGTCCCAATTTCTTGCCATCGCCAAGTTCGATATATTCCGGCATATTCCAAGGATCAAACTTGATGCCGAAGAAATTTCCCATTAACATCAAATCCGGAGCAACACCCCCTGAGGCAATCATTTCCTCCAAGTCCATGACATATTATTACTATGGGTAATTTCTTCTTTCCGACCATATCAGGGAGTTGAAGATGAACTGATAAATTTCCCTGTACGCTCTGAAGTGTGAAAAGGGAATCTACAGGAGCAGCGTGACTCAAAGTAGCTGTCAGCATGACAATAAAGAACAAAAGTTTACGCACGGTTATTTGACAAATTCGTTATACAATTGGTTAACATAATCGGGATGAGCTATCAGAGGACGGGCAAGACCTACATAATCAATATCGGTGATCTCAATCATACGCTCCATCTCGTAGTAGTCGCGGTTGCCTCCGGTGACAATGACCGGTTTCTTTGTTTCGCGGGCAATCATGTCGGCTGTTAAGCTTCGTGTTTCGCTTGGACACAGTTTGGTTATGAACAGCATAAGCGAGCACTTTTGTTGTGCCGACAAGTACACAGATCTTCTTTGCCCTGGTGATTCCAGTGTAAATTAGGTTGCGCTGGAGCATGACGAAGTGTTTCATAGTGACTGGCATTACTACGACAGGGAACTCAGATCCCTGACTCTTGTGGATTGTCACTGCGTATGCCAACACAAGCTCATCAAGTTCTGAAACATCATACTCTACCAGCCGGCTGTCGAAAGCTACTGTCAAAGTCCTCTCATTCGTGTCAACAGATGTTATGTAGCCGATGTCACCATTGAAAATGCTTTTTTCATAATTGTTACGTATCTGCATAACCTTGTCTCCTTGCCGATAGGTATAACCACCACGAGCAAGTGAAGGTCCTGAAGGGTTAAGCGCATTCTGG
Source organism: uncultured Bacteroides sp. (assembly GCA_964480085.1). Taxonomy (GTDB): domain Bacteria; phylum Bacteroidota; class Bacteroidia; order Bacteroidales; family Muribaculaceae; genus CAG-873. The sequence continues at coordinate 22,604 of CAYZPI010000049.1, read as the reverse complement.
AGTTCTATGTTCATGTTCCCGGCTCCTACCGTGCCTCTTTGCATTGGAGTGAGTACCTGTATCTCTTTAGGAGGATAGCCATATCTCTTTGAAAGTCTGTCACGCACAAGCCCGATTATGAGCTTTACTATCTCATCGGGGTTTTCCTGTGTGATGAAGAAGAAATCTGTTTCATGCCCATTCTGAATGTTTGGGAAATTACCGGCATTAATTGCATGGGCGTTCATCACAATGCGGCTTGACTGTGCCTGACGGAATACCCTCGTAAGCCTGACCACCGGAATTTTGTCGGAGTCAATGATGTCGCGGAGGACATTCCCTGCACCGACACTCGGCAATTGGTCAATGTCACCCACAAGAATCAGGCGCATAGTCTCAGGAATAGCCTTCATGAGGTTGTAGAAGAGAAGAATATCGACCATAGAACATTCATCGACAATAAGCACATCACCTTCCAATGGATTTTCTTCATTGCGTTTATAGCCGTCCATGGGATTATATTCCAATAGACGATGAATGGTCTTTGCCTCCATGCCGGTTGCTTCCGTCATACGTTTAGCGGCTCGTCCGGTGGGAGCAGCAAGCAGAATTTTCTTTTCCCTTGCTTTGAAAGCTTCGATTATGCCCTGAGTAGTAGTGGTCTTTCCTGTTCCCGGCCCTCCTGTCAACACCATAATCTTAGAGTCCAACGCCTTATGAATTGCAGCTTGCTGAACATCATCATAGACTATACCCGATGGATTGACACCATATTCCATCTCTGGCTCTGCAGCAATGCTGCCATCACTTGAATCAATGCTGGAGAGTAAGGCATTCAGCCGTTTGGCTGAGCCGTATTCGGCATAATAAAAAGGCGGAAGATAAACGACATCGTAATCCACCATTACATCTTTAGTCCGGTTCATTGATTCAAGTGCTTCACGAACAGAAACCTCGTCAGCCTCCAACAGTTTTGTGGCAGCTTCAACCAGCTGCTCCGGTTCCGCATAGACATGGCCTTCTTCGGCAAGCTGATTGAGGGTATAGAGAATACCGCTTCTGCAACGTCTCGGGTCATTCTTCTCATATCCCATTTTTGAAGCTATGCCATCGGCTGTCTTGAAGCCTATTCCCCAAATGTCATCTGCAAGCTGATAAGGATTGTCCTTGACTTTCTTAATCGACTCCTTTTCGTATTTGCGGTAAATCTTTGCGGCAAATGCTGTACTGACACCATATCCTTGCAGGAAGACCATCACCTCCTTGATATCTTTCTGTTTCTCCCAGCTTTCCTTTATGCGTTCAACTCTTTTCTTTCCAAGCTTGGGCACTTCCAAAAGTCTGTCAGGCTCATTGTCAATAATGTTGAGCGTATCTGTACCAAACTTGCCGACAATAGCCTTCGCAAACACCGGTCCGATACCTTTGACCAGACCACTGCCAAGATATTTCTCTATACCGTATATAGTAGCCGGCATTACCTCTGTCCATGATTGCACGACAAATTGCTGCCCATACCTTGCATCAACCCTCCAGTCTCCGTCACATAGCAGTACCGAGCCAACGGGTACGTCCAATAACGAGCCTGTCAATGTCACGAGATCCTTATACCCCTTGACATTGACTTTCATCACCGACCATCCGTTCTCCGGATTCTGATAAGTGATATGCTCAACGACGCACCGCAGCTTGATCATGTTCTCAGATTTCTTTCATGAATTCAGCTGCTCCACCTAACCAGATTATTTCAAACGAATCCCCTTCTCTATTTGCAAGGAAATAAATGGAATCCTTCCCAATTGGTAGATTATTCGAAGAGGTTTCATAAACTCTTGATTTCTCCGCATAATTACATATTACTCTAAGGACGTCGAATGCTTCAGCATTGCCAAACTTTACACGGTATCTGCTTTTTGCATCACGTGTCGCAGTGTCAAAATTGAGGTTTCTCGTTACTATTTTCGTATCCATATTTGCCGGATTAATTCCCTTAAAGCCATTTACCAGTGGAACAAGCCATATCAATTGCAGTTTACATTAGTTTGAGGGGCAGACCTAAGCATGAGAACAAACTGACGTTGCCGCATAATGACAGCCGACATCATAGACCGTACTCTCTTTATTTTATTTCGATAAGGGGATTTATTTCTTTGAGACGGATGATGAATCCGTCCCGGTCTTTTGGTGATATGTCAACAGGCATTGAACTTTTAAGAATATTTCGGTCCGATAATGTCATTCTGACTCTGTTAAGTGACAATGTCGCCGATACAGCACCTTGTACATACACTCCATGCAGTTTCTCCACTGTGGAGATCTTGTCTATCGGTATCCATGTCCACCGGTAGAAATTCCGTATGCCAAGCTGATTATTGCAGATCCTATACTTTACCCCGGTTACGGCAAACAGCCATAAGGCGAGCACTCCGGCTCCGAGTATCAGCCCTGCTATAGGCTCGCCGTCGTAGCTGAGTCCAAAAACACAGCCACAGACCATTATGACGAGCACGATGTAAATCCACCAATCTATTTCCGGTCGATATTCATTTCTTTCCATTTGAATTATCCTTTTATTTATTCCTTCATTCACTTACGCTTAGTTCAGGAGCACGAGTGTTCCCCATGATATTATAACTCAGTACGGTCTATGAGGAGAAACCTGATCCTGGCACAAAGATAGCATTTTTATACGTATCTGTATTACCTATGCCGGAAATAAATTCAATCGTTTGCCAGACAGTCCGCTTTTTCCTTTTCAATCCGTGTCATTCCTTATGAAGATGCCTTGTAAGGAAATAATCTGAAAGAATCACCAACAGAGTCAATAGTTCAGACGCAGGGATGGCGAGCCACATTCCGGGGACACCCAAGAAATGAGGAAGACACAGGAACATCACAACGACAAATATGATACCTCTCAAAAGTGTAAAGACTGTTGCCCGATATGCCTTCTCAAGACTTTGGTAATATCCGATAAAGGCGATATTGAGCGCGAAGAAGATGCCGCAGGATGCAAAAAGCGGCAAGCCACTGCAAGCAATGACATACGCCTCTGCTTCCGGAGAGATAAACATCGAGACAATGGCTTTTGCCCCTGCCGCGACAAATATCGTGACAAGAATACCACATGAAAGGGCCGCCACTATGGAGGTCAACATGGATTTATGGACTCTCTGCACATTTCCCGCTCCATAGTTAAAACTGATTATGGGTTGTGCCGACTGGGCAACCGCATTGCTGATGGAGAAAATCACAGGAAAAAGATAGCAGGCTATACTGAATGCGGCCACACCATTTTCGCCAAGGGAACTGATGAAAACATAATTGCCCGTGAGCATCATCACCGACATGGCAAGCTCGGTGAGACACGCCGCAAAACCTATCTTTGCCATATATAATGTGTTCCTGAGCGTGAGCAACATACTGGTAAGCGACACCTTCAATCTATAGAATTTCAATGTCTCCGATTTACGGATAAAATAGTACAGCACCATCACACCGCCAAGAGCGCAACTCACTGAAGTCGCCAATGCCGCACCCATGACGCCCATTCCGGCAGGGAAAACAAGGATATAGTCAAGGACAATATTGAACGATGCCGCCAAGACATTACACCACATGGCATATCTGGGAGATCCGTCGAGCCTTATCAACATCATTCCCACGCACTCCACCATCAAGAAAACCATTCCCGGGGCGAGCCACACAAGATAATCTATGGCGGATGGCAGCAATACCTCGCTGCTTCCAAGGACAGAAACGATAGCCCGGGGGAATAATAGACACGGCAGGGAGATCAGCAATGTCAATATCGCACCCACAAGAAAAGCCTGTGTAGTGATGATGTCGGCTGCCTTATACTCTTTGCCGGCAAGACGTATGCTGGCTATGACAGATGAACCGATTCCGAACATCAGGCCGATTCCGGTCACCACCATGAATACAGGGGCCACTATATTGACAGCGGCAATGCCGTTTGCGCCGACTCCCTGTCCGACAAAAATCCCGTCTATGACAGTAAGCACTGCGTTGAACAACATCCCTACAAGCGTAGGGAAGAATAATGCCCGGAACAGCTTTGGAATGTCACCGTTCCCAAAGTCGAGAGAGTCGCGCTCAAGGTTTCTTTCTTTTTTCATATCAATCTAATAGATAAAAAAAGGATAAGGTGATTGGTTTTACCCAGTCATCTTATCCGGCATCATATCGTTGCCCTCCGATGAGGATTACAAAACTCTGATTTCGTAAATATTTTTCTTCCAATCGCCCTTTGATGGATTCTGAGAGCAGTATTGAAATCGGCTGCAAATTTACAAAAATTCCACTGATCTGACAAACGATTTCCTGAAGCATTAATGTCAGATGGAATCCATACACGGTAAAAATCATAATCATGAACAGACCGTGCATGTAATTTTTATTAAGGCGACAATGATAACATGGCAACATAATTTCGCATTAGTTTGTTAGTATAAAAATAAATCGCCCCAATATATGAAAGTATTACTCATCAATGGGAGTCCGACTCCCGACGGAAACACTTATATAGCCCTTAATGAAGTTGCAAAGGCTTTGAATGAAGACGGTATCTCGACTGAAATTATCCAGCTCGGCAAAAAGCCGGTGCCTGGATGCATAGCTTGTGAACGATGCCAACAGACAGGTGTATGTGTATTCAACTCAGGAATATATCAGGAGGCTTTCGAGAAAATCCAGGATGCCGATGGCATTGTGGTTGGTAGTCCGACTTACTATGCTGGTCCGAATGGCTCGCTTTGCGCATTGCTCGACCGGCTGTTTTACTCCGCAAGCAGATTCCTGGAATATAAGCCGGCAGCCGCTGTCGGTATCTGCCGCAGGGCAGGATCCACATCTACTGTTGAAAGACTCAACAAATATTTTGAAATGACCAGCATGCCCATGCCAAGTTCGCAGTACTGGAACAATGCTTTTGGATTAATGCACGGAGACGTGGTGAGGGATGCAGAAGGAATGCAGACCATGCGAACTCTCGGGCATAATCTCGCGAGACTTATCAAAGCTTTAAAACATGAGCCGCTTCCCAAAAAGGAGATGCATGTGTGGACATCGTTCCCCGGTTAAGCAATTCATATTGCACTCCGTGTTGCACCGCGATGCAATGTGAGGCCGTCCTACAATGATAATCTGGAATCCTTGGCATGGCTGCCACAAGGTGAGTGAAGGATGCGAACATTGCTATATGTTCTTCCTTGACCGCAAGCGTGGCCTTGACACTTCGCACGTATTCCGTACGGAGAGATTCGACATGCCCGTTCGGCGCAGACACGACGGGCAATTCAAACTGCCATCGGGCATGACGCTCTATGTGGGACTGTCCACCGATTTCTTTATCGAGGAAGCCGACCAATGGCGCGACCGGGCATGGCAAATCATACGTCAGCGACCTGACATCTTCTTTCGTCTGCTCACCAAACGCCCACAGCGTTTTGCTGATTGTCTGCCGGAAGATTGGGGCGATGGCTATGAAAACGTGATGCTTAACGTAACTGCGGAAAATCAGACACGCGCCGACGAGAGGCTTCCCATACTCATCAAAACTCCGGCCAAACACCGTGGATTTATGGCGGCGCCATATATCGGTGACATTGACGCTGAAAAATACCTGCAGACAGGACTTATTGAAGAAGTACTTTGCGGAGGAGAGAACTATGACGGAGCGCGTCCATGCCATTACGAATGGGTAAAACGGCTCAGCGACCAATGCCGCAAGTTCGACGTAACCTTCAATTTCATCGAGACAGGATCTGTGTTTGTGAAGGGTGGCAAGACCTACCACATTCCTACAAAGCGTATACAAAGCCAACAAGCGTTCTTCTCTGGTCTGAGTCATCAAGGCCGCAAGGTTCCCCGTAGGCTTAGGATACCCGATGGCTCGCTCTTCGGCGAATATATTGATTATTCGCCGGAGCCCTTTTTCCGCGGGCACTGTGCCACCTGTGGCAGCCGCATGACCTGCAATGGGTGCAGCAATTGCAGGGCTTGCGAAAGTCCCGAAGAATTGTAGCTGCCACCATCACGCTATGATTTGTAGCGTATTAGCCGGAACTTTTTGAGCTATGCCAGAAATTCATTAACTTTGCATTCGAAAATCATTTTCAAATGAGAATTAATAAAGAAAAGATAATCGGATTTTTCTGGCAACATTTTCTATTGTTGCTCTCTATGTTTTTCATGACATTCGGCGTGGCACTGTGTGTTCGCTCCAATCTCGGAAGCGGTGTGATTTCTTCTATCCCGATGTCGTTCAGTCTGGCCGGTGAAGAAGGCCTTGCGCCCGGACTGACTATCGGCGGCTACACAAACATCATGAATGTGATTCTGGTGATGGCGCAGATCCTTGTGTTGCGACGCAGGTTTGAACCTATCCAGCTTTTTCAGCTTTTGATAGGATTCGTGTTCGGGTGTCTGCTTGATATCAACATGTGGCTGACGTCATTTTTCTCAACTTATGCCACGATTCCGGCCCAGATAATAGCACAGTTCATGGGGGCGACCATCCTCGGCTGTGCAGTCGCCATCGAAATTCAGTGCGGATCGGTGACAATGCCCGGAGAAGGTATCCAGGTCGCCATTGCTAAAGTAACAGGCAAACCGTTCCCAGTTGTCAAAATAATAGTAGATACGGTGCTGGTGGCATTGGCCGTCATTTCAGGTTTTTACTTTTTCGGTCAGTGGCCGTGGACAGTGGTCGGTCCGGGCACGCTATTTGCCATGTTCTATGTAGGCTACGTTGTGAAGCTGGTAAATCCTCATCTCGGATGGTTTCATCGGTTGTTAGGTTACCGACCGGGATTCCGACGCTATATCTACGGGCTTGCACGCTTCATTTACCCCAGACAGGAATGGTGAACAGGAAACAGACCCCATCATGAATTCCTGGTTGCCATATCAACCAAAATGATTTCTCCGTTGTTATATGGTTGATATGACAACGATAGAAAACATATATGAACTGCCAAACACAGGTTGTCTGCTTGGTAAAGCATATCAGGCAGAAATAAGCCGCCTGAACGCGGCTCTAAGAGAAGCCGGACTGGACATTTCTGCGGCGGAGTATCTGATTTTGAGAGTGCTCTGTGACAATAAGGCCATGCAACAATGCGAGATCTCACGAATCCTTGGCAAGGATAAGGCATCGGTCAACCGCAGCATCCATTCATTGGCTCAGAAGGGGCTCGTGGACATGAATCAGGTAAGCTACAAATGTTCAGTCGTGTCGTTGACGGGAGATGGCGAATCCCTGATGCCCCGGCTTTTGGAAATAGCTGAAGGACTACAAAGGGGGCTGGAGGAGAAGATTTCCCGGCAACAGATGGAAATTCTATGTGAAATACTCAGGACCATAATCAAATAACCAAATCAAGAAAGGAAAAATTACTATGATGACACTCACAATTTGGAGCGATTTCGCTTGCCCATACTGCTATATCGGTGAAACAAGACTTCAGAAAGCGATAGAAGAACTCGGTCTTGCCAACGACGTGCTGATCGACTACCGTGCATTCGAGCTGGATCCCACGGCACCGAAAGAAGTGGTGTCGGACACTCCATCGCGATTCGCAAAGAAATACCGTCTTTCACTCGAAGGCGCAAAAGAGCAGATTGAGCAAATATCCGGGCTGGGACGCGAGGTAGGCATCGATTTCCGCTACGCCACAACCCGATACTCCAACACCCGCGATGCCCACCGACTGATGAAGCTTGCCGAAGCGAGATATGACCGCTCGACCGTCGGTAAGCTCAACGAGGCGCTCTTTGCCGCCTATTTCACTGAGAATCTCGTGCTGGCTGACCATAATGTGCTTATGGACAAGGCTCTCTCCGTGGGGATGAGGGCAGAGGACGTGAAAGAAGTGCTTGATTCGGACATGTACGACGACGATGTGCGCCTCGACGAACGTGAGGCGGCGATGCGCGGAGTGCATGGAGTGCCCTACATCTTGTTCAACGGCGAATTTGCCGTGCCTGGAGCCATGACTATCGACGGATTCAAGTCGGCACTGCAACGTGCAAAGAAATGGCAGCAGAAGAAAGAAGAAGAGCAGCCCGCCGAACGGCCTCACACATGCGGTCCCGACGGATGTCAGTTGCTTTAAACAGGAGGACTATGCCATGATAAAGATGCTGACTGTATACGGCGTATACGCCGAAAATTGCTATTTCTACATTGACGACACGAGCGAGGCAGGCTTCATAATCGACCCCGGAGCCCAGGCCGGTGTAATCCTTGAAACCATTGGCCGCAACGGATGGCATATCGAGAAGATACTCCTCACACATGGCCATTTCGACCATTTAGGAGCCGCAGAGCTATTGCATGAGCAATTGGCAGCCCCAATCTACGTCTATCCATCCGATGCCCGGTATATCACCGACCCGCGCCTGAATCTAAGCTCAGGCTCCGGCACTCCCATAACCATACCCCACTATGAGGAATTGCATGACGGAGAGGTCATACGTCTGAAAGCCAACTCGGGCTTCGCACTCAAGGTGATACACACACCGGGGCACACACCCGGGTCAGTGACTTTCTACTCGCCGGGTGAAAACGCCGCCTTTGTAGGCGACACCCTGTACGAACACGGTCCGGGGCTTACCAATTTTCCGGGAGGCAACCGACACGAACTCGAAGAGTCGATCATCAACAAAATCCTGACTCTTCCCGACGATACCGTCCTCCTATCGGGTCATTCAAGTCCCATCACAGTAGCGCAAGAAAAACATATCCTCCGATGAGCCATTACATTGCCTGAATCCGGTCCATTGCCAGATTCAGGCGTTCCATGCCATGCTGATAGTGGTTGCCGGGCACCCACCGGAATTCTACGTTCACGCCTGATTCCTTAAGGGCCTTGACTATAGCTTCAGTATTGACACCCACAGAATTGAAGGCGGCGACATTCGACTTTGGTTCCTGGGTTCCGAGGAGAAAGAACGCTTTACCCGTTTTGCCGGTGAAATTCTGCTTCCTGAACCAATCCATGAAGCCCTCGTACCAGAACGAACCGGATAGGCAAGCTATGTTCTTGAAGAACGACGACTGAGGCCACTGCCACAAGGCAAATAATCCTGACATGGACACACCTGTCAGTGTACGCTCCACATCGGCAGCCATCCCCAATGTCTTCTCCAACGCAGGGGCGACAGAGTGGATGAGCGACTGGAGAAATTCCGGTGACTCACCCTTGAAATCAGGAGTACCGGCCGGCACACCCTTTGCAGCCCACGGGCTGAACACATTTTGCCAATCCATTCCGGAAATCACCACTACAGTGGTGCCGAATCTCCCTGCAGCGGGTTCTATCCAATCGGCGAGGGCGTCCATCGGATAGAGGATGTATGTGATTTTCTTATCATTCACTGTCGAGCTGCATCGACATTTCAAGCGGTTGATTTCAATAATCTTAGTCATAATATTTCATCATGTCGGGCATGTCCCGGAATCCGAGTGAAAGATATACGGTCCTGCCCTCAGCTGTTGTTTCAAGATAAATTTTCTCACATCCGCGGGCTTTTGCCTCATCCAGCAATCGGGATACAAGCATGTGGGCAATGCCATGCTCACGGAAATTCTCGCGTACATATATGTTCATCAGATAGGCACAACGACCGGTAGGATTGTCAGGCGACGGGAGTTCGTCGGAGAAACACACTGCCCCGCAGCCACATTCCTCACCACCGCACTCGGCAACGAATGCCAGATGACTGTTATCGGCAATATGGGAGGAATAGTAACCACAGTTAGCTTCGAGCAGCCGGGTGTCGGGCTCCAGCCCGAAAACGTGGCGTATCACCTCCTCCCGCCAGCGCATCAGCGTGGCGATATCCTTTATTTCCCGAAGCTCAACCATCTTATTCATAGCTACCCTCCTTGAGTACTTTGGGAAGAGATTTCATATCGATTTTGCCACGGTGGGTCAGAGGCAGTTCGTTGACCTCAACGAAAAACTCAGGCACCATGAAATCGGTGAGTTTCGATTTCAGATACTGACGCACATCATGCAGCGAAAAATCCTTGCGTGGCACGATGTAGGCAACGAGATAATGGAGACCCCCTTCATCAAGGAACGCACGCACTATGCCCCGCTCCACCTCCGGATAATCGTTCAGCACATTCTCCACCTCCTCCGGCTCGACGCGCTTGCCGAGTATCATCACCTGGTCGTCGCGACGATGGAGAAATGCCATATTTCCATCGGGAAGCACATAACCCATATCGCCGCTGCGATAGAAATGCCTTCCGTCGGGAAGAGTGACGAAATTGGCCTGTTCGGGCGGATTGCCAAGGTAACCACGGTTCACGCCTTCTCCAAAAATACATATTTCTCCTATCTCGCCTTGCGGCAATTCCTTGAGATTCTTATCCAGAATCTTCACCTCCACACCTTTTATCGCCTTGCCGATTGAGAAAGTGCCGTCGGCGAGAGGCGTGGCATTATCCACACGGAAATAGTTGGAGCATACACATGTCTCCGAGGGGCCGTAGGTGTTGTAGATTCTTATTCCCCTGCCGCGCAGATTCGTTATGTAGCTTGCACGGATCACGTCGCCCCCGCTGATTATCAGGTTTACGGTCTTCGGAATGATATCGGGCTGTTTGTTGAGATCTGCTATGAGATAAGGGAATCCGTCGATGATGGTGACATCATGACGTGAGCAGAAATCCATAAGCCCCTTCAGCGGACCATTATGCACTTCAATGGTCGGAATGGCCAGCGCAGCTCCATTAAGGAGAGTTGTGAAAACCTCTTCAACAAAAATATCGAACGAGCATACGGAATACTGGAGCATCACGTCGCCCGGCCCCGTGTGCATCTCCGCCTCGAAAGCCTTGCAATAGTTCACTACCGAATGGTTTTCCTGGATCACGCCCTTTGGCTTGCCTGTGGTTCCTGAAGTATACAGGATATATGCCACGCCATCGGGAGTGGATCGGTCGGGTAAATCTACGGCAGCCGGAGTGAGGCCTTCACAAAAGTCATCGGTAATGACCAGTCTCACCCCCGCCGTTTTCATCATGTAGTCAATCCTGTCTTTGGGCAAGAACGTCTCTGCCGGAACATACGCCGCCCCACTCTTCAACACAGCCAGCATAGCGGCAATCTGTTCGGCGCCATGGTGCATTACGATGCCAATGAATTTGTGATCCTCATCATAGAACCTTGACGCTATTGTATTCACCATGGCGTCAAGTTCGGCGTATGTTATCGACCGACCATCCTCAATGATTGCCATTGCATCAGGCTGGCTGCCTACCTGAGCTTTAAAGTGGCTATAGATTGTATTCTTTTCCATATTTCATAAATTATTCTATATATAGAACAACGGATCCTTCGATAGGGTTGAATGACAGACCTGACAACACGTAAGGCAACCATGCGGTATGACGAATCCCCCAGGTCTCGCAAGCTCGACCTGAGGGATATCCTTTCAATATTTATGGGGCTTTTTTGCAAAAGCTTCCCGTATTGGTTCATTTCCCATGATACAGGTATGGAAAGCTACACCTGAATCATGAGGATTATTGCCTGATGATGATTTTGCAATCGGCCGGGGCCTTGATATTATCGTCAATAATTATCTCGCCAACGCTATCGATGGCGATCTCGCCGCTTCTCGGATTCTTGATGCTGGTGACAGCGCCCTTGATATCTGCCTTCAGGGTGCTGTACTCAAACGCACGGTCGCAGTCGGCACCGAATGTGCAGTTTTCAAGCACCAGATCGTCGGCATAGCATAAGGGCTGCTCACCGGTGATATGGCAGTTGACAAGACGCAGGTTCTTTGAGTGCCATCCGAGATACTCGCCGTTGAGTTCGGAGTCATAGACCGTGACATTCTCCACCTCCCAGAATGCATCCTTTGTGGTGATCTTGGCGTTGCGTATCACTACATTCTTCACATACTGGAACACATACTTGCTGTCCGATTCCAGGCCGTCTATTTCGATATTCTCACTGAACATGAAAGGATATGTGCCCTCATGGATCTTCAGGTTCTTGATACGGATATTCTTGCAGCGCCAGAATATCTCGTCGGCATCGTTGATGGTAACGTTCTCAATGTCGATATTCTGCATTTCACGGAACATCTTGGGGGCATCGATCACAGTGTCCTTCATCTGCAGGTTGTCGCTGTACCAGAGGGCCGAACGACCTCCCACATCGAAATAGCAATGGTCAATCTTGAAATTGTGCACATGCCAGAACGGGTAATTGCCCTCGAAACGGCAATCCACCGCCTCGATGTTGCTGCACTCTTTTATAGCCGATTCTCCCTTGCGTATCGTTACGTTCTCAAGCCTTAGGTTATGCGATTCAAAAAGCGGACGTTCGCCACCGAATTCCTTATCTTTTATAATTTCCATATCGTGTCTGTGTTTGTTTTTCCAATACATTACAACACCCCAGAAACACGTTTTGTTCAAAGAGATCCCGCCGTCGCTCCGCAAGGATATTGCCGAGGGACAGCGGATAAGGCCTATCCCTGTCCCCTGGCAATGTCCATGCCTTCGGGTCCGCCGGAACCCAGCACACCCACCATTCCGCACCAGGGGCACTCGTTCTCTGTGCTGTCACCCACACAGAATATGCCGCCGCAGTCGCATACCACCACCCCATGCTGGTTGCCGCAACACGGGCAGGTGGGCACACCTATCAGTTCCGTCGAGTTGATGCGTGCCTTGCCGTTGCCCGACAAAGCCGCATAACTCTCCCTGTCGATTGGATAAGCCCCTACAAGCTTGAAATCCACGTCCCTGAACATCTCCAGCCCGGGATGTACCGTCGAATGGCGGGCGTATTTCACCAGATAGTCTTTCTTCGTGGTCTGGCACCGTCCGTGGAGCACCACGAAATTCTCATCCACCTTGGTCCGCTGCTCCTTCGGGTCCACCTTCTCGAGATTTATGCCGTTGATCGGTGCCAATTTCACCTCATCGCTGCTCTGTTCGCTGACCGACATACTCGTGGTCTTTATCGAGGCTGTCACCCACCTGAAGAACTTGCTGAACGACTCTGCGTCAGTATCCTTAAGCAAAAGGATATCGTCGGTGAGCTGTGCCAGGATCTCCACGTTCACATTGTCGCCAAGCGATATGGCCACAAGGCTGCAATGCCGGCGGTACTTGTCGTTCCAGCGGCGGAAGGCGGCATGATAGTTGTCCGTCGGGTTGCCGTCGGTGAAAAGGAAGATTATGGGTTTCCAGTCGCCCTTTTCCTCCATGGTGGTATTCTTCACCGACGAGTCGATGCTCTCCATCAGTGCCTCCAATCCGGCACCCAGCGAGGTGCCGCCGCCGATGGGGAACACCGGAGGATAGAATTTATACAGCTCCGTAAGTGGAGAAAGCACCTTTGCCTTGCCGGCGAAAGCGATGATCGAGACGAACACAGTCTCAAGAGCGTAGGGATCGACGCGGAGATTCTGAATGATAGTCCGCATGCCCTCCTGCACCTGTTCGATGGGAAATCCCACCATCGATTCAGACACATCCACAAGAAAATAAATGGGAAGTCGACGCATGGATAAGTTATAGTGAATAGTGAACAGTGAATAGTGAATCTCACGCGGAGCAGCAGAGGACCTTCCTCGCCACCTCGCGTGAGGGGTTCTCAATTATAAAGGATTTCGCGTAGTACGGGTATTAGTTTGGCTGCGTAGTACTTGAAACCGAGGTCGGTGAGGTGGATTCCGTCGACCGTGCCGTCGTCCTCCGCTCCGTCGAGACCTTCCGAGGTGACATAGTAGAGATTGTCGGCACGCTCGGCCATCAGGCGCTCGTAATTGCGGCGGAAGGCGGCATTTTTCTTGGGCAGGTAGTCGCCGAAATAGGAATTGTAGCGGGCGTAGGGATATATCGGTCCTTCTACCATGACGATGGGCACCTCGGGACGCAGCTTTCGCAGGATGTTGACGAAATCGTAGGTGAGCGTATCGCACATCTGCTCGGTGCAGTTGGGCACGGGATCAATCACGTAGCAGTCGACATCAGGGATCGATGCGAGGGCGCGAGCCATCGGGAAATCCATCTTTCCTTCACCGCTGAAACCCAGGTTGACCACCTCGCAGTTTAGTTCACGGCCAATGATGTTGGAGGAAGCCATGCCCGTGCGCGAGGCACATCCGCCCTGCATGATGCTCGTGCCATAGGCCACGATCTTTTTCTGCCTGTCGATCACCGCAGGATTGCCGGGAGTGATCACCGCGCCGCTGTCCACCACGATCTCCATGCTCGTCACGCCGTCGTAGAGCGGCAGGTAGACCATGAACTCCTTCATGCCGGGTGCGAGATTATTTACATAGTTGGCCTCTACGGTCTTCTCAGTGCCCTTCTTAATAATGGGACGGTTGGTGTTGACATGGCGCCATACGGAATCGCCCTCGAAGATGTAGAGGTCGGTGCCCTTGATGCCAGTGTCGGCCATGTGGTTCATGTGGGCGTCGAGCAGCAGGTCGTAGCGCACGCCCACGCTGCGCGAGTCGGTGGCGAAACGAATGCCCATTCCGGCGGAGCACTGCTGGCGGTCCCACAACGTGGAGCGCACGGAATCCTGGAGATACTTGGGCAGACGCGAGAAAGTGCGCTCGGAGTCATCGAAACCCTTGTTGATGATGCGCAAGGATGTGGCGTCGACATATTGTTTGGGGATGTCCTTCATGTTCTGGGCACCGACAGCCATCGGAGCGAGGGAGAGGGCCGCCGTCAGGACGGCAATAGAAAGAGATCTAAACATAGGTAATAGTGAATAGGTAATAGTGAATAGGTAATAGTGAATAGGTAATAGTGAATAGGTAATAGTGAATAGGTGATAGTGAATAAGTATAGGGAATAGGTTAATATCCGGATGGTACTATTCACTATCACTTATTACTTACTTATTCACTATTACCTATTACATACAATTGAGTAGCTCAATGTCGAAGATTAGGGTGGAACCGCCGGGGATACCAGGCTGGTTGAGACGGCCATAGGCTTTATCGGCGGGGATGTAGATCTCCCAACGGTCGCCGATGTGCATCTGTGTCAGTGCGTACTGCCAACCGGCGATGAGGTCGCGCAGACGGAATGCAGGAGCCGCCCCACCCCGGCTGCTGTCGAAGGTCTTGCCGTTGATGGTCTTTCCGGTGTAGTGGGCTGTGACGACACTTGAGCGGGAGGGTGTACGCCCATTCTTGTCTCCGGATTTCAGCACTTTGTAATAGATGCCTCCGTCGAGAGGCTTCACGCCGGGCTCCTGCGCTTTCTCAGCGAGCCAAGCTTTGTTTTTTCTACGTATTCAGGTTTTGACATTTTTTTGGTGTTAGAATCAGGGGTTATGCTAATGCTGCGGCGCGGCCCGGCTGATGGTCACGAGCCATACGCCCGAAAAGATGAGTACCACTGCCACGGCCTTGACGGGTGTGAAGGTGTCGAGGCCGAGGGCGATGCCGGTGATTGTGGCCACTACGGGCTGCACGTAGTTGTACATGCCCACGAGTGTCGGGCGCAGACGTTTCTGTCCTATCATGATGAAGATGTAGGCGATGAATGTGGCGCATACTGCCACATACCCTATCCCCCACCACTCCATCGATGTGATTGCAGCCCAGTCGGTTGAGGCAAGCAGACCGCTGGTGGACGGGAGTGCTACGATGCTCGCCGACAGGAACATCCATTTCATCAGGGTGACAAGGCTGTAGCGTTTGATGAAATTGCGGTAAAGGGTGAGATATAGGGCGTAACTGAGCTGGGCACACAGCACCACGAAATCACCTAATCCTGGATTGGAGCCCACGGCTGTGGCCGCAGTACCGGAGATCAGGATTATCGCACCGGTGGCACCGAGGATGATGCCGCCGAACTTCTTGAGGGTGATGGGTTCGTGGAGGAATAGCCAGGCGAGGAGCATCACCCACATGGGCATGGTGGTGGTGACGAGAGACGCTTCGCTCGGAGTGGTGAGACTCACACCTATGATGAAGCAGCCTTGATTGAGGAGCACACCGAGCATACCGGCTCCAAAGAGACGGAGCAGGTCGGGCAGCGGTACGTGTTCCTTGGGCAGAAACAAGGATGTGAGCCAGAACAGCACCGCCGCACCGGCCACCCTGAAATCTACCATAACAAGAGGGAGCACAGTGCCTGCGGCGAAAACCATTTTAGTCACCGGCGACATGAGTCCCCAGATCACATTGCAGCCAAGCATTGCCAAGTGGCCGGCAATTTTTTCGTTTTTCACAAGAGCTATGAGTTACAGGTTTCAGATTATCGATCAGTCATCAAGCAGGGGCAGAAGCTCGGCATAGCCGGCGGCCGCCATGTCCTCGGCAGGGATAAAGCGCAGGGATGCAGAGTTGATGCAGTAGCGCATGCCGCCTTCCCGGGCGGGTCCGTCGGGGAAGACGTGTCCGAGGTGTGCACCGCTGGAAGATGACCGCACCTCGGTGCGGACTCGTCCGAACGAGGTGTCGGTGTGCTCGCTAATCAACTTTGGATCAATGGGACGGGTGAATGCAGGCCATCCACACCCTGAATCGTACTTACGGGTTGAGAGGAACAAGGGGGTGCCGTCAGTAATATCCACGTATATGCCTCGACGGAACTCATGGTCGTATTCATTGATGAACGGACGTTCGGTAGCGCCGTTCTGCGTCACCTCCCACTGCAGAGGAGTAAGCCGACGCCGGAGATCTGATTTGTCGTTTTGACGGGAGACGGTGTGTCTCACTTCATCGAACAGCGCCGGATCCACATGGCAGTATCCTTCGGGATTCTTGTAGAGATACTGCTGGTGGTAGAGTTCGGCTGGATAGAAATTGCGCAGTGGACCCACCTCCACAGCCAGCGGCTGTGAGAACCTACGCTGCACTGTAGCGACGAATGCATCGATCACCTCGATATCGGCGGGATCGGTGTAGTAGATACCCGTGCGGTACTGTGTGCCTATGTCGTTGCCCTGACGGTTGAGCGAGGTCGGGTCTATGCTCTTGAAATAGATTGAAAGCAGGTAGGTGAGCCCCACCCTCGCGCTATCGTATTCCACCTCCACTGTCTCGGCAGCCCCTGTGCGGCCGCTGCACACCATCTCGTAGGATGGATGAGGCACGTCGCAGTTGGCATATCCCGCCACAGTGCGCTCCACGCCGTCGACGAGGGAGAACAGATGTTCTGTGCCCCAGAAACATCCTCCAGCAAGATAAATTTTCTTTGTGTCCATGTCTTTTGCTGATTTCTTCTGCAAAATTAGCAATTATTTCGCAAACAATGAAAAATGAAAAATCATCGATGAAAAATGCCATCCGGAAGAAGCGATCGGATGCTCTCCACGAATGGCATTGTTCACTGTCCGCTATTAATTGTTAATTATTTACGAGCTGGACCACTATCAGCCTGCCGCCGTCGGCTCCGGAAAGCAGGATCTTGCGGCCATCGGTCAGGGGCACGTAATCGCCTATCTTTATCTGACGCTTAGGCTGTTCGGTGACATCCCACATGTCGGGCAGACGACGGTTGATCAGTATCCACTGACCTTTGTGGAAATGGAAATCGCCCACAGGCTTCTTGTCCTCGGGCTTGATGCGCTCGTTGGGGGTGACGAAGCGGTTGGCATGCCACATGTACAGCGACTGCTTGTCGTAGACCATCAGACGGTAGTTCTCAGGCAGGAACTTGCCATGCGATGGCGAATAGTAGAGATTGAGGATGGGCAGCTGGCCGTGGTACTCCGTGCCGCAGAACGGACATTTAGGCTTTGTGGAATTGTCGAACACGAACCAGTGGGCCTCGCAGTTTGGATTCTGGCAAGGCTGCATCAGGTCGGTGGTCTTCACAAGCGCATTCTCCCACTCATCAGCCGTAGGACGCTTCGAGGGGTCGTGCAGACCGTCGATGAAGGCACGGTCGAATAGCTTTGTCAGATAAGGACCGCAGATGGTGTACGGGCGTTTGGCGACATCGCCCTGCGGCAGCTCCGACGGCGCGAGGTTCTGCACCTTCGGGCGGTTGCTCTTATCGGTGGGATGCTCGATGAAGAGGGCCTTCTCGCCCATCGACAGTTCCTCGTCCCTGGCGGCATCAAGATCGTTGACCTTGCCGCCGCGGAGGGGATGGCGGTTGAGCAGATACATGTAAATCAGCACAGCGAGGGCATGGCGGTCGGTCAGGATGCTCGGCAGCTTCTTGGCTGGATCGCCGAGCTTAAGGGCGCGGGTCTGGAGTACCTCAGGGGCTATGAAATCGGGAGTGCCCACCACATCCGGCGGATACTTGCCCGGCACCACTAGGCCGTCGATGTCGATCACGGCAGCCTTGCCTGTCTCCGGGTCGACGAGCACGTTCTTGTACGACAGGTCGGAATGGGCCAGTCCGGCGGCATGCATCCTTCGCACGGCGCGGGCTATCTGCAGGCACATGTGGTAGTGCGACAGCCATGTGCCTTTCTGCTGGGGAGTGAGGAATTTATTCCGAAGCTTGGCAGAGGCGAACCATTTTCCTTCCTTTTCCTTGCCCTTGAACATACCGTCCTTAAAGAAGAAATGCTTCTGGTAAGTGGGACACACCACTCCGAGCCTGCCGTTCCATTCCACCAGTTTTGTAGGCCAGCAGAAAAGATTCTCCCAGTATTCGCCACCCTCCTGGCCGAATATCCTCTCACGGTAGCGTCCGACGATATTCTCCAGGCGGTCCCTCGACTGTGCGTCCACAGGCTTGATAAAGAATCCCACCACATAGCTCTTGTCGGGGCTGAAATACACTTCCTTCATGGCTCCGCTGCCGATCACCTCATCGACAAATTCGACAGGCGTGCCGTCCATTGCTGTAAGTTTTATAGTTTTTGCCATATCTTCATAATTCAGCTTTACCCATCCATCCCCCGCAGGGAGGAAGACTCCTTCCGGGGGATGGACGTGGGGTGGAGTTAATACAGGATTGCGATTGTGCGGTCGTCGTGGTTGCCGGGGCTCCAGAAATCGAGCCAGCCGAGGAGCTGGTCCTTGGCGGCGGGATTGTCGTCGAGCAGGTCCACTCCGCCGATGCCGTCGGCAGGGAATCCGGCCTTGAGCTTGTGCCAGAACTCTTCCCAACGGTCGTAGTCGTTGAGATTGCGGTCGGTCTCGAACATAGGGTCGGACACACCGTCGGTCATGAGCATCAGGGCGGTGAAATCAGGCACAATGGCCATGCGCATACGCTTGGCGACAACATCCTTGTCGTGGAAAATCTCAGGCATGGTCAGGAAACGTGTCTGACCGGAGAACTCGCCCTCGTCGGGTGTACCGAGGAGCTTGGCTGTTTTTGCCTTTGCGTCGAAGAGGCACATCGCTCCATCTCCCACCCAAAAGGACGCGATGAACCAGCCGAAATCATACTTTTTGCAAATGGCGAACATCAACGTCGTGGCGAAATCCTTCAGCTTCATCCCCTGGTTGGCCTCCGCCAGTCTCTTTATCGCGTCGTGGGCCTTGACGGCACCTTTGTAGATGATGTCTATGACGAAACGGGTGAGGCGTGTTCTTTTTTCGGCATCGTTGCGGTCGGCCTCATATTCGCGTATGGCAGCCTCAAGACCGGGATTATCGACAAGGAGGCGCTTGCAATGGTTCACCACCGTCTCGCAAGCCATTTCCGACCCCTTGCGGGAGTATCTTGCAGAACCGGCACCGTCGGCTACGGCGATTACGTACCAGCCGGAGTCGTCGCAATGGAAGAGGCGGAAATCATCATCGCGAGCGTTGCCCTCCTGGGCATGGCTGCGTCCGCGCTGGCTTGCAGCCACGATGTCCTTCTTGGGAGAACCATCGTCGGCTGCCCCGACGGTAACGTAGTCCGTGGCACTGTCGGGTTTGTAGTAAAGGATGTTCTCGTCGGTGGGAATATTCTTCCAAAGGCTTCTCGGATTGGGGTTGAAAGCCACGGGTAACTTCAATTCCGACGCGGGTTCGCCGGGCACAGTGCGGTAGCGGAGGGTGAGGGTAAAGTCGCCGGCCTGCCCGGGGTAGCCATGAAGGGCGAATTCTCCGTCTTTTCCGTCGATGAGTTCGAGACATAGCTTGTCTGCCCCGACTACCTCCACGTCGTGCACCTTATCCATGGGAAGGCGGAAATAGGTGGTGTATTCTTTCCCCACCGTGCCGTTTGGGAACCGGATTCCGAGGGCTTTTATTTCGTTTTCTGTAATAAGTCTTTGATTCATGCGTTCTTCCTTAAATGTATTCCACAGATTTGAGATTGTCCAGTCGAGAAATTCGTCTTTTTCGGATGGGGGTATTCCAGCCTTCGTCATTGCCTTGTCCAGCGCGCGGGCGGCGGAATTCAGGCGGTGGACAATCTGGCTGTTATTATTTGCTGTACGCTGTCTTGGAGCCATAGCGGATGGATAGGTTAAGGGTTAAGAGGTCAATGAATCTGTTTGGCGAGAAGATGATGGCGGATAGTGCGTAGTTAGATAATTACGTTGACCTCATCGGGCGGAGGAGGAAGGACGAGATCATCAGTGGCCCCGATGCTGCGGTTGCCCACGCCGATGGAGTCGGACACCCACTTGAAGAATTTCTTGAAGGCGGTGCTGTCAACCGTGTCGAGCGAGTAGACCTCGTCGGTGAGTTCCTTCAGCGGTTCGGTCTTGGCGCTCATGCCTGCGGCGCAGGCGATGATGGCGGCGAAATGACGCTTCTTCACCTCGGGGATCATCTCGCGGTAGAGCTGAATATCCGATGGCTTTCCGTCGGTCATGATGAAGAGCAACGGCATCCAGTCGCCCTTGCGTTCGGGGGTGCTTAGGGTGACTTCCTGGTCGATTCTCTCGCACAGGAGCTTGAGCGCCTGCCCCGTGTGGGTGGGACCGCTCTCGGGAGTGGTGATCTCCGGGAGCTGAAGCTCGTCGAGTGGAGTGAGAGGAAGGATCTGACGCACCTCGCGGTCGTAAGTGATGATGCTGATATTCACTGATTCCAGGGCGAAAGGATCCTGGCGGAGGCTTGAGAGCATAGCCTCAAGCCCCACCTTGACCGATTCGATCGGCTCGCCGCGCATTGAGCCCGACGTGTCGATTAGCAGATAGACGGGTAATCTTCGCATGGTTTACGGGGGATTACACGACGATGTTCACTTCAGGCGGTGGCGGCGGGAGCTCGCTGAGCGTGGTGGCCTCAGCGCCTGTCTCCTCCACCTTCATGCTGCCGGAGCTGACGGATGCCGACACCCATTTGAAGAACGCCTTTATGGTGGCGCTGTCGGCGGTGTCGAGCGATACCACGCACTCGGTGATTTTCTTCAGCGTGTCGGTGTTGGCTCCCGCACCTGCCGCGCAAGCCACGACCATGCCCCATTTGCGCTTCTTGAATTCGGCGAGGCCTTTGTTGAGGTCGTCGGTGGGTTCGCCGTCGGTCATGATGAACACCAGGGGCTTCCAGTCGCCTTTCTTTTCCATAGTGGTCTTCGTCACTTCCTGGTCGGCCTTCTGAGCCAGAAGGCTCAGGGCTTCGCCCAACGCTGTGCAACCGCTTGCCTGTATGTTGGGCTGCTGGAATGCGGAGAGTTCGGTCAGCGGGATCACTTGCTGTGCCGTGCTGTCGAATGTGATGATGCTAAGGTAGGCTGTCTCCAGGGCGTAGGGATCCTGACGCAGGGTGGACACGAGCACCTGCACACCGTTCTTGACGGCTTCGATGGGCTCTCCGAACATTGAGCCGGAGCAGTCCAGAAGGAGATATACGGGTAGTCTTCTCATGGGTTATTGTGTTTTGTCCTCCCTCAGCCCCTCATGGTGGGGGCTGAGGCGGACGGGATTATTTGGCGTAATTTGAGAGGATGCGGCGGATTGTCTCGCAGAGGTTGGCATCGGGGAAAGCGTCGCCGATGGCCGAGAATTTCCATTCGCCGTTGCGGCGGTAGAGCTTGCCCATGATCAGGGCCGTCATGCCTGCGTAGCGGGGTTCGGCTGCCACGTCGTACTGCGCGAACACTTCCTTCACCTTCGTGGGTGTACCTTCGTACATGCGTATCGAGGCGTATGGAATCTGGGAGAAATCTTCCTTGCCGCAGTTGTTGAGGAAGAAGAATATCTGGTTGACATTGGGGCTCACACGGGTCAGGTCGACAGTAATGATCTCGTTGTCGAGGCCGTCGTCACCACCCTGGTCGCCCTTGAGGTCGTCACCGCTGTGGTGGAGGGCACGGTCGTTGGAGTCGACCTTTCCTGCCGGCATATTGTAGCGGGCGAGGAAATCATGCCTGTAGAGCGGAGAATAGATGTGGTCGGTGAAGTTGCCGTTCTCGTCAACCATCAGGCACGAGAGGTCGAGATCGACATCCTTCACGCTTTTGCCCAGACCAAGGAAACCGCCCTTGGTGACGATAGCGCCCCAGTTGCAACCCACGCAGAAATCGGTAAGTTTTGCGCCGTTGCCTTTCTCGAGGTTGATTCGCTGTCCTTTTACAAGATTTATTGCCATAATATTATAAGGATAAAGTTTTAGTGAAGAGTGAAAGTGAAGAGTGAACGATTTTACAGATAAAATGAGATGCGATACTTATTCAATATTCACTATTACTACTGGTGCGATAAAATCGCGTTAGTTTAAAAATTATCAAATAACGAGAG
>CAYZPI010000048.1:0-24073 GCA_964480085.1 uncultured Bacteroides sp. | reverse complement strand
TACGTGCGATGGCCTTGATGCTGATGAGGCCGTCGTGGATCTCAGGCACCTCAAGTTCGAAGAGACGGCGCAGGAAATTGGGGTCGGTGCGCGATACGATCACCTTGGGGTTGTTGTTCTTGTTGTCGACCTTCACGATAACGGCGCGTACGGTCTCGCCTGTGCCTTTGCGGAACTTGTCGCCGGGAATTGACTCCGATTTGGGGAGGAGGAATTCATTGTTGTCGACATCCACGATAAGCGTCTCCTTCGACCAAGTCTGGTATACCTCGCCCGATACAAGCTCACCTTCCAGACCCTTGAATTTCTCGAAAAGAGCCTCTTTCTGCAGCTCAAGGATCTTCGACTGGAGTGTCTGGCGGAGATTGAGGATGGCACGTCGACCGAAATCAGCAAAGATGATCTCCTTGGAGTGCTCCTCGCCTACCTCGGCGTCGGGGTCGTTATCGGCGCGTGCGTCGGAGAGGGAAATCTCAAGATTAGGATTCTCCACCTCGCCGTCGGCCACCACCTTCAGGTTCTGGATGATCTGCACGTCGCCCTTGTCAGGGTTAAGAATCACGTCGAGATTCTCGTCGGTGCCGAACATTTTCTGCAGCACGTTGCGGAACGACTCTTCGAGCACGCCGATCATCGTGGCTTTGTCAATACTTTTGTTATCTTTAAATTCGGTGAATTGCTCCACCATATTCAGGGTTTCCTCTTTCTTTGCCATTATTATTTTTAGGGTGATATGTTTTTTTGTAGAATTATCTTTGAATGACCGACCGCAACCTAAAGCCTACTTGAAGCGGAAGAGATGCTTCACGATCTTGCACTCATCCATCTTCAGATGCGTAGGCACCTGCTGCACCACCGGGCGCTTGGCCCCCGGCTCCTTCACCTTGGTGGGCACATCCATTGTGAACGATGATGTGTCGCCGTCGACGGATGTGAGCGTGCCGGTGATCTTCCTGCCATCCTTGGTCAGCACCTCAATCTCCTTGCCCAGATTCTTGGTGTACTGCTCCACCACCTTGAAGGGGGCGGTAAGGCCGGCAGATCCCACCTCAAGAGAATAATCCTCCTCGTCGCGGTCGAATTTTGCCTCTATCTTGCGCGTGAGGTCGGCGCAGGTATCAAGATCCACACCGTTCTGCGAATCTACCTCCACTACGATTTCGTTGTCGGGACGGATCTGTATGTCAACGAGAAACACGCCTGTGCCTGCTATGGCATCCTCGACAGTGGCTTTGAGTTTTGCTTTGTCTATCATCTTTGATTCTATATTAAATAAAGAGGAGGAAGCCACGGCCTCCTCCATCCCTCTCGATTTCTTTGCAAAATTAATAATTTTTATGGCAATTTGCAAGCGATTGCCTTAAATATAGCAAAACTACCGCAAATTTATCACATAAATTAATTTTATTAAACATTATTTAAGCAATTGCTTTTCATGTAACCGCTCAACCATCTTTATTTCTTACATATAATATCTCAGCATGTACATTTTCAATGTGTGGCTGGTTCCGTAACCTCCTTCTCAAGATACTGAAGACTTACATAACCCGTCTGCCCCTTGAAGGAAATACGTGCGAAATCACCAACTATCTCCTCCACCTCCACTTCCTGGCCTTTCCTGATTGTGCCGAGGACAGGGCTGTTCTTGGTAGGCTGAGCCCTCACATTCAGCACCTTCGCCGTACAACGATAATTCTCCGCGACCTGAGCCACCGACTCCATGGCATCGTCAGAGCCAAAGAAACTGAAATTGAAAGCGGAGCTGTTGGCGCTGTAAATCCAGATACCCGCACCGGCGACCAAAGCTATCAGCAGAGTCCAAGCATTCCAGAATATGAAGCGAATGATCTTCAACACCATCGACAGACACCATATAGCTATGCCCAACCCGATCATGGCAACGAATGCCATGATGCATGCCCCCAGGAATCTGAGGACAATCCCCAGGATATCACCATCAGAGAAAATCCATATCAAAAGTCCGATGGCACCGATAATCATGCAGATCATCGACAACCATCCACTGACAGGCTGGATAATGTCGTCAATCCAGTTGCCGACATTGGCAATGGCATCATTTACCCTATCCCACCATGTGTACCGGTACGACGATGAGGCTCCGGATGAAGAGGTGCCGGAAAAAGTACCGGCATTAAATTGACTTCCATAATTTGAAGAAGTCCGGTTATGATTTGACTGAACTCTCGGCGTAGATACACCTCTAAAGGTTCCGGTGGCCGGATCAAATCCAGAAGGCAAGTCCATTTGTCACTAAGATATTAAAGGTGAAAAATCATCGGCAATGAGAGTCAGCAGCTCGGATTTGGCGGGTGTCGTCCCCGACGACATCATTTGGTAAAGACGGTTGCTCTGACGCTCCTTCACGTGCTGGAACAGAGTGTTGATCTCACGTGCATTTCCAAAGTTGCTGTCGCACCGCGACATCCTCTTCCTCACCATGTCACGCATAGCCGGCTCAGCCTCAGGAAGAATGATAAAATTCTCTGCGACAATTTTCCTACGGAATATCTCCACCAATTCGTCCTCATCATAATCCTCGAACTTGATCACCTTGTTGAAGCGGCTCCGCAGACCGGAGTTGGAGTCAATGAACTGCTGCATCTCGCGGGAGTAGCCCGCCGCTATGCACACGAATTTCCCACGATCGTCCTCCATGCGTTTCAACAGTGTGTCGATGGCCTCCTGACCAAAACTATCGTGT
The DNA here is from genome assembly GCA_964480085.1 of uncultured Bacteroides sp. Taxonomy (GTDB): domain Bacteria; phylum Bacteroidota; class Bacteroidia; order Bacteroidales; family Muribaculaceae; genus CAG-873. The sequence goes on along the minus strand of CAYZPI010000048.1, from coordinate 21,351 downwards.
GGGCCCTGCATGAGCGAATACGCCTCGTCGATGAACAAAATACCTCCCAGCGCACTATCTATCACACGATTTGTGAGTGGTGCCGTCTGTCCTACATAGCCCGCCACAAGAGCCGAGCGGTCGGTCTCGACAAAACTCGTGTTCTTGCAGATACCCAGACTGAGGAAAATCTCGCCCAAGATGCGTGCCACGGTGGTCTTTCCCGTACCCGGGTTTCCCAGGAACAGATAGTGGTCCTTCACGCCGGCAAATTTCTTTCCGAGCACTTCGGAGCGCATCTTCTCCATGCGGAGATACTGTGTGAGATTCCTTATCTCGCGCTTCACGCCTTCGAGTCCCACCAGCGCATCGAGTTTTTCGAGACATTCGCGCTCGTCGATTTCCTTTGCCACCTCTACTGGAATATCCTCTGCCTTGATCAAGGACAGCTCCCGGGGGGGCACTGTAACCGGCAGCGACTGAATACGCAGCGACTGCCTGACAAGAGTCTCGTCGAAGAGCTTGCGCACATCGCGCGCATTCCCGAAATCTTTGGTCTTCACAGTGACCATGTCTTCGATGGCACGGTGCAATTTGCGTCGGGCGTCATCGTCAATGTTCATGTTCTGCTTCGCCACCATCCTCAGAAATATCTCTTCGAGCTCATCGGCTGTGTAATCCTCTATATGGATCCTGTGGGTGACACGGGAATCAATGCCGGGATTGACCCGCACGAATTCATCCATAAGAGAGCGGTATCCGGCCATGACGCACACGAATTTGCCACGGTCGTCCTCCATACGCTTCATCAGTGTCTCTATGGCCTCCTTTCCGAAGCTGTTGCCGGAATTAGAGTCCTGCGACAATGTGTAGGCCTCGTCAATGAACAGGATGCCGCCCATCGCACGATCCACCAGCTCATTCACCTTCTTGGGCGTGGAGCCGACGTACTGTCCCACCATAGTGCTTTTGTCGACCTCAGTCACTTTATCAGTAGGGAGAATCCTTATGGCCCTTAGCACCTTACCGAGGGACCTGGCCACAGTGGTCTTTCCTGTGCCGGGATTACCGGTGAGAATGATATGTATGCCCATTTTCTTGGGGTCGGAGATACCGGCTTCGACACGGCGACGGTTGGCAGCCATGGTCATGCCGATCATGCGGATGGTATCCTTCACGGTCTGCATCCCCACGAACTCCTCATCCATCCGCGCAATCACATCCTCAAGACTCAGAGCACGATTACATTCGCTGCCCTCGATATCCTCACGAGTGAAAACAAACGCCTTATCCCTGGAGTACTCCCCCCGGCCGCGCAACTCCGTCAAGCGCCGGCTCTGCCGCTTTTTCGCCTCATCGAAGATATTGCGCACCTCGCGGGCGTTACCGAAATTGCGGGTGCGGCCTGAATGCAGGTCATTGAAGAAATTGTCGATATTCTCACTTGCCCCATTGTCGAGAGTGAAATGATTCTTCGCGACAAGCCGCCTGAAAATCTCCGCGAGCTGAGGCCCATCATAGTCATCGAACTCGATAACCTTGTTGAATCGCGACTCCAGTCCGGGATTGGAATGTATGAAATCGTACATCTCCTTGGTGTACCCGGCCACGATGCAGACAAACTTTCCACGGTCGTCCTCAAGCCGCTTCAGCAGGGTGTCGATTGCCTCCTTGCCAAAGCCGCTGCCCGACTCCGCGTCGGTCGCGAGCGTATAAGCCTCGTCGATGAACAGCACTCCCCCGATGGCCTTGTCGATGACCTCATTCGTACGGATCGCTGTCTGACCGACATATCCGGATACAAGCTGAGAGCGGTCGGCCTCGATGAGTTGCCCTATGGGAAGCACCTTCAGTGCCTTCAGTACATCAGCAAACACGCGTGCTATCGTGGTCTTTCCCGTGCCGGGATTACCGGTGAACACAAAATGCGACCTGATGGAAGGTGCTCCACCGAAACGCTCCCGGTCGTTCTCTATTTCTGCCACCATTCCGAGGATCTCATCCCTTATTTTGTCGATGCCGACAAAATCATCAAGTTTGGCCAGGATTTCCTCAACAGTGACATCATGATCCTCCTCGCCAAAGATATTCTCGGGAGAAATCTCGCGCTTTCCGCTCATGCTGAAAGCCATATAGATGCTGTCGGCCTTTTTTTCAGCAGTGTGGGCATAGGCCCAGTCGGCGGGGCGGTTGCGCAGCAGATATTTGAAGATATTTGTCAGGCGATTCCTGCACGCGCCATTTATTGGCTCTCCGAATTTCTGAAGCAGTGATTTCTCGCAGATCCTTGCCAGCTCCTGGGCATTATAGCCATTGAGACGGAACTTATATTCAAACTTGCGTCCTACCGACGGATTCTTCGACAGGAAATCATCCATCCCTTCGGGAAGACCGAGGAGCATGACAACCGGACGTTTCTCTATATTTTCCATGGCGGAGAACAGGCTGTCAAGAGTGCCTATATTGTTCACATCGTCCTTCTTCACCAGCTTCTGGGCATTGTCGACCACCAACACTCCATCGGCGATGCTTTCAAGATTCTGTCCGATCTTCTCCTCAAAGATACGCCAGTTCACGGCATCTATCACCACAGGTTTCTGCCGGCGTATCAGTCCTGCCTCGTACAGTTTCCCGGTGAAACATTCAGCAAGGAAATTCTTACCCGTTCCCGTAGGACCTATGATAAGAGTGTCACATTCCAGCTGTACCTCCGAGCCACGTTCGCGCAGCTTCCTGGCGGCAGAAATGTATTCATCTATCTGGCGGATCTCCTCATCAAGGCCAACCACTCCTGACGTATCCGCCTCATCGGGGTCATCAGGATCCGGATCATCCTCCCCGCCGTCAACATGTGTACGCGAGAGGTCCATGGTGCGCATGGGTCTGTCGCCCGGACGTCTTGGAGCATTGTCCCACATTTCCATCCTTAGAGTTTCCGGATTGAAGAATAACTTCCGCTCTCCGGTGGTGACGATATCCTGCATCGCCGCTTTGGTGATGCCCAGATCGGTGGCATATTGCCTGAGGGGACCGTCGGCCATCAGCAGGCCTGTGACCAACGCACTGTTGGGATATGCCATCTCACCTACATTAGCCTCGATACCCAACGCTATGTTCAGGGCCTCGACCGAGGCATCCGACAGGCGCATCCTGTGCGAACCATACTGATTGCCCGGGTATGCATTCACCATACCCACAACCCCACTGTAAAAATCTTCGGACCTTACACCGCAAAGATTGAAATAACTGACTAATTCATCCGTATAACGCTGGTTAAGGGATATCAACACAGAAAGAGGCTCTATCTCGGCAAGTCCAAGACTTGTAGAGATAGAGGCCGCATCCTGCAATATGTTCAGTATCTCCCTGTTCCTGAATTGACTGAAATCCATATCGCATAATTATTTCCACGGCTTCCGCAAGCGAAAGCCATATTATGGGTTCTTACCAAAACTGTCAAGGTCGAACGAAGCATCGGTGCGGACGTCCGAAGCCATGTCGCCATACCCCTCGACAAAAGCCTCGCCCGTGTCGAGGATCTTGTCGGTGCCGCACAACGCGCAACCTTCATCACGGTCAACCTCCACACCGTACCACCTCATTATGGTAGGCATCTGTCCGGGATTGGCGAAGCTGCCCCAGTTGGCATACTTGCGTTCCCGCCGGTTGACCCACATGTAGTAGGGTGCGGCAAATTCTTCCTCAAGCGACTGTATGCCGGAATCCGTGCCACGCGACAGCTCCACCAACGCAAGCTTCACCATCATGTTGCACATAGGCTCGATATCGGCACTGAGACCCACCTGCACCATGGCATCGGCATCCTCCGCCGACACGTATGCAGCGATCCTGCCGTCCCTGCGGGCCGAGGCCTCATTGGTGATCTCCTCGCGGGCGGCATCATACCATCCGTTGCCTATCAGGCAGCAGTAGCAAGGACCGCCGGGACGGTAGACGAACACATCGCCCCCTTCGGCCCGGGTGATGGCCCTGCCGAAAATACCTACCTTCCCCAAAGCCACGAGCTGCTCGCTCAGGACAAAGCGTGAGCGGTTGTTGTCAGTGGCACAGATCACAATATCGGCTTTCGAGCATTGCTCCTTCAGCAGATCCGGATGGTCGATGATGTTGATGGGAAATTTGTCCACCTCGGCGTAGGGATTCTTACCCTTCACCGCATCGCTGATCACATCGGTCTTCAGACGCCCGAGGTCGTTCACAGTGGATGTATGCCTCGCAAGGTTATGGAGCTCGACACGGTCGAAATCCATAAGGGCGAAATGGCCGACACCGGCCTTAGCAAGCTCGATGGCTATCTGGGAGCCGAAACTGCCCAGTCCGACTATCATCACACGTTTTCCCTCAAGGATATTGAGTTCGAGGATCCCTTTGTTGCGCGAGTAAAGACTCTCCTTGGAAGGGATTATCTCGGCTTTCAAAGCCTTCCCCTGATACAGGATGTCGACATTCTCACCATCGCGCACGATCGCCACTATCCCGTCGGCTGATGGCGCAGCGGCCGGATCCTTTGTGAAGGTCACGTTATGGGTCTTGCCGAAAGAATGGCGCAGAGGAGTGAACCTCAACTGGATCACACCCTCTCCTTCCCATTCGTATGCCACGCCTGAGGTGTGTGTCAGGTCGGCGGATGAATGGAATCCGGCAAGTTCTTCCCCGTCAACGTAGAATATGGGTGCATCCATTATGCAAACCCCTCGTCGGTCATTTGATTCGACACAACGGCAGTCCTGGGGAGTTGTTCACCACTTTTCCTGACTTTCATTTTGCCGTCCTGAGCATCGAAATAAAGATCACCGGCACTACGGTCGCCCTGACTGCGTTTGCGTGCATTCTCCGACACTTCATCGAGATTAAAATTTTCAAATGGCATATTGTCTGTGTTTTAAGGGTTATTTATGTTGATGGTTGAGATAGTATTCCATTGTTTTGCCTGTGCGCAGATGCGAACGGTACATCTCAAGCCATAGACGACATTTGAGATACACTTTCCACAGCGACACGTCGCTTGTCCAGCAATTGTCGTTGTAATGGCAAAGCTGTGTCCATCCATTCCAAGAGGCAAGCGTGTGGTTGGGTGCCGACGGACTATCCATCAACACGCCCGATTTCGTGCGCAGCATTTCCTGCACATACACTTGAGGCTTCGAAAAAGGGAATCCGGAAAGCTTGAAATAAAGGACGTACGGAGTACCGTCGTTAGTAACAACTCCTGCCTGGAGATATGCCGAAGGCTTGTTCATGTCGCCGAACCGGAACATGTTGGATGGAAGATAGTGAGCCATTACAGCCTTCTCCATTTCAAATCTATTTGAGTCCATGTTATTTTGATTTGATATTTTTGTTTTTCGTAAATGTATTGTCCGGTACCTATTCCGCGCCCGACAGGTGCGTTAACCATTTCTCGTAGGAGCGGTAGATTGATTCGTTATCTACGGGCTGCTCCCATTCAGCACTGAGCTGCAGCAACGCTCCCCTGACATATACCTCGGGGGCCACCTTAGGAAACTCCTTCGGGAACCTTATATCCATCGAGCGGTCCGGAATATGGAACTGAACGATTCCCGACTCATCAGCCTGGGTATCGACCTTGTCCACGTGCATCATCGATTTTGTGAGCAAGTGCATGCTCTTCAAGGTTTGTATACCGCCTTCCCGGGCTACCCAATATTCTGCGGGAATCTTGATTTTCGGAGGTTCCGACTGGGAAGACAGCTGCACGATACGGTTGCGTCCATGGGAGGGCTGAGTGGTGCGCGGATGAATTAGGATGTCCTCAAGCTCCCTGTCGGCTATTATTCTGAAAGGGCTCACCCTGTCTATCACCTGCCATTGCGCGTCGGCATATCCGCGTAAATCATTTTCATGGAAATTGTAGGGATTTACCACACTCCTTCCGTTTTCATAATTGCATATACACAGCAGGAGGCGACGCCGCGGAATCCCTACCAGCCCGTGATGCATTGTGCGCGCATCGTGACCGCTCGGACGGGCAAGACCGAGCTGATGATGTGAATGCCATTCTCCGATGTGGTCGAGATTGTACCGCGACACCAATTCATTGCCCACGATGTCAAGGTAGTGCTTGTCCTGATTGAAAAATGATGGCTCATGATTGGAGTTTTCGCCTGGACCGATTGCATAAAGCACCACAGGAACACCCTGACCTGTCCAGAATCCAAACAATTGTCCGCCGGTCTCGATATTGGGGTAGTCGAGCACACATCTCGACAGATAGTCCAACTCGCTCCTGTATATGACGGCAAACGGCGACGGTGCATTTTCATCTACCAGGTCGACATTATCCTGTGGATCGGTTCCATGGTCGTGGGGATCGTCACGGAATGATTCTTTTCGTCGATTACGGCCTTTTCCGAAAAACTGCATATAATTTCAATATCGCAAATCCCAAACGATAATTTTAGATTTAAGATGAAGCACGGGATTCCACATAAATCATAAGTACGATGATATGAGCACTTCTCTTTCAAAATGGCATAAGGCACTACCGTCTTTTACCGAGAATACCTCTTATTATTTGCAAAGATAGCGTTATTTTTCATCTTCAGCCCCTCAACACCCGTTGTTTAATATATTTTAACATCAGCCTCTGTCAGAGCAGGATATTCTCGCGGAGGAAATCCTGAAGACGGATGGTGGCGGTACGGGAGGTGGTGGAGGCCACAACGCCGGCGCCGGTGGAGACGTTGCTGTACCCCCACACGGGATCGGCAAAACCGAAATTGCTCATGTCCCAGAGCGTGCCGTCGTGGATGCCCATGCGGTAGATGTTCCAGGCGTAGAAGCTGGGTGAGACGGTGGAGAGGGTCAGTTCCAGGCCGCAGTCGAGGTTGTCGTCGGCGATCCCATCGTCGCGCAGCGTCAGTGTGATATTACTGAATTCGAAATTCAATGTGTACGGACGTCCGTCAAACTGCCTGTCGGTGAACAAGGTATATACCTTATTTTTTCCGACAATCATATCCAGGCCGTCGAGCTGTTCGTAGAACACCGGATCCGTCATCATATAGCCTTCCACCCGGAAATAGTTGATCGGGCTCCCGTCGTTCTCCTCTCCCCATGGAAACTCCAGATATGAAAACTGATAATAGTCCTGAGTGGCGGCATTGTCGCTTATGGTGAATTCCACCTTTAGGTTGATATGGTACACATACCAGGCATGACCATCAGCCTGACGCTCCTCCATATTGGTGATTGCCGCTTCCCAGCTCAGCGATCCGATGGGCACACCCACCGGCACCGTCACATCCGCTTCGGCAATGCCGTAGGTGGGGCTCTCTGCCACTAACCTGAGGCTGTCGCCCTCCCGGGGCAGATAACCCTCGCCTGCAGGGACACCGTTGGCATATATGGTCACCTTAGCGTCATCGACACTATGATTGGCCTCAGCCTCCATGTCGCTGTAGAGCCATGAGTGCGTCACCGACACATCTATAGGCTCTCCCACCTCTACTAAAGAATTGATACACAACACCGAGTCAGGGTTGATGTCCAATACCAGTTCTTCCTGGCACCCTGCGGCAAGTACTGCCGGGATCAGGATATATGCTTTTTTCAGAATTTCCATGCGAATGATAATGATGGTATGATCGGTAATAGTTTCACTTTATAGAACGTCCGGCGCTTTGGCATCCACTCCCAGTGCAGGAGATCTTTCACCGTGTCCTTGTATCCTTGCCAGATTGCCACGGTGTTCATGTGGCAGTAGGCATTGTAGGCTGCGAAAGTTATGTCCAGACGGCGGGTCTTTATCACCATCGACAGGTCGAGACGGTGGTAGAACGGTAACTGATAGTTGTTGACGGATCCACGCAACGGCACATCCTCGCTCCACCCGTAGGCACCGTCGAACGACGGGCCCTCCCAGTTCTGCGTGAGCAGGGTGAACCGGTTGCCCGACCGACCTGTCCAGACGGCGTTGAGCTGCACCTTCTTTGTGCAGTTCCAGCTTATGAGCACATGGATGTTGTGGCGGTTGTCGAAGCGGGCGGGATATGTGTGTCCGCCGTTCTTGTCAGGGAATGTACGGTCCGCCCAGCCCAATGAATAGGCGATATGTCCCGTAAGCCGTCCGGTGAGTTTCTCCACCTTCAGGTCGATGCCTTTGGCTGTGCCGCATCCCTGGGTGAGACGCGCATCCTGGAATCCCATGGGAGGTTCGATATAGTACTCGTCGCGATAGTCGAGCAGATTGTGCATCCATTTGCAGTATGCCTCCGCCTGGGCGGCGTAGGTAGCCTGTGGCGACTGCCAGTAGGCGCCGGCCGACACCTTGTCGGCCGTAGATGGCTTGAAATCGCCGCTGACTGGAATCCACTGGTCGGTGGGAAGCGAGAGATAGGTTAGCGCAAGCTGATGCACATACTGGGTGGTGCGTGTGTAATCGGCTTTCAGGGAGATGGTGGCATTCGGGCGGTAGCTGAGCGACAGGCGCGGAGAGAACCCATGCTTCAGCTTTCCGCCGATGTAGAACAGCGACCCGTGCAGCCCTACGTTGGCGCGCAGCCGGTCGGAGATGCGCCATTCGTCCTCGATGTAGGCATTGATCTCATTGGCACCACACGAGCCGACGGAGTCGCCCCGCAGCCACTCGCCGCCGTCCATGATGGAGATCTCCTCCTGGGATGAGGGCCGGAAGAGATGGCGCACAAGGCTGCCGCCATAGCGGATGCGCGAATTGCCTCCGGGGGTCCAGTCGAAGTCGCCACGGAGAATCCAGTCGCCGACACTGTTGTCGAACTTCGTCAGACCCTCCCATGAGACCAATGTCCCCTCTCTCCAGTACTTTGAGATGCCCCGATGGTCCATCGTCGAGAAATAACGGGAATAGGCGACGGCGAATTCGGCTGTCAATCCCGGATGCAGACGATAGTCCACACCCGTCTGCGCCACGAAATTGCCCCAATGAAAACGGTATTTGTCGTCAACGAACGATCCGTAGTTATCGCCGTCAAAATTGTCATCCGTCGTACCGAAACTTGAATAATCGTTTCCGAGGTACACGCTGGCGAAGCCGGAGAGGCCATCAGAAAAGCGGTGGGTGACCTTGGCGTTGAGATCCATGAAATAATAGTGGACGCGCACTTTTTCTTCTTCGCCGGAATTCACAATTGCCAGGATAGGCGTGCTTAGCAGATCGGTCCAAGTGCGCCGCAGTCCGGCCACATAGGTGGTGTTCTTGCCTATCGGTCCGGAGATATTGAGGGATGCGGCTGTGGAGCCGAGACGCACGGTGCCGTGGTGACCGTCGGTTGAGCCGTCGATAGTACGCACGTCGGTCACCGACGAGAGCCTTCCGTCAAATGCCGCAGGGACAGACGACTTGTAGAAATCAACATTACCTATTATGCCGGGATTGAAGGCCGAGAATATGCCTGCGAGATGTCCGGTCTGGTAGAGGGGTACCTTGTCGAGCAAGTAGAGGTTCTCGTCGTTGTTGCCGCCGTGGACGTACATCCCCGTGAGCCCCTCCGTGCCTTCGGCGACACCGGGCTGGGCGTGGAGCGTCTTCACCAGGTCCTCCTCGCCGAACATCACCGGGGTGGAGCTGATGTCACCGGCGCCGATTCTCTTCGCCCCGACCTGCACGCTCTTGATCTCAGGGGTCTCGATACGCGATTCTACCGTCACCTCGTTGAGCCAACGGGGTGCCTGCACGGTGATCCGGTACGGCTCCTCAGCCGGTGTTTCCGGCTCGTTACTGCGCTTTAGCAACACGTTGTCGCCTTCGATCTTGAATTCTATGCCGGTGCCTCCGAACATCCTTGAGAGCACCTTCTTCAGCGGCTTGTCCTTCGCCTTCACCGTAACCTTCAATCCATCGAGCAACGGGTAGGAATACACAAAATTCTTGCCCGTCTGTTCCATAAGCGAGCGGAACACGACAGAGGCCGGTTGCTCCACGACATCAACCGTCACTTTCTGCGCAATGGTTGCGAATCCCACCAGCAACATAGTGAATATCAGAACAATATATCTTTTCATTCCTTCACTGCCATATTGGTTCCGAGAATTTCATTGATAGTCTCAACCAGTGCGCCGGCGTTGCCTTCGTAGTGGAGCGACAGCCGGTAATCGTCTGCGTTGTCAGGCATTCCTGTCACCTCCACACCATACACCTCGCTGATCTTTGCGACAACGGTAGTGAGGGGTGCATCCTCGAAATCGATCACTCTCACCACCTCTGCGGAGATTTCCGGCTGGGGCTGGACAGTAGCAGGCGCTTCCGGCAGACTGTACCGGTGATAGACTATCGCGCCGACAGCAGAGAGTACCACCACTGACGCTATGGCAGCTGCCACGCGCATTCTCCGCCAGCCCGCCGATGGCGCGATGCCGAGCCTCTTCCAGCCCCGGTCGGTGGAGAATCTGCCTTTGCGGTAGCGTCTGGCGATATAAGTCACATCTTTTTCCATTGTATGATGTATTTTGATGCGGGCACCATCGCCCGCTCACCCCTATGACGCAGCCATCCCCAAAAGGTCCCATCCGAAGACATAATTTATAAACCTCACGCAGAGCGGCAGAGGGCACGCAGAGAAAAATTCACGCGAAGGCGCAAAGTTTTTATTTCTTTTTTTCGACCTTGGCGTGAGCCTTGACTCTGCGAGCCCTCTGCTGCTCCGCGTGAGGTTTCAGAGGAAGGGGAGGAAGAAGGGCTTGTGGTAGGGTGACAGAGCCTCGCGAAGGCGGCTGAAGGCTTTTGTCATCTGGTTTTTCACGGTCTTGACGGATATGCCGAGCTCGTCGGCGATCTCGGCATTGGAGAGTCCGTCGCGCTTGCTCATCAGGAAAACCTCACGGCATTTCTCGGGAAGGTCGTCGATGGCCCGCCATATCCGTGCGTCGCGCTCCGACGTGTCGATCACCTCCTCGCTGATGTCGGGCACCGCGTCCACATCCTCATGTTCCACCTTCTGCCGAAGGAAACTCACGCACCGGTTGCGCACACTGCGGTACATGAAGGCACGGAAATCCGCCACCTCCAGCCCCCCTTCGACAGCCTGCCACACCTTGATGAACGCATCCGACACAACGTCCTCCGCATCGTCGGCATCGCCGACAATGCGCATGGCGTACATCCCCAACGGGAGATACAGCCTCCGGAAGTATGTCTCGAATTCCCTGACGGTCATTCAAAAATGAAAAATGAAAAATGGAATGGATACGGATGTTTCAGAAGGTGTAGCCGAAGCCGAAGTAAGGTATGAGATAGGCACCGTCGACCGGCGAGCATTTATAGTCACCGATCAGGTAGGTAATGCCTGTGCGGAAGAAAAAGCCGTGACTCCGCTGGTAGCGGTAGCCGATGTTCATCAGCCCCATGATGTTGATGCGTGTGCCCTCCTTCTCGATGTGTGTGGACCAGTCAAAGGCAGGATATCCGAATTCATCTTTATGGTGAGGATTTCCCCATCTATCCTCCTGGCGGTACACAATGGACGGAATCATGCCTATGCCAAGCTCAAACTTGCTCTTTCGCTTACCCATTATCGCGTTCACCTCAAGAGGGAAACTCACGCCCTTGGAATATATCTGGTAAAAGAACCCGCCCGGATCCGAATCATGGACGTTGATATAAGACACTCCCACGCGGTAGCCGAACACTGACCCGGCACGGAAGCGGGAGTCGTAGCCAAGACCAAACACACCGAATGTTGACGGACCAAACAACTCTACGAACAGATTGCGGCACAGCCCCGGCTTAACAGCCATCTTTTCTGCTACGGAATCCGGAGTGGCAACTGTTGTTTCCGAATGCGTGTCCGTTGCTGCGGATGCGGGAGTGGCAGCAACCATCAAGATTCCAACCGTCAGAATGAATATTTTGAGCTTTGTCATAGAATTATGAGTTTTTCTTTTTATGACGCGGGAAATGGGAAAAGGTCCTACGGTGAGGCCGGGGAAATGAGGGCGGCGGTGACGAGGCGGGCTTTGGCGGGACCGATGAGGGCGGCAATGTCGTCGAAGGATGCTTCGCGGATGCGTTTCACGCTCTTGAAATGGCGGATGAGCTGTTCGGCGGTCTTTTCGCCGATGCCCTTTATGCCGTCGAGCTCGCTTACTACCTGCGATTTCGAGCGGCGGTCGCGGTGATGGGTGATGCCGAAACGGTGGGCCTCGTCGCGCAGATGCTGCACCACACGCAGTGTCTCTGACGTCTTGTCGATGTAGAGGGGGATGCTGTCGCCCGGGAAATAGATCTCTTCCAAACGCTTTGCAATGCCTACCACGGCTATCTTGCCGCGCAGACCGATTTCCTCCAATGCCTCGACGGCAGAACTGAGCTGGCCCTTGCCGCCATCGACTATGATGAGCTGGGGGAGATCGTCGGCATCCTCCTGCATCAGCCGGGTATAGCGGCGTGTGAGCACCTCCTTCATCGAGGCGAAGTCGTCGGGTCCCTCGACGGTCTTGATGTTGAAATGGCGATAGTCCTTTTTGGACGGCTTTCCGTTGCGGAACACCACGCACGATGCCACGGGATTCGTGCCCTGGATATTGGAATTATCGAAACATTCAATATGGGTTGGGAGTTCGGATAGATGGAAATCGCTCTTCATGCGCTGCATCAGTTTCTCGGTGTGGGCTTCCGGATCGAGGCGTTCGAGATGCTTCAGGTCATCGATCTTGCGCTGGCGTGCGTTCTTCTGCGACACCTCAAGGAGCTTGGCCTTGTCGCCTCTGCGCGGTATGATGAACGATACGTCGGTCCACCCTCCCTCCGGAATCTCCGACACTACCACCTCATCGTAATCCACATCGAGCGTGTCCTTGATCTCCTGCATGGCGAATGCGAGCAGTTCTGCCTGCGTCTCCTCCAGACGGCGTTTGTAGCGCAGCGTCACGCTCTTCACCACCGCCCCGTGGCGCACGTGCATGTAGTTGATATATACATCGCGGTCGTCATCATCGATACCGAACACATCGATATCGTCGATGGTCTGGCTTACGATGACACTCTTCGACTGGTAGTTTTCGAGCAGTTTATAGCGGATTTTCTGTTCCTGAGCCTCCTCGAAGCGCAGTTCGGAAGAAAGCCGCTCCATCTCGTCGCGCAGGTATTTCATCAATTCCTGGGTCTCGCCACGCAATATCTGCTTTATCTTCTCGATATACCCGGCATAGACATCCGGCGATACCGCACCCACGCAGCACCCCTCGCATTTCTTGATATGATAGTTGAGGCATAGCCTACCCTTGTGCTTGTCGATGTAGTCCTGCGTGATGGGAAGGCGGCAGGTGCGGATGGGATAGAGTTCGCTGATGAGCTCAAGCACCACGCGGGCCACCGATGTGTTGGTGTATGGTCCATAGTATTTCGAACCGTCCTTGATGTGGTGGCGGGTGAGGAACACACGTGGATATAGCTCGTTGGTGACGGCTATCCAGGGGTAGGATTTATCGTCCTTAAGGAGCACGTTGTAGCGGGGTTTGTACTCCTTTATCATCGAGTTTTCGAGGTTGAGTGCATCCTGCTCCGTGGGCACAACGATATAACTCATATCGGCAATGGCGCGGACGAGGAGGTTGGTGCGTAGCGAATCGTGGGTGCGGTTGAAATAAGACGACACGCGGCGCTTGAGGTTCTTCGCCTTTCCGATATAGATCACCGTACCCTCGGCGTCATAGTACGTATAGACGCCGGGGGTATCGGGAAGGATGGAGATTTTCTCCGTAAGGTCGGCCGATTTCTTATGCTTCATCGTGATTTCTTTGATCCTCACGCAGAGCTGCAGAGGGCTCGCAGAGGATACTCTATTCAAAAAAACTCTGCGAGTCCTCTGCTGCTCTGCGTGAAGTTTAATAGCTGAGGAGGGTCTGTACCTCGACGCCTTCAGGAAGCTTCTCCCTACCCTTCAGGGCTGCGATTTCGAGGATGAAACTGATGTAGATTTCCTTTGCGCCCATGGATTTCACCAGGTCGTAGGCCGCACGCATGGTGCCACCGGTGGCAAGGATGTCATCATGGATCACCACCACATCGTCCGGACCGATGGCGTCGCGGTGAATCTGGATAGTATCGGTGCCATACTCCTTCTGATAGTCGATACCGACAGTATCAGCGGGCAGTTTGCCTGGCTTACGTGCGGGCACAAAACCACAACCAAGCTCGTATGCGAGGATAGATCCACCGATAAAGCCACGGGCCTCGATGCCCACCACCTTGGTCACACCCTTGGTGCGGTACTGCTGCATGAGCTCCCATCCCATCATACGAAGTCCGAGGGGATCCTTGAGCACAGTGGTGAGGTCCTTGAAGATGATTCCCGGCTGGGGGAAATCCTTGATGTCGCGGATAAGCGACTTGAGATAGTTTTCGTCAAACATGATTCGATTTTTTATATTTTGATATTTTTCAATAATTTAGCAGCAAATTGTTCCACGTGGAACAAAGGTAGGTTATAAGTTATAGTGAATAGTGAATAAGTATTGTATACTGATGGATTAATTCATGCTCCGGGATAAATTATTAATATCTTTTACTGAATCCAGCTCCTTTATTTTTTTACTAAGACTCAAATCTTATATGCAGTCTTACGCGCGATCATTCACCATTTACAATAAATACTTATTCACTATAACTTATCACATAATAATATACTTATTCACTATTCACTATAACCTATCACATAATTATCGTCCCATGAGCAGGAGGAGGATGTTGATATCGCTGGGCGAGACACCGGGGATGCGGGAAGCCTGGGCGATGGTGGCAGGACGGATGCGGTCGAGCTTCTGACGTGCTTCGGTGGAGAGGGCTGCGATGGAGGGATAATCAAAACGTCCCTCAATCTTGATATCCTCAAGGCGGCGGATCTTGTCGGCCACTCCCCTTTCTCGTTCGATGTAGCCGGAGTATTTTATCATTATCTCGGCAGCCTCAACTATCTCGTCGCAACGGTCGGACGGGAAGCTGTCAACGAGGGATTGCAACTGTGGGAATACAGGCAGCAAGATTTCAAACGTTACGTTGGGGCGAAGCAACAGGTCGAACATCTTCACACCCTGTTTTAGTTCCGCCATACCCATCTCACGGAGCAACGGATTTACGTCATCCATCCTCACGGAGAAATTGCGTGTGAATTCGATGAGTGAGTCCCGGAAAAGCAGTTTTTCCTCCATCAGTTTCAGACGTTCGTCAGAGGCAAGACCGATCCGATGACCTATCGGAGTAAGCCGCATATCGGCATCATCCTGCCGTAGGAGGATTCGATACTCGGCACGGGAGGTGAACATACGGTAAGGTTCGTCGACACCCTTGGTGACGAGATCATCGATCAGAACCCCGATGTACGACTCATCGCGGGCGAGAGTAAGAAGCTCCCTACCCTTTGATTTCAGAGCCGCATTGGCTCCGGCAACGAGTCCCTGTCCTGCGGCCTCCTCATAACCGGTGGTACCGTTGATCTGTCCGGCGAAGAAAAGTCCGTCGACGAGTTTTGTCTCCAGCGTATGGCGGAGCTGTGTCGGGTCGAAGAAATCGTATTCAATGGCGTAGCCCGGACGGTACATCTGCGCATCCTTCAGAGCCGGGATTGTCTGAAGAGCCTCGAACTGTATGTCCATCGGCAGCGAAGAAGAAAAGCCGTTGAGATAATACTCCACCGTCGACTCGCCTTCGGGCTCGATGAAAAGCTGATGCTGATTCTTGTCGGCAAATGTCACAATCTTTGTCTCGATGCTGGGACAATAGCGCGGCCCGATACTTTGGATCTGGCCGTTGTAGAGCGGCGAATCAGGAAGCCCGCGACGGAGCACCTCGTGGGTGGCCTCATTGGTATAGGTGATATAGCATCTGCGCTGTTTGAGTTCGCGGTGCACCGAAGGCAGGTATGAAAACTTATGGAAATCATTCTCACCTACCTGCGGAGTGGTCAGTTCCCAGTGGATCGTGCGACCGTCGATACGCACGGGTGTGCCGGTCTTCATCCTGTCAGCATTAAATCCAAGCGACACCAGACGTTCAGTGATTCCGGCGGACGCCGGTTCGGAGATACGGCCGCCTTCCAGTTGGCAGCGACCGATATGCATCAGCCCGTGGAGGAAAGTGCCGTTGGTGAGCACAACATTCCGGGTATTAAACACGGCACCCTGGGCTGTACGCACTCCGCATATCCTCCCCTCCTCGATTATCAGATCCACCACCGAATCCTGCCAAATCGAGAGATTATCCTTCGTCTCAAGAATCTCACGCCAGAGTGCGGAGTATTTGTTGCGGTCGCTCTGCGCCCGCGGACTCCACATGGCTGGACCCTTGGAGCGGTTGAGCATACGGAACTGAATGGCGGTGCGGTCGGTGACAATTCCCATCATGCCGCCGAGAGCATCAATCTCCCTTACAATCTGACCCTTTGCGATGCCGCCTATGGCGGGGTTGCAGCTCATCTGGGCCATCTTGTCCATATCCATTGTGATGAGTAGAGTGGATGCACCGATGGTTGCAGAGGCATGCGCAGCCTCGCAACCGGCGTGGCCCGCCCCAACCACTATCACATCGAAATCATATTTCATTGTATTTGATTTTAGCTTTTAAGAGTAGATGTGACGAGCAGATCAAGGGCTTCGTTCTCATGCTGTTCCATTACCTCCCTTTCGCCGGGGCCTTTATCGTTGATACCACACAGATGCAGGATGCCGTGGATGATCACGCGCAGAAGTTCACGGTCGTAGGTGGTTCCAAACAGTTCGGCGTTGGTGCGCACGGTGTCGAGCGAGATGAACATATCTCCGCTGATACGGCTGCGGGTTGAGTAGTCGAATGTGATTATGTCGGTATAGTAATCGTGCTTGAGAAACTCGCGGTTCACTTCAAGGATTTTCCGGTCATCGCAGAAAATGTAGGATATGTCCCCCAGCCTCTTGTCATGCTTCAAAGCCACTTCAGCAATCCATGTCTGAAGCTTCGCATAGTCGAGCACCGGCAGAGTGACATTCTCGACGTTCCAATAAAAATGATAACGGCTTGCCATATTTTAATAATGAAAATAACTTACAAATATACTAAACTTCCCGAACATCTGCAAAATCAATTTCAACGATGCTATTTTGAAAATATACAAAATTTTGCTATTTATTGATTATCAATATTTTAAGCTAATTTAATCTCATAAGGATTGAAAATCCGACAGCATTCGGACAATCCCACGTAAATTTTGCAGCCTCATCTGCATAAAACCTATCACTGATAGACAGAAACACCCGCAGAGTGAAAACTTGATTTTTTATAAACTTTTTATGAAGGAGGGTGTTATAATTAGAGTAACATAAAAACACAGAAAGATTATGAAGAAAATCGTTTTAATGGCAGGGGTGGCCCTTGCAACTTTAGGGTTCGCATCCTGCGACAGCAAAACAGCAACAAATGCAGACGCAAGTGCAGTGACAGCTCAGGAAAAAAATGTTGACGCAGTGTACACCGGTGTGATGCCCGCAGCCGATTGCGACGGTGTCCGCTACACTCTCCTTCTCGACTATGACAAAGAAGACCGCGACGGCGACTACACTCTCGTCGAGACATACATCCAGGCAGACACAACCACTACTCTCGGATATAAGGATCTCAAGAGCTATGTGAGCGAAGGCGACTTCACCGTTGAGCAGAAGGACGCAAAGAGCTATCTCAAGCTCGTGAAGGACGCAAAGGATTCGTCACAGGGTTCTGCCGACACTCCCCTCTATTTCCTCATCGACTCCGACAATGCCATCACAATGACCAACGCGGATCTTGAGGTATCGACAACTCCCGGCATGAACTACACTCTGACAAAGACAAACTAAGCCATACCATAATCCAAGCAAAGGGTGTCCGAAATTTCTGCGGACACCCTTTTTTATTCCCTATGTTTTGCGTATATTTGCAGTAAATTACAATAAAACAAATATGATGGACGAGAACATGGGAAAAGATGACATCCGGGAGTTGACGGAGGAAGATGTTGTGACTGAATCAGGAGCGGTGATGTATGATATCTGGGAAAACGAAGGCATCATTGAGGAAGATTAGGGGCACCTACCGAATCAAGTGAATAGAAAATGAATGAAAAAAAATGGACACCATGGAAATCAAAGATTATAAGAAATCAATTGAGGAGATTGCTAAAGACGCCTCCCTGCCAGTGGACGAACGCATCGAGCTGATACTCGGACTGAACTATGACATGGCACCTGACCCAGATGAGCAGACGGAAGAGACGGAGGATAAAGAAACGTTGGAATATGAATACATCGCTTATAAGGCCATCATCGACATGATGAAAGCCGAATGCACTGACCACTCCCACGATCTGACAATGATGCAGATATATACCCTTCTTGCTGAAACGTTGAGCGAACAGGACAGATACAGGCAGATGGATGGAGTGGCAGAGGGCGTGCTGGAGTTGATGCGTGACGAACTGACCCCCGCCGACGTATACAAAGAGACCATCCCACGGCTTGCCTCAGCCATCGGTGAATCGGTGTACAACCACGCGCTCTATGAAATCCTGCTGCGGTATATCAGATGTGTGCTTAAGGAAGATCCGGAGGATAAATCCGTGAAGCCACATGCCGCCAAGGTACTCAAGCTTCAGATACTGTTCCGCGAGCCAGATTTCTGCTCTTATCTCTGGAGCAAAGACCTGCAGAACGCGATCGCGAATCTCTTCACACCGGAGGAACTGGTTAAGATAATCCACGATCCGAGGATAGGCCACCTCAGGAGAGATCCCGTGGAATACACCTGGGAATGGGAGGAGATATACTACGACGTGGAGGAGAAGATCGATGAGAGATTCGCCAGCGTACCGCGCCACATGGGCCTATGCTTCAGGATATGGAGCGCCAAGCGGGACCTCCTGAAAAATGAATACGGCATCGACTGGCATTCTCCGGCGCAGATGAACCCGCGCGTCCATTTCGACTGATCATTCCTCTTTGGCAAGCGGGAAAATATGAAGATTTTTTCGTAAATTTGCAGCACCTCCTCACCAAGTTTGCCTACGGAAGAGAACCCATAATTCCAAACCACCGATGAAGATACTACGAATCAGCAAGCTACCGCTGCCAGAGAAAGCCTTGAAAGCATTCTCAGGATTCGGCATGATGATTACCGACCTCTCCCCTGCCCTGCTGAGTGCCATGACGGCGATGAAGATCGCAAGGTCGGCGAGGAAAGAGGATTTCGACGTGGTGATGGTCGACAGCATGGAAAACGCCATGGCGGCAGTGTCGGCAAGGCGGCTGAATCTAAAGCAAGACTTTAAATTGGTGTTCTGTGTGATGCCAGATTCTGAGGTTCCGAAAGGTGTGGCAAATGACATCGCCAAGGGTGTGGATGCATGGATTTTCCCATCCGACCGCCTCGCCAACCTGTACCCCGGCGACCTGAACAACCCGACCGTGCTGCAGCCGGTGTCATTAGCAGGAGTGGAGGTGGTCAGGGAGCACCATCCCGCCCCCGTGGTCGGATGGATCGGCGACATCCGCCACCCTGACCTCCTCAAGGAGGCCCTTGAGGAGGTGGATGCCCGGAACGGCAGTTTCGCCCTGCGCATAGCGGGAGCTGGATTGGCAAAGACGGTGATGCCGCTGGTAAGGCTGTCACGTGCGCTCGTGCATGGCGGCAACGTGGAATGGGTGGGCGAAGGCTATGATGTGGCAACCGAAATGGGCAGATGCGACGCAGTGCTTTACACATCTCCCGACTTGACGCCAGTGGAGACAATAGCCGTGCAGAACGGCATACCCGTCATCACGGCAGCAGAGATCGGTGCCTTCCTCGACGGTGAAGACTTCACCATTTCCGACGCCGACCTGTCGGCAGCCACCTATCTCTCCGCCATGCGCGCCTGGCTGCTGCACATTTCGCAATAGAATAAAGTATGTTCAATAACCGAACTCAAATGAAAAATATACTGATAGTGGGAGCCGGCGGTTTTATCGGCGGATTCATCGTGAAGGAGGCGATAGCGCGCGGCTACGACACATGGGCCGGCATAAGGGAATCGACCTCAAAAAAATATCTCGACGACCCCAGGACGAAATTCCTGTATTTCGACTACAGCGACAAGACGCAGATAGCAAAGACCTTGCTCGAAAACACACCTGAATCCGGCCGCTGGGATGACATCATCTGGAACCTCGGCGCCACGAAATGTGCCAATTTCCAGGATTTCAACCTTATCAATTACCAGTATGTGAAGAATTTCGTGGAGGTGCTCACCGAAAATCACCTGCTGCCGGAGCGCTTCCTGTATATGAGTTCGCTGAGCGCCCTCGGCCCTTACGACGAGAAGGACTACTCCCCCGCCACCTCGCGCACCATCCCCGCGCCCAACACGCGCTACGGCCTGTCGAAGATAAAGGCCGAGACTTTCCTGGAGATGCAGCCCGGACTGAACTGGATAATATTCCGGCCCACGGGGGTGTACGGACCCCACGAGAAGGACTATCTGATGATGATAAAGAGCATCGACAGCCATTTCGATTTCGGCGTGGGCTACAGGAACCAGATGCTGACATTCATATATGTCGACGACCTTGTCAACGCCATGTTCGACGCACTGAAAGCCGGTGTGTCCAAGAAGAAATACATCATCAGCGAACCCCGCTCCTACACGCAGAAGGAATTCCGCGGGATTGTGGCGCGGACGCTTGGCACAAAGATGGTGGTGCCGGTGAAGCTGCCCCTTTGGGCCGCCTACATCGCATCCTTTGTGGCCGAAAAGTGGGGGGCGATAAGATTGAAGCCCTCTACCCTGAACCGTGACAAATTCAAGATAATGAAGCAGCGCAACTGGAACTGCGACGTGACCGACGCCCAGCGCGATTTCGGCTTCAAAGCCAATTTCCCTCTGGAGCGCGGCATACGCATCACAGTCGAAGAATACCTAAAGAACAAGAAGAAATGAGCGGATACAACGAGCGGACACCCTGGTGGATGGGAGTGGTAATAGTGGTGGCGATGATTCCGTCGCTGATAGTGCCCTTTTCGACGGGAGGCGTCCCCGACGACCCTACGGCAAGATACCTTACATATTTCTACCCTGCCTACGTGATCGCCTCAGGCATCTGCGCATGGCTGTGCTATCCCCAGCGCAAGGCCCTGGCCTGGATCCTGATAGTGCTGATGCTGTTGAGCCACGCGGCTATGATGATCCTGCGGTGAAGGATAAGGCATACATTTGGTTTAACATATTTTCACTCACGCCGGCTGCATTTTTCATTGAAAAACTTGCGTGAATGAGAAAAAAGCTGTAATTTTGCACCGCAAACGCACAGAGGTGCATCGCATTCTGCTTCAATAGCTCAGTCGGTTAGAGCATCTGACTGTTAATCAGAGGGTCGTTG
>CAYZPI010000047.1:0-24160 GCA_964480085.1 uncultured Bacteroides sp. | reverse complement strand
TTCCAGATTCTACAGAGTCAGAACAAAAGCGCAAATTACGCCTTGTAATATGTCTGCCCTCCCTATAGAAGCGTCAATTGACCCCTCTATGTGGGCTGGCGAGTGCAAAATTACAAAAAAAATGGGAGATGCGCAACCGAATTAGCGTGTATCCACAGTTCTTACTACGATAATATTGCGAGAAATAAAATATTTATATAGAAGTATGTGCGTTAGCTATCAAAAATGCAATTGGGAAAATGTGGACTATTCGCACAACCGATGTGGAGAGTTTTGGAATTACCGTTAAAGATGCTTATCTTTGTGGAGTGAAATGCAACTAAGAATGACGACGGTATGGGCGACAAGGAAAAGACTCACTATGTGTGGTTCGACTGGGCTGTGAAAAACATGCTCCGCAACAAGGCTAATTTCGAGATTCTCGAAGGTTTCTTTCAGGCGATGACCGGAAAGGAGGTCGAGATCCTTGAGGTGATAGAGAGCGAGGGAAACCGCGAGTCGGCACTTTCGAAATACAACCGCGTGGACGTGAAGGCGCGCACCGCCGACGGAGAGCTGGTAATCATCGAGGTGCAGGTGATCCGTGAAATGGATTTCCTGGAGCGCATCCTCTTCGGTGTGGCGAAAGCCATCACCGAGCAGGTACAGGTGGGCGAGCCATACAGCAAGATCCACAAGGTATACTCGATCAGCATCGTATATTTCGACTATGGCGTGGGAGATGACTATGTGTACAGAGGGCAGACAAAACTCGTCGGCATCAATACCGATGACGAGCTAAGCATAAGCACCAAGGAGAGGAAAGCGATCGAAAACAAGCCGGCCAAGGATGTGTTCCCGGAATATTACATCGTCAGGGTGAAACAGTTCGTTCCCAAAGCCATCTCGCCTGACATGAGGGAGCAGTGGATGGAGTACCTGAAAACCGGAAAGATACGTTCAGAATACACTGCCCCCGGACTGGAGAAGGCCCGTCAGGCCCTGATATACGAAAGCATGACTCCAGAGGAAAGAAACAACTACCGTGACTACGTGGATTTCGTGCGCAATCAGGAGTACAACCTCGACACCAGCCGCAAGGAAGGTATCGAGGAAGGTATCGAAATCGGAAAGGCACAGGCTATATACGAAACGGCAAGAAATATGCTCAAGGTAGGTATTGACCGGAAACTAATCGCCCTGTCAACCGGACTCACAGAAGACGAAATCACAAATCTGAAATAGACATCGGCAATAGTTCTATTAAATAATATGGGAAACAAGAAAATACGGTCGGCCAAGCGTGTAGAGAAAACCTCCCCACAGGGCACTGACTTGCAAAATATTGATGGACGCAAATGGTTTTCTTTGAAAAAATTCCAGTGCGTCAATATCGTTGCAATGGCGGGGTTCGTGATATTCTGCTACTGGATGCTTTTCGTGAAAAACTGGTACATGCTGCAGTGGTACGACGAGATGTCGCTGTTCGACTCAAGCCCTTTCTTTTTCCGGCAGTCGCTCTTCTATCCAGGCGGACTGCTGCGTTATGCCGGCGCATGGCTAACGCAGCTGATGTATTATCCTCTTCTGGGAAGCACCTTGCTGATCCTGCTGTGGCTGGCAATGGCATGGCTCACGAAGAAAACGTTCGGCCTTACCCGGGTCTCTACCCCACTCTGCTTACTTGTGCCTATGTGCATGCTTGTGTCAGTGGTGCAGCTTGATGAGGCGTGGATCTCTATGAATTCAGCCGGATACATATTTTCCAACACATTGGGATATATTTTCGCCATAATATCAGTATGGGTTTACCGTCTCTGCGCCAACCGTTCCGTTACAGCTGTAATCGTGCCGGAGCTCACCGCCGCCTGTTATTTTATCGCCGGATTCTATGCCCTCCTCGGAGCCGGACTAATAGTGATCCTGATGATTGCCGACAGTCTGCACAATAAGAAATATGCTAAGGCGGCCTTTGCCTTCGTGGCTATAGCCGCCATATATGCGATACCGCATCTTTACTACTCCTATTTCAACGGCACATCTGTCGACAACGATTATCTCTACCTGAAAGGATTGCCCGACTTATTGATGGAGGATTTCGACGCCTACCTGTGGCGACCGTTCATCGTAGCGACGGCATGTCTGGCAATAATTGCAGTCATCTGCCGCATCCCGATGCAGGCAACCAACCGCATCATGCAATATGGCTGCATAGCAGCCGTGTGCGTTTGCGCGATATGGGGTGTCAAGGCCGAGCACAAGAGCCAGCAGCTCCGTGCCACGGTGATGATGCTGAAGCTCATGGAAAGAAACGACTGGAGAGGCATGACAGAAATAATGTCAAGAATATCCGAATCGCCGAACCTCACCATGCTTATACTGAACAATGTGGCTGTGATCAACCAAGGAGGCCCAAGCGCCCGTCTCGACGGCATAGAACCCGTAAACACGGACTCGCGTCATGCCGAATGGTTCAACATGACGGCACTGATCAACATACCGGTCAATTATTACGAAGGACTGTTCAACGAATCATACCGCTGGGCCATGGAGCACTCCGTGCAGTACGGCAAGCGAGTGTTCTATCTGAAATATATGGTGAAGGACGCCCTGCTAAACGGCGAGACAGAACTTGCCCGCCGCTACAACAACCTGCTGAAGGGCACGATGTTCCACCGCAGATGGGCGGAAGGAATGCAGCGATACATTGACGATCCGTCACTGATAGAGACGAATCCCGAATTCAAGAGCATACTTGAGCTAAGCCGATGGCACCGGCATTCCACTCCGCCAGCGAAAGAGGAAAGTAAAGGCGAGTAGCAATAATCAATATTCTTTTGGCTACGGATTACTTTGGTGAGGAGACGTACGTTGCCGGCTTAGGATCGCGGTCGAGCGCGCTGACTATGTCATGGCGGCTGTAGATGCACGGTCCGTTGAAGAATTCCGGCACGTTGTAGGATTTCATCAACTGGCGATAATACTCCGGCGATTCCTGAGGCACCACAAACGCCTTGGAATCAGACCCGTCAAGAGAAATGTAAGCGACATAAGGACGCGTGTAGGATCCATCGTCACGGCGGGAGCTGAACACGATCCATCTTGAATTTGATGACCACGAATGGTAGCTGTCCGTGTCGGAGCTGTTGGCTCGTGAGAGCGGTCGGCTCTCTCCTGTTGCAAGATCCATCATGTACAGGTCGCTGTCCTTGTGCCATATATGGAAGGTACCGAATGGCGCGAGACAGTATAGGAGGTATTTCCCGTCGGGCGAGACCCTGGGAAGGAGTGCGCTCATGCCGGAAGCAGTGGCATTCACGACAGTGTCAGGGTCGGAGAACGTGCGTTTGTCAGGGTCGAAATCACGGCTTACGATATCGTAGCGTATCTTGTCGAAATTATCCTTTACATTACCGGGCGTGACACCGTCAGGATAACGCGCCACCGAATAGTAGATCTTCCTGCCGTCGGGACTCCAGCCGGGAAACGTTTCCATGAGGGCGGGGTCGGCTGCTATATTGCTCACCTCATGGGTCTTCATATCGTACAGGATCAGGTCGGACGCCTTGTCGAACACTTCCACCTTTCTTTCTCCCGTAGAGAAAAACTGCTGCTGTGTGTCGTTGGTGGAATAAGCGATCAGGTCGAGAGTGGGATGCCATGCGGGATACACTCCTGCTGAGAGGGTGCTGTCGGTCTTAAGGTTGACTTTAAGCACAGAGTCACCCGACATCACCACCGTGCCGCCCTTTGTCTTCCGCACATGGAACTGCGAACTGCGATCGCCGTACTGGTTGCGTGGCACATGGCAGTTGATGCACTGACCTCGGCGCTCGTCGCAAGGCTCCGGGGTGTTGTACACCACTGCCTCATCGAATGATGTGAGGTCGAGCATATTTATCGTCATGCCACCATAATGTACATACGCGGGGTCGATAAGGCGATAGCTCAGATATGGGTCGATTTCCTCCTGAGCCACATGGTTGGTGAACTTATAAAGCTTCCATTTGTCACCGGTCCTGACATACACCTCATACTCCAGGTCACCGCCTTTGTTGGCTTCGAGAAGCTCATGCCATTCGTCCATATCCCACTGAACAACATTGCCCGAAGCCACAATCGATTTGCCGCCGGATCCCGTAACCTTCGCCACATATTCCTCTCCTGGCATTGTAATCTCGAAATTCATCGGGGCTATGTTTGGCGGAATCACTATGCCCGTGTAGTCAGGTGTTATCCTTACATCACCCTCGCCGGGCTCAACATTGCCGGTAGGGACACTCGCCGCCCCGCAGGAAGCGAGTATATAAGCCAGGGATAAAGACAAGGCTGTGGCAAAATATTTTATTTTGTGTGTCATATCATCATATTTGAAAAATCATTCGAAATTTGTCAGTCCTTCAGTATTGAGCTTAGCCACGGGAGAATGAATTCCGCCTTGAAATAGTGGCTCGGCGGATCGACGTTGGCAAGGCGGAAGAATGTAGCCCGGTCAATTCCCGAAGGCATCGTGTCGAGCGGCACACGGTCGGCGGGGTCGGCATACTTGGCATAATGGTGGGCCTCGAATGCTTCTGGCGCACCAGCCGTGGCAAATGCGTCGGCTACGGAGTCAAAGTCGCGGTCCATTCCTCCCTCGGTGCATATCACCGGACGAGGGGCGAGGGCTGCCACGAGATCAGGGAAATCAAATTCGGTGAGGAATCCCGGTATAAGATGCGCTATATCATTGGGCCACGGTCGGTTGCCCTTGGCATCGGGAAGCGTCATCACCAAGGCGCGTTCGCGGGTGGTGCAAAGAAAGTCGTTGTAGACGAATGCATATATCTCGGGATCCATCACCCCTATGGCCATGAGTGGCTCGGTGCCTAAGGAGAATCCGCTTACCACCAGCCTGTCGCGGCGGATTTCCGGCATGGTCTTCATCCAGTCGAGAATCACCTTGTCGACGTACGACGTATAGCCAAGATAATTCCAGTCGAGTTCCAGCAACGCCCGTGCGAACGTCACGTAGTCGCCCACACCCCGGCCGGCAAGCCTCTCAAGGTCATCGGATTCTCCGAAAGCGGGATTGTCAACAGCCACCGCCACATAGCCTTCCTTGGCATAGAGGCGCGCCATAGCCGCCTTTGTCTGATTGACAGTGGAGCTGTCAAGTCCGATCGACGTCTCTCCCGCGAGCAATTCCTTTGTCTGGCCATAGCCCGGAATACAAAGGATACCCGGAACCGGATTATCGGCGGTGACGGAATCGGGCACAAGCATCAGGAATGGCACCACGGCTTCGCTGAAAGGATACGACTCCCATTTCTGGAGAGTGTAGCCATCGCGCTTCCACTCCCCCACTTTTCTTGGCGTGGCGATATCCACCGAGTCGGGATGGGCCATAAGCCTGGCCATAGTCGACGCCACGTCTGATTTCCATTGTCCGAACCGGGCAGAATCCATCCCGGAATGGTACTTAAGCCTCAGAGTGCGCGACTGCATGAGCCGATGGGCCACAGCGCGCGAGCTCAGATAGCGGCCGTCGGGACGGTCGGTGGAGAATGTGGAATGTTGCAACGGATCAAAACCGCCTGAAGCATCCTGCGCGAAGCCATAAGCTACCGCCGTCAGAGCAAGAATTATAATTAAGGCTTTGTTCATGGTTGATATTTCAAAAAGCTCAGTAGGATGGCATTTGCCATTTTGATTTGTTGATGAGCGGGAATACAAAGTTAATGATTTTTCTCCGGACTTGCAAAAGAAAAGAGTCCGGTTCAGATACCGGACTCTTTCAATTAACGGATAATGCTTAACCCGTGCAACTTTCTGGGGCACCTCAATTACGCGCCTTCTCTTTTGTCGTGTATGGGTTATTTCTTGAATAGGCGTATCAGCTCGCCGATCCAGAGGACGAGGGAGGTGGAGGCGATGATGATCACCCAGTCGGTGAGCTTGAGGGGGACGACGTTGAAGAACTCGCCTCCGATGGTGACGATGATTATCTGGCCGACAAGGATGGCAAGGGCTATCATTACGAATCCACCGCAGCCTTTGAAATGGAAAGCGGAACGGCCTGTCTCGAAGGCACGGGCGTTGAACATGTTCCAGAACTGCAGGAATACGAAGATGGTGAAGAATAGCGACAGCTCATAGCCGGTGAGACCGGTGTTGTCGCCCATCGGCACCTTACCGATCTGGGTGAGGCATGTGATGTCGGTGTGCTCGAAATAGTAGAGCAGACCGAGCAGCAGCAGGAAGAATATGCCACCAACACCGATGATCGACTGCCACATGGGACGGTTGATGATGAAGGCCTCACGCGAACGCGGCTTGTCGTGCATCACCGATTTCGAAGGCGGCAGCGAGGCAAGCGCCATGGCTGCAAACGTGTCCATGATCAGGTTGACCCACAGCATCTGGGTGACGGTGAGGGGCGACTGCATGCCCATGAACGCGCCAAACAACACGATGAAGCAGGCCGCTACGTTGACGGTCATCTGGAAGAGGATGAAGCGCTGGATATTCTGGTAAAGTGAACGTCCCCACATCACGGCGCGACCAATCGACGAGAACGAATTGTCCACGATGGTGATATCCGACGCCTCCTTGGCCACAGATGTGCCATCGCCCATAGAGAGACCCACGTGGGCGGTCTTGAGAGCCGGGGCATCGTTGGTTCCGTCGCCGGTCACGGCCACCACCTCATTGTTGGCCTGTAGAGCCTCGACGAGACGCTTCTTGTCAAGCGGACGCGCACGGGCTATGATTTTCAGGTCGCCCACGCGCTCACGCAGCTGCTGGTCGGACAGACCGTCAAATTCCACGCCGGTGATGATGTTGCGGTCGCCGTCGGTGGCATCGTTCCAGAGTCCGATCTGACGTCCGATTTCCTTGGCAGTGCCGGGAGTATCACCGGTGACGATCTTCACCTTGATTCCCGCATCAAGCACCTCACCCACAGCATCGGGCACATCAGCACGCACGGGATCGGAAATCGCCACGAATCCGAGGAACGTGAGGTTGTCGGCGGCCACCTTGCCGTCCTCAATTGTCTTGTCGCCATCCTTAAGCTCCTGATATGCGAAGCCAAGGGTACGCATCGCCATGTTCTGGTATTCAAGAAGCTGAGCGTCGACCTCCTTCTTTGTCACGCCGGACGTGTTACTGCACATGCCGAAGACAATTTCAGGCGCGCCCTTCACATAAAGGATGTTCTTGCCCGTGGCCGACTTAACGACAGTGGCCATATACTTACGCTCTGTAGTGAACGGCAGCTCCTCCACCCTCACCACATTCTCGCGGAGTGTCCTGTAATCAGCCCCACGGTCCTTCAGCCAAAGCATCAGTGCACCCTCGGTGGGATTGCCAAGCACCTGAGGCTTGTCGCCCGAAAGATCGAGCTGGGCGGTGGAGTTCACCGCTATACCCTCGTAGAGGACTTCGTCGGAGGGATTGCCAAAGAAATTGGTCTTGTAGACCTGCATCTGGTTCTGTGTGAGCGTGCCTGTCTTGTCAGTGCATATCACGGTAGTGGCTCCCATAGTCTCGCAGGCATGCATCTTGCGCACGAGATTGTTGGTCTTGAGCATACGTCGCATTGAATAGGCAAGCGAGAGGGTGACAGCCATTGGCAGACCCTCGGGCACGGCCACCACAACAAGCGTCACGGCCACCATCAGCGTCTGCAGGAAATAGGCAAGGAAACCCACCCATTCGAAATCCGCAACATTGATAAAGTACATCACCACACGGCCCAGGATGATGGCTGCGGCAAATCCATAGGATATCTTGGTGATAAGGTCGCCGAGACCGTCGAGCTGCTCGTTGAGCGGAGTCTTCACGCTGTCGTCGATCTGCGCAGCCTCGAACACCTTTCCGTTCTCGGTCTTGTCGCCAACGGCGAACACTTTCATCACACCGTGGCCTTCCATCACCTTTGTGCCACGCATGGCATGGTTGGAAGGGAAAGTGGCGTCGGGGTCGAACTGCGCCTTGTCGGTGGTCTTATGGCAGATAGGCTCACCGGTAAGGGTGGATTCATCGATGTTGAGCGACACGGCCTCAAGCAGTTCGCCATCGGCGGGCACCTCTTCACCGGTGTTGAGGATGACTATATCGCCCACCACCACATCTTTGCGAGCCACCTGGGTGATATTGCCATTGCGGATCACCTGCACCGGCTCATCGTCGTTCACCTGATTGAGGAGGGCAAACTCACGGTCGGCCTTGAGCTCGAAGATGAAGGCGAGTCCTGTGGCGAGGAGGATGGCGATGAAGATGCCGATGGGTTCGAAGAACACTCCCGCACCTTCGCCAAGCCCCCAGTACTCATAGCACGAGATACCAATGGACAGTGCTCCTGCAATAAGGAGGATGATGATCAGCGGGTCGCCGAATTTCTCAAGGAAGCGCTTCCATAGCGGCTCCTTCTCCGGAGGTGTCAGGATATTGACACCGTTTTTCTGGCGGCTTTCCAACACCTGCGCGTCGGTCAAGCCTGTGTAATGATTTTGCTGTGACATATATAGATGAAATAGTTATGTTTTTCTGATTTGAGTAGCAGGGGGCGTCCGGATACAAATCCCTTTTACCCCACACCACCATATATCACTCTGCAAAGTTACTGCCAATTATCCATACCGCCAAATATCCCGTAATGTTTCAGCGTTTTCGCCCTTGTTGGGTGCCCGACCGTCTGCAACATTGCAGCCGACGGAGAATCATACCCCACGCGAAGATGCAACATGTGCTTCCGACCGGCCATTAAAAATCATGGCCGACATGAACCAAATGTTTCGGAAAATTGTCTTTTTATTAAAGCCCATGGCTAAATCCGTAGGCTAATTTCACCCAGTTTCAACTACATTAGAATCGTTAGAACAATGACCATACGCCAAAAAAAAACACAGCTGCCGATAATATTTTGGGTCGTATTTTCCACCTTTCAGGCAGTATGGCTTCAGGGGGCACCGTCGTCAATAATAGTGCGTGACTCCGTGGAGACTTTTTTCCGACTCAACAGCGCAGTGCTTGACACAGCTTATTTCCACAACGGCGAACGCCTCGACACATGCTTCAGCACGCTGGCGGAGAATCCCGGTCTTGACATCACAGGAGTGAATGTGGTGGGCGCAGCGTCGCCCGAAGGTGGAGAGACACTCAACCACCGGCTATCTAACGCGAGAGCAGAGAATCTGCTTCACCATATATCGCATACCATTGTGCTGCCCGACTCGCTTGTAAGTGTCACTCCAGCCGGCAGAGACTGGACGAATATGCGGAGACTGGTCGCCGACGACAGCAATTTTCCCCAGCGTGACAAGGTTATCGCCATCATCGACAGCTATGCCGGAGAGCTTGCTGGCAATCCGGCAGCAGAGAACCGATGCATGCACAGGATCATGCAGCTTGATGAAGGGAAAGCATACAGCTATCTGCGCGAAAATATTTTCCCACTGCTTCGCAAGGCTATCGTAGTGGTGGAATACGACCGTCCATATATCACGCACATCTCCTCTCCGGGTGCTGAAAGCCCGCTGCTCAAGGTGGACCTTACTCCGGAGGAACAGGGCTTAGTGACCATACCGTTCCTGTCACCTTCACCACATCGTCCACTCTACATGGCGCTGAAGACCAACATGCTCTATGATCTTGCCACTGTGCCGAATGCCGCACTTGAATTTTATGCAGGACGCGGCTGGTCGGTGACGGCCGGTGGAATGTACGCGTGGTGGAGCAACGACAGCCGCCACCGATATTGGAGAATCTACGGCGGGGAGATTGGCGCACGCAAATGGTTCGGGAAAGCTGCCTCGCGCAAACCTCTCACCGGTCATCACATCGGAGCATACGCAGGTGTGCTCACTTTCGATTTCGAGTGGGGCAAGCGGGGCTATATGGGAGGTATCCCCCACGGCACGCTTCTCGACCGTTGCATGCTTACAGGAGGTGTGGAGTATGGTTATTCCCTACCCGTAGCCCGTCGCCTGAATATCGACTTCACCATCGGTGTGGGTTATTTCGGTGGCAAGTATATAAAGTATGATCCGGTCAACGGCAAATACTTTGAGGATTCGGAGGTACGGCTCAACTATTTCGGTCCGACAAAACTGGAAATTTCGCTGGTATGGCTCTTTGGCCATGGCAATTTCAACCAGAGCAAATAACTATTGGCTATAGTTACAAATTAAAAATACAAGCAACATGAAAAAGATCAACACCTTATCCGTGCTGCTTTGCCGATTGGTAGGATGCAGCAAAACGACCGTAGACAATTCCGTAGTGACTAACTTTGACTTGAACCGTTTTCTGGGAAGTTGGTATGAAATCGCACGTTTTGACCATCGTTTTGAACGTGGCATGGAACATACCAAAGCGACATATACATTGCGTGCAGATGGAAAGGTGGATGTCCTGAATACAGGAATAAAGAACGGTAAAGATTCAGAAGCTAAAGGTGTCGCCAAACTCACAGACACACCGTCGCTGCTCCGGGTATCATTCTGGGGTCCCTTTTACTCCGACTATCGCATCATGCTCCTTGACGATGACTATCAGTATGCCCTGATAGGGAGTGGCAGTGACAATTATCTGTGGATTCTTTCTCGCACACCGCAAATATCAGCCGAAACGAAGGACCGCATCCTTGCTGAAGCGCAGAAACGTGGATATGATACAGAAAAGCTAATCTGGGTGAGGCAATAAGCCCACCCGGAGCGACTGCCGAAAGCAGAAAAAATCCAATTAGAGCTACAATATAAAATGACATTATGCAAGGCGACCTCTAAAAGTTTTTGTCTGACTTTTAGAGGTCGCCTGATATGAAAGCTATCCTTTTCAATATCCGGAATCACCGGATTGCCTTGATTTACTCTGCATAAAGGTTCTCCGCCTGCTGAGGGATATATTCATCCACGAGTCTGCTGATTTTTTGCAAATCGGGCTTCTTGTTGACATAGTCAATCAATGTCCCGATTGGGTACAGATCCGGATCGGAAGCCGATTGGAAATCAGCAGCATCCTCCGAATAGTCGCCATCCTCCACAGCGTCCGCTTCAATAGCATAGTCGCTGTACTCAATTGCACGGTCAGCATCCTGGTGCCGTTCTATGCCTACTAAGAGAGTTGTAGGAATTATACTTATCTGAGGATCTTCGCCCCAGAATCCCGGATTGTTAATGACTTCTGCCACTTTGGCAGCAATAATGTCGGTGAGTTCTTTTCTTGTCATAGTAATATGTCTTTTATTATCATAACGCATCAAGCCACAAAAGGTTGAGCTCCACGTCCTCTCGTTGACGATAGCAACAATTACAATCAGCGTACTTTTTGCCCTTTATGCCGGAGTTTTCAGTTACGTGCGTATCTTAGGACATAAGATTGGACTTTATATGAGACTGGTATAATATTAATCTATAAACCCCACTGAAAGGCGTAATATTTTGAGCCGATGGTTATTTTTTACCAACGGCTTTGATTTTTAGAGTAATAATTTTGTCATGTCAAATAATAGTTGAAATTTTATATTATGCCAAAGCGTAATACTACAAAGATTATGACTCCTCCGGATTGGCTGTGAAATTACGTCGCCCCGGAACTGAATTGAGACGAGTGAATGATGCTTTGTACAAGTGGTATGAATGCAGCAGTGTGTATCACGAGACCAAGAAAAGGGCACGTAAGATAACCGGCAAATATCTCGGGTCTGTCACGGAAACCAACGGATTCAAGCAATCCGGGAAACGTATCATAGAGCAGAAGCTTGAATCTCTCAGGAATACGTCGCAGCCTAAGGCTGAAGATCCGAAAGTAGGAGAGATCGAGGAGTGCGGTCATTTAAGTTACATCCTTGGCAAATAATCGTATTGCATATCCAAATTGAATAAGATTTTCAGGTCATTGCAGACGAGATAAACAGGATTGAGAAAGAGGAGGCGGAGTCCAGAGGAGACCGTGTCCCCATACCCCGTAGGGCTTCCACAATCAGCCGTGAATACGGACGGAACAGGACGAAGACAGGCAAATATAATCCCAATGCAGCCAATGAGATGGCCATGGAGAGACGGGAGCGGATTGTCAGGAATACGGCGCTCAAACCGGGAGTCCTCCAACGCGCAATAAGACTGCTCATGGAGAAGCGGTGGTCACCTGAACAGATTTCCGGCAGTCTTGCCCTGGAAGGAGTGCGCATATACACCGAACGCATTTATCAGGAGATAAGGCGGCGTCCGGAACTACATCAGTATTGCAACCATAAGATGAAATACCGCCGTCATCAGGAAAAACAATACCGCACGGCAGGCAAGACCCTGATACCTGACCGTGTATCCATACATGACCGTCCGCAGGAA
Source organism: uncultured Bacteroides sp. (assembly GCA_964480085.1). GTDB lineage: Bacteria > Bacteroidota > Bacteroidia > Bacteroidales > Muribaculaceae > CAG-873. The sequence goes on along the minus strand of CAYZPI010000047.1, from coordinate 11,846 downwards.
GCGGATGGCAAACGTTTCGGCGACTGGGAGATGGATCTGGTGATCGGTAAGGAGCAAAAAAGCCAGGTGCTTACCTTGTTTGAACGAAGCCAAAGCTTCTTTCTCCAGACCAGGCTGCCCTCCAAAAAGCCGTCCGACGTCTCGCAGGCCGTCATACGGCTGTTGCTTCCATACAGGAAATTCATCCTCACAATCACCACTTACAATGGAATTGAATTCATGGATCATAAAAGGATTTGCAAAGCGTTGGACTGTACTGTGTATTTTGCTGACCCTTATTGCTCAGGACAGAAAGGTGGCGTCGAAAACATCAATAAGATCTTTCGGGAATACTTTCCAAAAGGCACTGACTTCAGAGAGAGTGACCAGAAGGATTTAAACCGGGTCCAATATCAGATCAATGAGAGACCAAGAAAAAAATTAGGCTTTTCTTCCCCTAAAAAAGAGTTCTTCAAAAGAATTACTTAATTTTGCACTTGCCAGTTGACTCTACACAATGGTCTGAAATGCCGAGCCGCTTGCACGCATCGATGAAATATCTTTGCGCTAAGGTTAGTTGTCTGTACATAGCAATACAAAATTAATTAATCTTGGGGAGACTTCGGTCTCCTTTTTTTGTATTGCCAGTTTTCTACGTCGCTGTACGCTCTCGGGGGCGGCTTAGGCCGCCCCAGCCGCTAGGGCATCCCCCTCCAGAAGGAGAGAGGAATGTTTGGTTTACGTTAATTCTTCCTCAAATTTTGCATTTCGATTTGGAATCTACAAAATAAATAATAGCCCTTTTTCAATTACTGAGGGCCCGAATTGATCAGAATCTCAGCTTTGGAACGTAGCGGACTACGGACGCTACAAACAAAGCAAGACGCGTCAATCATTTCAAATCAAAATGTCAAGGGACTCTCGTTATTTGATAATTTCTAAACTAAAACGATTTTATCGCACCAGAAGTATAACTCTAATAACTGCTTCTATCGCACATTCCTTTTGAAAATCATACTATTTTCAATTAGATCTTTCCCCGCAGAGAATCTAAGATTCTTTATAACACTTAAGGCTATATCATTGAAATATTTTTGATCCGTCTTCATGAAATTACTCACACTTGTTGCAATACCATCCCTTTTAGCTTTCTCATATGCCTCTGCTAAAAGTTGTAAAATATCTTTTATTACCGCCTCCAGTCTCATATTAATGTCATCATTTTGATAATGAGACAATATGGATCCATAGACAAAGGGGTTACTTTCTAAAGATTTGGGATTATCCTGTATCTGTTTTTCCTTAATATCCCCATTTATCAAACGATAGCACATGCCCATTAGTGCAAAAATTGTTTGACGTCCATTCTTAAGGACTTCCAACTCAATTGAATCAAGAGAAGATCTTTTCAATTTGACTTCAATTTCATCATATCGACTCTTAAGATCAATTAGATCAATCAGAAAAGACTTCTTATATTCATCTTTTTCATAATTTACCTTATATAATTGGTCATAAAGAGCTTGATTTTCAAATATGACTTTTTTCCCGGACCTCGATGTGCCAGGTCTTTGAAGGGCAAAAGAAAGTATCAGTTGTCCTAGCTCATCATTTTTTATTGAAACTACAGGCTTGAACTTAGGCTTATATCCCCGCTTAACTTCTAGATAAATTTTATAGGATTTAAGCCACTTATGTAAACGCACCATTTCTGGGGTGTTTGATTTAAGATCTCGTGCATAAATCGGTTTTTGGGAGTTAGTTGCCTCTGCAATGTGGGTAAAAAACGATTCAGATTTTGCATCATCTTTTGTGGCTACAATTTTACAAGGAATATAAAAGTCTTGAGAATTATTTCCTTTATATGTGCCTATTAATGTGGCTGTTTGACCTCCGTTAACTATAGAAAATTTAAATAATTTTACAATGTCACCGTCGATCTCAAAATTTTCACAAGCTATTATAACTCCGTTATTTAGAAACCAAAAATTACTCCTATTATTATCAAGAGTCTTGTTTATCCCATTATCGACTAGGGTATTACGTATATATTTCCTGATATTCAGATCAAACAAGCCCCTACCAGCGTACTTATTGTATAAAGAGATTAGAGAGCTGGATAACACATTGCACATTATGCCCTTGGAATCACAAGATTCATATTCCAAAAAATTACGTGGTCTATCAATCCGCACTTTCTCGTATTCTACCGTTGGTAGAGTTTCTAATGATTGCTCGATCAATTTCTCTATTTGATCAGAAGTAATAATAGAAACTGATTCATAAAAAGCACAAGTACTTTCGATTTTTTTTGAAACCTTGCTAACATCAATTGGAGCTGTCGTGAAGAGATAATATTCAAAATTATCAGTATTCTCTTCGGGTAATCTATCAATGGCATTCTGTAATGACTGCCTAAGAACTTCATTATATATACCTGTATGTGCCTTTTTAAAGTTTATAATTGTACTTTGCATTTTCTGTAGTTCTGCAATGACATCATTGAACTGTAATTTTTCAGCATACTTGGATTGACAAAGCACTACCTTTCCATCCTCCTCATCATAATATAAGAAATCTATCCCTCCATCATTTGGGCCATCTGTAACTAACCCAATTTGATCAGAATAATTTACATCAAATCGGTATTTGAGAAGAAGGTGACTAAACGCACGTTCTGGTGAAATGTCATTTCCAGTGATATTCTTAATTTCATCTTGTGCAAATTGTATGTGTTCTTTTATTAATTCACTCATTTTCTATAGAAATCTAAAACGTTTAAATTGCAAAATTACCAAAATTTCTCTAATCATACAAGATACAGTTCTCAAGACAAAATGAAATTCTTAATTCGAAAAAGATTATTAACTTGATAAAGCACAATAAAAAGCGACTGACAAGTTTATTTATTCACTTATCAATCGCTTGTATTTTAAATATTTAAGGCGTGAATTTCGCCAAATTTCGGATTAATATTCCTCTTCGGCGAAGAAACGATTTAATCCCCTATATCAGCAATTTACGCTTAAAAATATGTAAATAGACAAGTTTATTAGGCGATGAAAGACGATGTAGCACCAATATAGAATACGAGTAAAAACAGGTAAAAAGGAGTAAAAAACGGGTAATTACTCGTTTTTTACCCCTTATACGGACGGAATTCATACATACCTTTAGTCGTTTTAAGCCACCTCCTGCCAATTTCGTTCTTAGTAAGCCACCCGGATGGTTACTTGCGTCACATACTATCAGCTATAGCTTTGAGAGCAGCTCGGAGCCGGTCATCACATCCATCTTGGAGAATGCGAAGAGCTTTTTGCCGAGATCTTTCAATGAGGCTCCGATATGATAGACTTCCTCATCGATTATCATGAAGCGGTCGTGTGCTTTCTGATAGCTATGTAGTGCAACACCGGGATATTGGGCATTGTGCGCAGCTACATCTTGGCGAAGCGGCCGGGATATCTGTCCGTCATAAATGTCAACTGTCACACCTGCTTTACGTTTTGATAATTGGAGTAAAACCGTATCGTCTATATAGTTATCAATAATGACGATTCTTTTCTGAGCCTTGCGGATGAGGTCGGCGACGAAAATGTAAGCATCGAAGATTTGGCCTTGGAAGAAAATTCCTTCCTTGGGCTTTTTCTCTTCTCCAAGTTTGTCAAGTATAGCATCCACTTTTTCGTCAGTTTTTAACTGCTTCATTTCAAGCCGTTCCATTCTTTGAAATATTGAGGCATTGCTCATGAGGAAATTTCTCATAGCCACGAAAGCCTCAATAATTCGAATGCTCGTGTGAATTGCAGTCTCGCTCTTCAACACAGCAGACAGCATAGCTACTCCCTGCTCTGTGAAGACATATGGATTGGAAGTGGAATGTTTCAGAACCTTGAACCGGTCACAATTTGTGACCAGTTCGTATTTCTCGTTATTGGACAACTGAAATCTAAAACTTTCTGGAAAGCGTTCGATATTACGTTTGACCGCTTGATTAAGCACTTTCGTATCAACCTGATAAAGCTCAGCCAAGTCTCTGTCAACCATCACTTGATGTCCTCTTATAGTGAGAATGCGATTCTCTATGGGCATAGGTGGGAACCGGTCACAATTTGCGGCCACCTCTATGTTAGTGTCAGCCTCAGAACTGCCCTTGTGCGGGATTCCAGTTGACGGTTGTCTATCATTATCTTGTTTTTTCATGTGCAAATATAATCATTTTTTGACATCTAATCCTATAAATGCCTGAAGATAGACAAGTTTATTTTGAAGCAAAAGGATACAAAAAGCGACTGACAAGTTTATTTATTCACTTATCAATCGCTTGTATTTTAAATATTTAAGGCGTGAATTTCGCCAAATTTCGGATTAATACTCCTCCTCGTTGAAGAAGAAATCTTCTTTGGAGGGGTAGTCGGGCCAGATGTCTTCGATGGATTCGTAGATCTCGCCTTCGTCCTCCATCTCCTGGAGATTTTCCACTACTTCCATGGGTGCTCCCGAGCGCTGTGCGTAGTCGATGAGTTCTTCTTTTGTTGCGGGCCAAGGTGCGTCCTCAAGCTTGGATGCAAGTTCCAGGGTCCAGTATACGTTCGATTGTCTGTTAATCATTTTATATCAGCTTTAAAGGGTTCGTAAAAAAAGTGCACAAAGATACAATATTTATTCTGTTATGCAAAGAAATCAACTGTTTTTTCGTTCCGAAGGTGTCATTCCCAGTAAATTTCTTCAGTTCCAGAGGAAATGTTGATGTGACGGCCGAGCGCAAATAGATAATCGCTCAGGCGGTTGATGAATTTCATCGCCTCCGGAGCCACATACTCTCCGCTCTCCTGCATCGCTACCATACGACGCTCACAACGGCGAGCTATCGTACGCGCCACATTGGCCTGGGCGGCCGCCATCGTTCCCCCGGGAAGCACAAACCTGAATTTCGGTGGGAGAGTGGCGATAATATCATCAATTGCCTTTTCAAGAATAGCGACATCATCTACCGTGATTCCCACAGGCTGCCATTTTGAATCAGGTTCTGTAGCAAGTTGGGATCCAAGGTTGAACAACAGGTGCTGCACCTTAAGGAGCAATGCACTGTGTGGTGCAGGAACAGTCTCCATGGCGATGAGCAATCCTATCGATGAATTAAGTTCGTCAACCGTGCCATACGCTTCGAGACGTACGGATGCTTTAGACACCCGGGTGCCACCAACAAGCGACGTCTTGCCTGCATCTCCAGTCCGTGTATATATCTTCATAAGTTACAAGTGATAGTGAATAGTGAATAAGTGAGCGGTGACATAGTGAATAGCGGACAGTGGGAGTGAGTGAAATTGAAATAAGGTCAGAGATTATTGATGGTCCACTTATTCACTATTCACTATCACCTAATACTTATAATTCATGCGTACATAGCCTCTATCTCCTTGGCATAACGCTGGTTGATGACAGGCCGACGGATCTTTAGAGTGTTTGTAAGCTCACCCGACTCAATGGTGAAGGCCTTGGGCAGAAGAGTGAATTTCTTGATCTGCTCGAAACTCGGCAGCCCTTTCTGGAGCTTGTCGATTCGCTCCCCTATCATCTTAATTATCTCGGAATTGTGGATGAGATCATCAAGACTCTTGAAAGCTATCTTTTTCTTCTTTGCGTACTCCTTCAGGGCTCCAAAAGCCGGGATTATTATGGCTGTGACATACTTGCGGCTCTCGCCCACTACAGCCACCTGCTCGATGAAGCGGTCGCCTCCCAGACGGCTCTCTATGGCCTGAGGCGCTATGTACTTGCCGTTGGAGGTCTTGAAGAGATCCTTTATACGTTCGGTGAGCACAAGGGCACCTTGCCCATTGAAATATCCTGCGTCGCCCGTACGGAACCATCCGTCCTCGGTGAAAGCCTCACGTGTGGCACGCGGCTTATTGTAATAGCACTTCATCACCGTATCGCCTTTCACCTGAATCTCGCCATCGGGGGAGATACGCACTTCCAGGTCGGGCATCACGGTGCCGACGGTACCGATCTCATATCCGACTTCGGGGAAACACGTGACAGTGGCGGTGGTCTCCGACAAGCCATAGCCGACAACCATAGGCACACCCATCGAACGGAAGAACCTCACAATGTGGTCGGCCACTGCAGCGCCCGCCGTCGGGAAGATGGTGCCGTTCTCGATTCCCACAGCCTTCTTCATGGGAATGAACACAGTCTTTTCGGCAGCCTTATACAGTTTTTCAAGCACCCAGGGCACCTTCTTGCCCTCGCGCACATAATTGAGGTTGCGGTCAAAGCCCACCTTGAAAGCTTGCTTAACTATCTTTTTCTGCACGGCACTCATCGAGGCTATATGCTCGTTGATACCGGCATACGCCTTCTCCCAGAAACGTGGCACACTGCACATGCACGACGGACGCTCAGCCTTCAGCGCTGTGGACACATCCTTCGGATTCTCGTTGATGGCAACATGTATGCCCTGGCACAGGCAATAATATGTCCACGCCTTCTCAAAGATATGACTCATGGGGAGGAAACACAGCGACGAATCATTGTCGGAAAGCATGGTAAGCCTCTCGGTATGGATACGAATGGCGGTATTGAAACATCTGTGGGTAAGCACAGCGCCTTTTGGTTCGCCTGTGGTGCCAGAGGTATAGATAAGGGTGGCAATATCGTCGGGGGTCGAACCCGTACGGCGTGCCTCCACCTCAGCGTGGCAGTCGGGAGATGCCGCAGTCCCAAGCTCAAGGAGCGAGTCGAACGTCATCACAGCCTCATCCATAGAGTCATGCCCAATGGAACTATCGTAGAGAATCACACGCTTCAGCGACGGACAACGCTTGCGCACACTGCACACAATGTCGAATTGCCGGCGGTCGCCCACGCAAATGAATTTCGCGCGACTGTCGTTGACGATATATTCCACCTGGTCGGCACTCGATGTCGAGTAGATCGACACCGGGACGGCACGGTTGTAATAACATGCGAAATCAGTGAAAAGAAACTGCGGACGGTTGGCGGAGAAGATCGCCACCGCATCGCCGGGAGCTATGCCCAGAATCTCCAAGGCACAGGCAGCCTTATCGACGATATCGCACAGCTGAGGCCAGGTGTACGCAGCCACTTTCCTCACCTGCATATCGTAGAACGAAAGGATCTCGCGGTTGCCGTATCTTGCGTTCTGACGGATTATGACATCAGTTAAATCGTTAGCCATATTGCTCATTTTTTTAAATAGGTCACAAAAATAACAACTATTCACCATATATTAACGCTCAACAACGCCTAAACGGCATACGATTAACATCCTTTCATAAAACATCGGCCAAAAGGTTAAATGATATTAACCTTTTGGCCGAATAATCTGCAGTGAAAATCCGTGTGCTCCTACTCCACAGTGACACTCTTGGCAAGATTACGTGGCTGGTCGACGTCAAGCCCCTTGGCCACCGCCACATGATAGGCAAGCAGCTGGAGCGGGATGACGCTGAGCAGCGGCACCAGACAACTGTCGGTAGAGGGTACGGGGATAATTTCGTCGGCTATGGCCTCCACCTCTGTGTCGCCCTCGGTGACAATGGCGATTATCTTGCCGCCACGGCTCTTCACCTCCATCATATTGCTCAGAATCTTCTTGTAGATCTTATGATGGGTGGCAACGAACACCACGGGCAACTCGGCATCCACCAAGGCTATGGGGCCATGCTTCATCTCGGCGGCAGGGTAGCCTTCGGCGTGTATATAACTGATCTCCTTGAGCTTCAGTGCTCCTTCAAGAGCCACGGGATAGTTGTATCCGCGTCCGAGATAAAGGAAATTACGGGCATAGGTGAACGTGCGGGCAAGGTCGCGTATGGCATCGTTCTGCTTCAATACGGCATTGATCTTGTCGGGGATAGCTCCGAGTTCGCCTATCAGCGACTGATAATTGTCTACGTCGATGCAACCATTTGCCTTGGCAAGCGCGAGCGCCAGCATGGTGAAAACGAGTACCTGACCTGTGAACGCCTTCGTACTCGCCACACCGATCTCCGGACCCACGTGGATGTAGATACCCGTGTCGGTGGCGCGTGCGATACTTGAGCCCACGGCGTTGACAATACCGAAAATATACGCGCCCTTGGATTTCGCTTTCTCGATTGCGGCGAGGGTGTCGGCAGTCTCACCCGACTGCGACACGGCGATGACCACATCATCCTTGCCCACGGTGGTGTGGCGGTAGCGGAACTCCGAGGCGTACTCCACCTCCACCGGAATGTCGCAGAAGCTCTCGATGAGCTGCTTGCCGATGAGCGCGGCGTGCCAGGATGTGCCGCAGCTCACGATCACGAAGCGACGGGCACCGAGCAGGCGGTCCCTATGTTTCTCCACCGCGCTGAGCACGATCCTGTCGGGAAGCAGGCGTCCGCGCATGCAATCGCGCAACACGTCAGGCTGGTCGAAAATCTCCTTGAGCATGAAATGCGGAAATCCGCCTTTGGACAGCATCGACAGGTCGAGGTCGATGAACTTCACATCAGGCTCCACCTCCTCGTCAAGCAGTGTGATCACACGCAGGGGATGATCCTTTCGGATAACGGCAATCTCCTCATCCTTGAGATATGTGACATGCTTGGTGTATTCGGCTATAGGAGAAGCGTCGGAAGCGATGAAGAACTCCCTGTTGTCATCTCCCACGCCTATGGCAAGAGGCGACGACTTGCGCGCAGCAATCATCTCGTCAGGATTGTTCACGTCGATCACGGCTATGGCGTATGCACCGATGGCCTGAGTGAGAGCCAGGCGCACGGCTGTGATCAGGTCGCACTGGTGGTTGACCCGGATATATTCTATGAGCTTCACGAGAATCTCCGTGTCGGTCTCGCCATAGAAAGTCACACCCTTCTCCAGTAGATTTTTGCGCAAGGTGGCGTAATTCTCGATTATGCCATTATGCACCAGCGCGATGTCCCCGGCAAGAGAAAGATGAGGATGGGCATTCACCACCGACGGAACACCATGAGTGGCCCACCGGGTGTGGGCTATACCGATGCAGCCTCCCGTGTCCTTTCCCTCAGCCTCACGCTCCAGGTCGGCAACCTTGCCTTTGGTCTTGTAAACATTTAATTTGTGTCCGTGGATAATGGCGCATCCTGCGCTGTCGTATCCGCGGTATTCCAGACGTTTCAGTCCGTTGATCAGAATCGGGTAAGCCTCCCGGTATCCTATATATCCGACAATTCCGCACATAGGCGTAGATATGTAATGATGCTATTGTTTCAGGTTGTTCAACTTATTGATCGCGCTCTCGCCAAGCTCGCTCTTCACCTTGATATGATCCAGAGTGGATGTGACGAAAGAATTATTCTCGAAATCACCCCTCACCTGTTCGAAATCCTTCTCCATATCAAAAGGTGTGCCGTCAGCCCCGAATCCGGTCTTCGACGACAGGGAGAACTCTTTCTTGGCATCGGCGTATATCATCTTGTCGAGAGTCACGACCGCCTCCTTCCAGCGCTCTACAATCTCAATGATTCGGGCAGGGGTGATATCCTCCTCCTTCAATCCAAAATAGTCGAGCATAACGTTATAAGCCCAAGTCCACTCCATGTCGTAGTAATCCTTGTGGAGCTGGCGGAACCGTGCGTTGAGCTGATGCACATCGGCGATGGTGCCGTCGGCGAGATCATTGATGAGCGAGTCGATCTCACTTTTAGGAGCGATAAGGCCTTGAAGATCCACCCACTCGCCCAGTCCGGCAGGATGCGTGGGCTTCAGGAGCTGACGCATCTCATCGGCTGTATTGATCTCTGCCGACATCAGACGGTGGATCACACTGTTGCCGAGGAATTTCACTATGGCAATATCATACAGCGTGATACCGCGCTCAAGCGAATGACTGGTGATTTTGGCGCTATGGTAGGTGTAAGTCTCCGAAGTCACGCCGGAAATACGCCTCAGTTCCTTGAGAACGGATATTCCGCGCAAGGCCTTCTGCATGGTGTATGGACTCAGAAGATTGTAGTTGATCTGATCCATCAGATGAGGGTCTTTCCTGCCATCACGTTTCGGCCATTTCTGGGCATCGCGGATCGTACCCACCGACTTGAGATTGATCGCCGGCACCAGATATGTCATCCCCTGCTGCTCGATAAGGTAGGAGAAAGGCAGGTCGGAAGTATCGACATGTCCAACGTGGCGCCCCATTACGAGCGAGAACGCGCCGATGCGGGCCGGCCAGAGAATATAGGAGTCGGAAGAGGTCTTGGCTCCCCGCTCCATCGCTCCCTGGTGGATTGGACCGAGCTTGTACATGTGGTTGCTCTGGTTGGAACCCGAACCGGCATTCATGAACGAGAAAAGTCCGGCAATGAGCAGCGTGCTCTTGTGGTGTGTGACCGTGAACGGACCCGCGAATATTGCACAGGCCTCACCATTCTCGCCCTGGCAGTTGCTGAAGAAGAGCGAATCCGAGGCCGAATATGTGTGGCCCATCTTGCAGTTCTGCCCCAGATAACAGCGGGCCATCATGGTTCCATCCTCCACGGAGCTGCCGCTTTGAATGATGAAATCGTCAAGCACAACGCCATATCCAATATGCACCGGAGCGTTCTCGTTGCTGTTGATGGTGCCGTTCTTAAGTCGGCCGGCACCTTCTATCGAACAGTAGTCGCCTATGTTGACATTCTTGATATAGCCGGTGTCGACAATAGTGACGTGTCTGCCGATCTTGCCTATGGAAGAGCTATGGGAGGAGGCGTACCTGTCGGCGATCTCCTTGAGGCGTTTCACGGCACTGGGACGGTGGCGGTACATTGCCTCGATATAAGCCTCGTGGACAGTGAGGTGATTGTGGATCGTGACCTCACGTCCGCCTGTCTCGTTCAGCACCGATACATTCACGCCGTTGCCGAACGCCGACACGCCGTCGACCAGGATAATGTCGACATTCTCGATAAAAGAATTATCGCCTACAATATAATTGGCCATATAATTCTTTACATTCTCGACACAGCAATCATTGCCTATCACCACATTATGGAGATTGGCGAAGAAGATACCACTGTGTTTGTGCAGTCCGCCAGGCATAGTGAAGCCTGTGTTGAAGGTTCCCAGACGCACCTGTCCGGAAAAACGCACGGATCGCACGTACTTGAGGTCGGTGGCATGCGAGATCTTCACGCCCTCCCATTCAGAGGAAGTGCAGCCCTGCGATTTCAAAAGTTCGATTTCTTGTGGAGTAAGTGGTCGATAGGTTGGAGTCAGATTGTCGAACGTAGTCTTTACGTAATCGGCTGTCGAATCATAGTCAGCTTTAGAATTGGTAATACTAACCATTTGGAAGAATTTTACAATATGTTATTATAGCACAAATTTACCGCTTTTTTTTCAGTCGCACAAGAAAAAGTATCTTAAGGCACAAAATAATAGCTGCTCTCTTGCAATCTCACGATCTGAGGGAGCAGCCATATCCTATCTAATCAAAAGCCATTATATCTATGAAATACAAATGTGTAGATGGTAGATATAAAAATGAAAAAGTTGTTTATTTGTCTAATCTGATAATTTGACCTTGACGGCGGGCAATGGTTTAACCGGGCTTGACCGATTAACATATTTTTCACAAAAAAAAATAAGGCCGGGGAAATCCCGGCCTTAGGTATTGTAATGTGTGGAGCTTCTGATTACTTGTTGGCAAGCTTGTCGCGGAGAGCCTGCAGAGCGTCGAGGTCGCCGAGAGTGGTCTTCTCGATCTGGGGAGCTGCAACTGCGGGAGCTTCGTTCGGACGCTTGTTCTGACGCTGACGCTTACGCTCAGCTGACTTCTCTGCACGTGCAACATCTTCGAAGATGCGGCTGTGGGAGAGGATGATGCGCTTGCTGTCCTTGTTGAACTCGAT
>CAYZPI010000046.1:0-24810 GCA_964480085.1 uncultured Bacteroides sp. | reverse complement strand
GGACTTATGAGTCCGCAGAGGCTTATCGTGTTCAAGCACGATAGCGAACTCGGCAATGCCCCAGCCCACAAGCTCTTCGACCTTGTACATATCAACAAGAAAACCGGCGCCCCTGCCCGCTCAATCACCGACTACGACATAACAGTCGATAAGGATGCCATACCGGAGAAGGTGGAGCTGATAGAAATGATATGATAGATGACATCATACACTGACGACCAGATGCTCATGCTGTCGGGCATACAACACTTCGTGTTCTGTGCCCGGCAATGGGCATTGTCACATATCGACCAGATATGGGAAGACAATGTGCTCACAGTCGAAGGCTCCCTTCAGCATGAAATTGTTGATAACCCTGAATACCGGCAGATGAACGGCGGCGTCATCACTCTGCGTGGGCTTCGGATAGCGTCGTACAGCCTCGGTCTGTCCGGAATAGCCGATGCCGTGGAGCTTCATCCGGCGGAGGATGGAGATGGTATCGGATTTGATAAATATCCAGGTCGATACATCCCATACCCTATTGAGTATAAACACGGCAGCAAAAAGCGCACGGATTGCGATATTGTGCAGTTGGTGGCTCAGGCTATGTGCATGGAGGAGATGTATGGCATGGCCATTACGGAGGGAGCCTTGATGTACAGAAAAACCCACCGAAAGATCAATGTCAGTATCACTGAGGAACTCAGACAGAGGGTAAGGAATTTGGCCGGACAGATGCACGAATGTTTTGATTCGGGAACTATCCCAATGGCCTATCTCGAGCCAAAATGTGGAAACTGTTCTCTTTCCGACCGTTGCATGCCGCTGTCGCCCGGCATGGAAGATGTAAAGTCATACCTTAAGAAATACCTTTATGAAAGTCCTGCTTAACACTTTGTATGTCAATATTCCTGATGCATATCTTTCGAAGGATGGCCAGAGTGTGGTGGTCTCGGTGGATGGCAAGGAGTTGGCGCGTGTGCCTATACTGAATCTGCAGGGAATTTTCTCGTTCACCTACAAGGGGGCGAGTCCTGGATTGATGAAGCTCTGCGTTGACAACAATGTGGCACTTGCCTTTTACGCTCCTAACGGGCGGTTCATAGCCCGTTGCCAGGGACCGGTGGCAGGAAATGTGCTGTTGCGTAAACGTCAGTACAGAGCCAATGAAGATGAATCCGCTTGCCTACGCCTTAGCAAACTTTTCATAGCAGCAAAGATACACAACTGCCGGTGCATCCTGCAGAGGGCTATACGCGACAATGGTGCGGACAGTGGACTTAAGGACGTTGTGGCGCATCTGAAGGCATCCAAGGATAAGGTGGTGTGCGCGGAGTCGGTGGATGAGATAAGGGGTATCGAAGGACTTGCAGCCAAGGAATATTTCAGCGTTTTCGACCGCTTGATTGTGCAACAGAAGGACGATTTCAGGTTTGACGGGAGGAACAGGCGTCCGCCAAAGGATAAGGCTAATGCATTGTTGTCGTTCGTCTACTCTCTTTTGGCCAATGACGTGGCATCAGCCCTTGAAGGGGTCGGTCTTGACCCATGTGTTGGATTCATGCACACACTGCGTCCTGGCAGACCGGGTCTCGCTCTTGATTTGATGGAGGAGATGCGCGCTTATCTGGCCGACAGGCTCGTGCTCTCGCTTATCAACCGCCGTCAGCTCACACCGAAAGATTTTGTTGATATGCCCGAGGACAGCTGTCTGCTCACCACGGATGGACGAAAGAAGGTGCTTGCCGCATGGCAGGAGAAAAAGAAGGATTTGATGACACATCCTTTCCTCGGTGAGTCGGTGCCTCTGGGACTCTTACCTCATCTTCAGGCAATGCTTCTTGCGCGGAATATCCGTGGCGACCTCAATGATTATCCTGTGTTCGTGTTAAAATCTTGATTCCCATGAAAGTTCTTATCACATACGACGTTGATACCACGATGCCCGAGGGAGCCAAAAGACTCAGGAGAGTCGCGAAAGTATGCAAGGATTATGGTGTGAGGGTGCAGAATTCAGTTTTTGAATGCGTGGTGACGATGGCGCAGCTCGTTATGTTGAAATCCCAGCTGTTGGAAATAATCGATGACGGCAAGGATAGCCTGAGGATTTATAAGTTAGGCAAGGACTGGGCTAATCATATCGAAGTGTTCGGGAAAACCAATGGAGTGGATGTCACAGGCACATTGATCTTATAGCAAGAACCTGCATCATTTCATAAAACACCAATGAGTTCTTGATTGCTTTGGCTCAACACTTTCAACAATAAAAATGCAGTTTTCGCGTTATTGATTTTATACATTTGAAATGTTTCTTGCAAAGCCATCATTTACTCGCTGATAATTTGAACTTTAAAAGAAACGCAGTCGCACCCCACGTGGGTGCGTGGATTGAAACGTGTCCACCGAGAACGGCAACATCATCGAGCTTAGTCGCACCCCACGTGGGTGCGTGGATTGAAACCTGCGACCCCCGATAGTAAAACCTTATATGTGAGTCGCACCCCACGTGGGTGCGTGGATTGAAACATTAGTAGGTATTAACTTTATAACATACTTATTCCCGTCGCACCCCACGTGGGTGCGTGGATTGAAACCACCAGTAATAGGAAAATAACTCGTACTATCCACAGTCGCACCCCACGTGGGTGCGTGGATTGAAACGAGCACCGTTTTTTTTACCTCATCGGGCCGGCCGTGTCGCACCCCACGTGGGTGCGTGGATTGAAACTCGCGGTGGAGGGCATAGCCGTGGCTGTCTCTTGTCGCACCCCACGTGGGTGCGTGGATTGAAACACTAAGAAATTATGTGTAAGAGCTTTTGAAAAATCGTCGCACCCCACGTGGGTGCGTGGATTGAAACACTAAGAAATTATGTGTAAGAGCTTTTGAAAAATCGTCGCACCCCACGTGGGTGCGTGGATTGAAACATGGTCAAATACAATTCCATGTCCCGCACTGGACGTCGCACCCCACGTGGGTGCGTGGATTGAAACCTCGGTAAGGCCTTCGTATACGAGCGCCATGACAGTCGCACCCCACGTGGGTGCGTGGATTGAAACCAGAAATCACGGATCCTGACATCCGACATGGTGGTGTCGCACCGATTGAAACGATTTGGTTAAGGGCGGTTTGCCGTGGGATAAGGTCGCACCCCACGTGGGTGCGTGGATTGAAACATTTGTCGCGTTACGCTGTCCTGCGCGTCTTTCTGTCGCACCCCACGTGGGTGCGTGGATTGAAACCCCTTGCGAAAAGGTAGGGTTGGTCGGGGTTGACAGTCGCACCCCACGTGGGTGCGTGGATTGAAACAGCTGTCGGTCGTATGAGAGGCTTTCCGCCTTCCGGTCGCACCCCACGTGGGTGCGTGGATTGAAACTGCGGCACCTTGGCCGATATGAGGTTGACAAGAGTCGCACCCCACGTGGGTGCGTGGATTGAAACTCTATGAGCCTACGCAGTGCCGAAACCTCTTTTGTCGCACCCCACGTGGGTGCGTGGATTGAAACCAATATCTGGGATGCATTCGGCATTCTGGAAGAGTCGCACCCCACGTGGGTGCGTGGATTGAAACATGTGAGGGATCATATACCGCGAACTGCAATGCTGTCGCACCCCACGTGGGTGCGTGGATTGAAACAGGGGATTTGCCTTCCGTCTTTTTCCACAGGCCCAGTCGCACCCCACGTGGGTGCGTGGATTGAAACACCCTCATTGCACGGATGGACAAACGTCCTCCGTACCGTCGCACCCCACGTGGGTGCGTGGATTGAAACCTCCAGATAGTCGGCCTCGATTTTCAGCCGCTCATGTCGCACCCCACGTGGGTGCGTGGATTGAATGATTCGAGCACTTAAATCAAGCTCTGCCGCATGGTGCTGTCGCAACACATCGGAGCCAATTTCGAGAAACCGATCGATATAGATGCTGATGTGCCGCAGACCGTACCCGAATATCCGCTCGACATCGTCGTGGACCCGCAGACAGCCCTCTCGTCCACCATCGACTATCAGCTCTTAGGCGAGAACGTCAAGGCGAAGGTTGAGGTGAAGATAGAGACCGGCAAATATCTGCCGCAGGTGGTGGTCGGCGCCGGATGCTTATTCGCAGAGATATTCTCCGAAGAAGGATTCAATCGCGTCGAACGGTATCTTGTCTTTCTGATCGTAGAGGTCGGTGTGGCTCGCACCGGGCACCACAATGAAAAGCTTATTGTTGTCCTTGCCGGGCTCTACGGTGAGTTTTTTGTAGGCATCGCTTCCGAAATAGAACGAGTGTGCCTTCTCTCCGTGCACGATCATCACCGCGTTCTCTATCTCACCGGCACGGCTCATCATCGGGAAATTGATCCAGGGAATCGGGGAGGTGGCGTTGCGGCCGCCATTCGAATTGAGCGACCGTGGATGATAGCCACGTTCGGTCTTGTAGTAGTCGAAATAGTCCTTGAGGAATTTTGGAGCGTCGTCGGGAAGCGAGTCAGGCACTCCGCCTCCGAGTTTCGGGGTGCCGTTGCGGAAATCCTCGGTGCGCTGCCGGGCAAGCGTCTTGCGCAACTCGTTACGTGCATCAGCGCTGTCGGCACTGTCGAAATATCCATTGGCGTTGACACGGCTCATATCGTACATTGTCGACGCCACGGTAGCCTTGATACGCGGGTCGGAAGCAGCAGCATTCACAGCGATACCACCCCAGCCACAGATACCGATGATGCCTACAGCCTCTGGGGCCACCATGGGATTCGTCACGAGAAAGTCGACAGCCGCGCTGAAATCCTCCGTGTTGATGTCAGGCGATGTCATATAGCGTGGATAGCCTCCGCTTTCTCCGGTGAACGAAGGGTCGAACGCCAGGGCCATATATCCACGCTCCGCCATTTCCTGGGCGTAGAGCCCTGAGCATTGCTCCTTCACCGCTCCGAACGGTCCGCATACCGCGATGGCCGGCAGCGGTGTCTTTGCTCCTTTCGGTACGTACAGGTCGGCGGCAAGTGTTATGCCATAGCGGTTGGTGAATGTCACTTTGCTGTGTTCCACCTTGTCGCTTTTCGGGAACGTCTTGTCCCACTGCTGTGTAAGTTCGAGTTCTCCCATAGTTGTATTATTATTTTGTCGATTGATATTCTGAGAGTCTGCAATAAGCATGGCCATGGCCAAAACTACTGATAGAAATATTTTTGATTTCATGACATTTCTGTATTTTATGCAAAGTTACCGGATATAAATTTCACGGATCTACCATATTTTTGGGATTTCCTACCAAATTCCATTTCCCCGGGCGAAAGTGGAATGACAGAAAATCATTATCTTTGCATTTCGAACGTAAATATCATGAAAAAAATTCTGCAAGTGAACTCACCCGCCGACTACTGCGCCCATGTCGGGGTGGAATGCCGGCATCCCCTTGTGGCCGTCATTGATTTCGCGAGCATCTCGCCCATGCCGTCGAGTCTCAACAACCTTGGCATCTACGCCCTGTTCATGCACAGCAAGCTTCGCGACGACCTCACCTACGGTAGCCACGACTACGATACCGGGGCGGGCACACTCGTATGTGTCGGTCCCGGACAGATTTACGGCAGGGAGGATACCGGTGACCTTATCGACCTTGACGGGTGGGGCCTGCTTATGCATCCAAAACTGTTTGCGGGCACTACGCTCGAAAGGGATATCCGCAACTTCACATTTTTCGACTATAGCTCAAAAGAGGCTTTGGAGATGGAAGATGCGGAGCGCGACACACTCACCGCCATAGTAGGCAATATTCAGGATGAACTCACCCACGGAGCAGACGACGATGAGCGAATCCGGATAATCATAGGCTATATCACATCGTTGCTCCATTATTGCAACCGATTCTACAACCGCCAGTTCCGCTCAATACGTGTCAACAATGGCGATATTCTCGTCAGGTTCGGACATCTCATCGACGATTATTATGAATCAGGGAGCCAGCACGATTCCGGATTGCCCACCGTGCAGTATTTCGCCGACAAGATGTGCATGTCGGCAAGCTATTTCAGCGATATGGTGAGGAAGACAGCGGGCGAGAGCGCGGGCTCAATAATCCGCAACCATATCATACGCATGGCAAAAAACAGGCTTACCGCCGGCGACGGAGTATCGCAGGTGGCTTTCCACTTAGGCTTCAACTATCCGCAGCATTTCACACGTATGTTCAAGAAGCATACGGGCCTGACACCGAAGGAATACGTCGCCGGCAAGGACGCATTTGCCTAATACATGATCGATCCTCAAGGCTATTCTCCTTTTTGTTCTTTGAGATAACGGGAAAGATCGTCAATCGACACCTCTTCCACCTCCTGACCGCCCAATATCTCCCGGTCGCGGGGCGTTTCTTCGGTAGCCGGAGAGGAGTTACCAACAGCTGCAGGGTGTTCTCCGGTACCGGTTGACTCAGTAACTTTGGGTTTGCGCTTGGCCTTCTTCTTGGGCTTGGGCTCGGTGGGGACGGCCGCCTTTTCCGGCTGTGAGTCTACGGTCTGCTCCGTCCGGTCCCCGATCTTAATGCTATCCTCCCTGCCGAAAGCCGGGGAGAGAAAATAGAGGACCGCCATCAATAGGATGGCTGCGAGGATGCCGCCGCAGGAGTAGGCAAGTTGTGACAGATGGGTCTTTTTCCTGTTGGCCTTATATCTGCGGATGTACGACATGATTGCGGAGTCGCCGCGCTTGGTGTACGGATCTGAACTGTAAGCATACATCAAGGCGTTCATCTCGCGCAATCTGAAATCGGGATTGGCGATATCAACGGTCATCTCATAATCGGGCACTCGCTTGTACACCTTCCGGAGCTTCACGATGAAGAAGACGAGGACCGCCGTCACCACGGCGAGGTACACCCATGTAAGATGGATGGCCGCTCCGTCGGGAATGAAGGTGAGATCCGGCATCGGGAACTTGAATCCAAGCACCAATGCCAGCAGCAACATAATGAAGGCTGCGGGCGCGAAGATCCATTTGAGCAATTTCGACATGACACTGTGGCGGCCGGCCACGCAAAAGGAGCGCGCGCTTTCGTCGATCTCCTTCAGAGCCTTGCAGTATTTGGCAGCAGGGAGATATGTCGGACAGATGGACGCAATGTAAGCGGTGAACTCCATCGACTCCCTGGCGTAGGCATTCTCGTCGGAGATCGATTTCCCGGGATCCTCCTGGAAGAATGTAGCGATCCATGCACTCAGCCTCCCCTTTTCGAGCGCCTGTCTGATGGTGGCGGCCGGGATCTTTTCGAGCTGCCCGAGGTCGTACACTTTTTTACCGTCGCCGAACTGATAGTAAGGTTTGTAGCCCAGAGCCTTTATGAAACGGTAGATCTTCACGTAAGGATTGTAGGGAGCATATATTCCCATAGCCCACACCTCCCCCTGACCCTGGAGGCTCTTGAGGCAGGGCAGCTTGGAGGCGCACTGGTCATGGCTCTTCATATACCACTCCAGGTGTCCGCCCGGTTCAAGCTCGAAATCTATCAGTGATGCCGACAGCGTACGGTTGTTGGTGATGTAGTCAGCGAGCTTGGCATTGAGATCTTCGCCTATTTCTTCGGGCGTATCGATCCGGCCTTGCGCCTTTGAGCCGGTCTTGAAATCATAACTCATGTCGGGGAACATCGCATAGGCGATTTCTCCCGGGGATGCCCCACGCTCTTGCATCTCCCTGACCCTCAAAGCCATGTGTGGATTACGATGCCAGAGCCAATAGGAGAATACCGGGTCGGACAGAGAGTCGGTCAGCCGGTTGCCGTTGCGTCCGCTCAGACCGTAGGTCTGCCATACAAGAAGCAGTTCATCGAGGCTCTTGATGGGTTTGAAGCCATACATGAAGTAGCTCAGGGCGGGCGAAAGGTAATATGCGGCGCACATGCGTCCGGTCTCAGTGATCTGCCCGCCTACGGAATATTTGCTCTTTATTTCCTCGATCTCGCCAGCTTCAAACGTAAGTCCAGCCTCGCGCAACTGCCCCACGAGGCTTTCAGGGTTTCCGAAATAGGCGAGGCTCGACGTATCCTTTGTGGCGAGCATCCTTTTCGCAACTTCGGGTTCGCAGAACAGCACCTTGCCGAGGGCCTCGAAGCCCTTGACACCCCTGCCGGTGCTGAAATCTATATAGAATATTATATTGTCACTATCGTATTGCGCCATAATTATGCAGGCCTTGAGGGTGATTAATGATGAAATGTCTCTATCGGCAAAGGTAGTGATTTTTCGGGAGAATCCTAATAAAAATGCAAGTTTTGCAAGCCCAACCTGAAGATTATAAGACCATGCGGTTATATTATGCGTTTTTTAACATTGCAGTGCGGCGATTTGGCACATCAGGCGATTATCTTTGCACCCGGAAAAAAGCTATACAATCCGGCTTTCGCCGGCGAAAGCTGAAGATCAAAGGTAAATGCAATTATGTTTCAACTATTTAGAGCCGACATATCCACCATCCTTCCTCTGATATATGCCGACGATGGCGTCAGGGCGGGATTTCCAAGTCCGGCACAGGATTACATCACCGAGTCGATCGACCTCAACCGAACCTTGATAAAACATCCCGCCGCCACATTCTACGCCAAAGTGGTGGGCGACTCGATGAGCGACGAAGGCATCACCGAAGGCGACATATTGATAGTGGACCGTTCGGTCGAGGCCGAACATGGAGATCTGGCCGTGTGCTGCCTCAATGGCGAATTCACTCTGAAAAGATTGTGTCTCACCGGAGGAAATAAATTGTACCTCATGCCGTCCAACCGCAAATTCAGACCCATAGAGGTGACGTGCGACGATGATTTCATGGTGTGGGGCGTGGTGATATACACCATAAAGGCCAACCGGCGCCGGCCGACCGGATCAGAGAGATGGTAGGCCTGATCGACTGCGACAATTTCTTCTGTTCTTGCGAGCGGGTGTTCCGTCCCGACCTTGCAAGGACACCGCTTGTGGTGCTCAGCAACAACGACGGTTGCGTGGTGGCACGCTCCAGGGAGGTGAAGGCCATGGGCATTCCCGAAGGTATGCCCTACTATCAGATGAAGGAGCAATATCCCGATGCCGGCATAGTGGCGTTCTCGTCGAACTATGCCCTGTACGGCGATATGTCGCGGCGTGTCGTCGCGCTGCTGAGGGAGGAAGCACCGGATGTGATGCAGTATTCCATCGACGAGTGTTTCCTAGACCTCAGGGGGATGGATCACGTGGACCTGCATAAGTGGGGCGAGCAGCTCACCAGGAAGATTCTGAAATGCACGGGGATGCCGGTGAGCCTGGGCATAGCAGCCACCAATACCCTTGCCAAGATGGCGAGCAAATATGCCAAGAAATATCCCGCCTACAATAGATGCTGCGTCATAGGCAATGAGGTGCAGCGGGAGAAGGCGCTCAGGCTTTTTCCGGTGGGCGATGTGTGGGGAATCGGGCGACGCATACGCAAAAGTCTTGAATACGCGGGTGTGCACACGGCTTATGACTTTGCCACACTGTCCAAGGATTATGTGAGACGGAGATACCATGTGACAGGCGAGCGCACATGGAAGGAACTGAACGGCGAGCCTTGTATCGACATCGACGGTCTCGACGGAGCGACGAAGAAGACCATCGTCACCAGCCGCAGTTTCCCGGAAATGATAAAGGATCTTGCCGACCTGCGCAGCCATATAGCCAATTATGCCGCCCGGTGCGCACTGAAGCTGCGGCGGCAACATTCGGTGTGCTCTCTGGTCACAGCTTTTATCCAGAGCAATCATTTACGGGAAGATCTCCTGCAGTACGATGGCAGCGCCACACACTCATTCCTTACGCCCACCAACACCACCAACGAGATAGTGGGCATGGCCACCCGCATCTTAGATACCATCTTCCGCAAGGGCATTTATTATAAAAGGGCCGGGATAATGGTGTCGGGCATATCGCCTGCCGAAGCCATACAGCCCGACCTCTTTGAGTATGACCCCGTCATGAGCGCGCGTTTCGGCAAAATCTCATCCACCCTCGACAGAATCAACGGCAGGATGGGTGCCGATACTATGGTGCTCGGAGCGCAGCAGTACCGCGACCGGGGAACCGACGGCAAGTGCGTGAAATTTGTCAACGCCATCCGCCGGGCAATGAAATCGCCCGACTATTCCACCAGCCTTGATGCCCTGGTGGTGAACTGAAAACTATATTAACCCCAATCCGGTCCTAATCTCAGTCCAGGGATGGCAAAAAAGGCACCACCACCCTCTCCGGATGCGATGCATCCATTGGGCGCAACTGTTCCAGAAGACATTATATTACAGCCGTTTTGGGGAGGTCATGGCCACGAAGCATCGTGGCCATGACAATGTTCCTGAGCCTGGCTTGTTCAGTTGAATATTACAAAATCACTTTTTTAGAGTGGAGTCAAGATAGAATCAAACAATAAATAGCTTATCTGAAGCTAAATACCTTGATAATGTTCTATTTGTTCATAAGTTTTTTAAATCTAAGAGCAACATCTTTATATTGCTCTGATTCCTGTACTTCAGCTGGAGCATCATCTAAAGAAAATGCAAAATATATGAAATAAGGATAGCTTTTCCCCAACTCCGCTCCTGCTTCAGATGAGCCATCTGAATTCTCTCCATCTTCTATGAAATCATCGAGATAGTCCAATATTGTCTCATAATCTGCAACTTCTAATGTTGTCCTATTTGAAATCTTGTTCATCACCTCATCTGGAGTAGGTCTTTCGGATGTCTTTGAATCATTGCAACCAGAGGAACTGGCAATAAGGCTGAAAATTGCTACAGCCTTCAAGTATGTAAGAAATTTCTTTGTCATTTTTATTTATATTTACAAAACAACGGCAATACTATTAGTAATTAGGATATTCTGTTAGACGTTCCTAAAATACACATTTATGTTGTGTTTTACCTATTATTGGCATAATATCTCAATAAAATATGGATACGTCTAACTGAACATCATAATTAGTAATCATTATCACGACTTTTTCTCTCCTGATTTTTCGTCTTTATCAACAAAAATGTCTACCAGCCATCCCAATATGGCTTTCAAGGCATCTCCTTGATCTTTGGTAATGTCTTTAGTTTTAATTTTTTTACTCATTTTTCCCAGAATAGAATTAAGTCCAATACAAACCTCAAATCAATCCCGGACTAAGGATTTTCATTGAGTTCAAGCCTTTAACTTGATTAATACAAAAAGAACGCGAAACCGCACTTGCCATTCTTTCCCTGACCAAATAAAGTTTACCAGACTTTGACTTCCTTACATTCATCTCTTCTCCACTTTGAGATAGCCTGCGTTTAGGCAATTCATTTCTTTGAGGTCAACACCGTATTTCGCCATGAAGGCCTTACGGACTTGGTCGGCGATCATGCTTCCCATCATGGCCACGGGAAAAATGGTGGATATCTCCACGCTCATGCCAGGCTCGACATGCTGTCCGGCACTGTTGCACGATCCTTTGGCAATAACTCTATAAATAGGCATAGCTGCAATTATTTGGTTCCACTTAATTTCCCTGCAAAATTAATCAGAGGCTACGCCATTTTTTGTCGTAACCTTTCACTAATTTTGCATTCCAATAAAAATTATCATAATGATAGCTCGCTACAAGTTCTGCCTCTGGCTCGTGAACATACTCTCCACTCGGCGCTTGACGCTCTCCCAGCTCTCGGCCGCATGGATTATGGCCGAAGCCAATATCGAGAATACGGTGCTCAGTCCTCGCACGTTCCTGCGCCACAAAGCTCTGGCCGAGGAGATATTCAACGTCAACATTGAGTGCGACAAGACCACAAATGAATACTGGGTGGACCTTGACTCGCTCGACACCGCAGACAGATGGACAATGAGCGCACTGCGTGTGCAGAACCTAATGTCGATGACCGATGCAAGGCAACATATCATATTGGAGGACCCTCCTGCCGGTCAGGACGTGCTGGAGACGGTGGCTAACGCCTGCCGCGATAGCCGGTCGCTGTCATTCAAATACAAGTCGCCCTACAATCCGGCAAAGGATTTCGAAGTGGTACCTCTCTTCGTTAAGCTTTTCAAACAGAGATGGTACCTGGTGTGCCAGCCTGTGGGAAAGGACTATGTGAGTGTCCTCGCCCTGGAAAGGATGGAGAACATAAAGACAGGTGCCCACTGCATCCCATCGATCGACGTAAACGCCGAGGACTATCTGAGCGACTGCTACGGCATCATCCATCAGCTGGAACCGGAGCGCATAGTGGTGCGCGCCTTCTGGCCTCAGAATACATATCTGAAGGAGGTGCCGCTGCATCACTCGCAGCGCGTAGTGGATGAGACAGATGACTGGACCGATTTCTCGCTCTATCTGCGTCCTACCTACGACTTCAAACAAGATCTGCTGTGGCACCGCGACAAGCTGGCCATCCTCTCGCCACAATGGCTCAGGGACGACATCATCGACATCCTCCGGCGCATGATCGAGTCAAATGCCAGTGGACTGCCCCACTGCAAGGATGAATGATTCAGAGTCCTGATGCTAAATTGAGAAAAGCTGTAGATATTGGACGTTCGGCGAAAATTTGCTAATTTTGCACGACGGAAATAGCGTTTGCTTCCGATCGGGCACTAATCAATGGACTTACAGGAGAATTTCATCATAATAAACAGAGTGGACAGGACCCGTCAGGTGGAACGGATAACTCCCGATGGTGGAAAAACCCACATCAAGTTCACCGGCACCGACAAGATTTACTCCTACTCCAGGTATAATGTGATATGGCTGACACATCCACGCCAGATGGATATCGCCGGGTGCGCGATTTTCATAAAAGGCAAGATGGAGAGGTCGGTGAGCCGTGTAATGGTATTCGCGTCGGATTTCCAGAAATATTACGCTGTGGTGTTTGAGAGCGGCCATGTCATGCATTGCGGCGAAAACGAGATAAGCTTCAGGCACTCGTGCCTGAAGGGACGGGCTGACGACGTGTTCGGATATCTCAGGCAATGTGCCGCGGTCAATACCCTCGGCATGGAAGATGACGCGGCATCGGAAGGAATCCTGTCGGCCATTTTCTCCAGAATAGATTTTGTGGATGAAGCCACTGCCGCCGCACCGTACCTCGACCCCTCGCGTAAAGTCGGGAAAAACCGGACGGACACCCCGATCTTCCCGTTTGGCTGCAATGCGAGCCAGGCGAGGGCTGTCAAGGCCGCCCTCGCCAATCAGATAAGCGTCATCCAAGGCCCTCCCGGGACAGGCAAGACCCAGACCATCCTCAATATCATAGCCAATCTCCTGCTGGCGAAAAAAACCGTACTGGTGGTGTCCAACAACAACTCTGCACTGGGCAACGTGCTGGAGAAACTCGAAAAGCACGGCCTCGGTTTCATTGTCGCACCATTAGGCAAGAGGGCCAACAAGGAAGCTTTTGTCGCCAGTCAGCCTCCTTTGAATCCCGCGCTTCCGAAATGGCGAAAGCCTGAGAAGAAAATACGGAGCTCAGCGGCGGAGGTGAAATCTGACCTCAGGCAGGTCGAGACAGTGTTCGAATTGCAGGAGCGTCTGGCCATGTGCCGTCAGGAGATAGCCGAAGTGGGTATCGAGAAGGTGCATTTCGAGAAAGAGCACTCGTTCTCTCCCCTTGCCAATGGGGCACAGACATCGTCGGGCAGGATACTGACAACGTTGGAGAGGGTGAAGCAATTCGCAATAAAGCAGCCGGACAGCCGACCGAACCTATGGCGCCGAATGACAACGGCGATCGGAAAGCTAAGCCTGAGGATGCATCTGCGGTGGCTGCTTAATATCTCTACCGGCCTTACGTCGGAGAATATCCCCGGTATAATGACATTGCTTGAATGGATGTTCTATGACCGCAGGCTACGCGAGCTCAGCACCGAAATAGAGGATATCGAGCAACGCCTGTCGCGCCTTGACGCAAAGAAGCTGATGAAGACGCTTACTGACAATTCGTCGACAATCCTCCGGTCGGCTCTCGCCAGCCGTTTCGACAGGAAGCGCACAGCGATCGGGTCAGTGAGGGAGCTATTCAATAATGGGGATAAGGTGCTGGAGGATTATCCGGTGGTGCTCAGCACCACTTTTTCTGCCCGACTGTGCTTCAGCAGCGACACGGTGTTCGATTATGTGATCATGGACGAGGCGTCGCAGGTGTCGGTCGAGACCGGTTTCCTGGCTCTCACATGCGCAAAGAATGCCGTGATCGTGGGCGACACCATGCAGCTTCCGAATGTGGTGACGGATGAGGATGCCGCCATGCTGCAGGAGATACGCCGCCACAGCCATGTGCCTGACGCCTATGATGCGGGTCAGCATAGTTTCCTCAGCTCGCTATCAGCGGCAATCCCCGATGTGACTCAGACCCTGCTGCGCGAACACTACCGCTGCCACCCCGACATCATCAATTTCTGCAACCAGAAATTCTACGGCGGCAACCTGCTGATAATGACCTCACGCCGCGACAACCGCAAGCACCTGACAGCGTTGACCACCGCCCCGGGCCAACATTGCCGCGGGCACTACAACCAGCGCGAGATCGACGCTGTGAAAGAGGAGCTTCTGCCTCATCTGAAAAATCCGGCGGAGACGGGCATCATCGCGCCCTACAACCGCCAGGTCGACCAGCTGCAGGCCCAGATTCCGGGGGTGGAGGCCGCCACCGTGCATAAATTTCAGGGAAGGGAGAAGAATACGATAATAATGAGTGTGACCGATGATGCCATCACCGAATTCTCCGACAATGCCAATCTGCTCAACGTGGCGGTGTCAAGGGCAAAAGACAGGTTCTGCCTCGTGGTTTCAGGCAATCCACAGGCGCTTAAGGGCAATATCCACGATCTTCTGTGTTACATAAATTACCAGAAGGGGACGGTGATACAGAGCCGCTTGAGGTCGATCTACGATTATCTCTTCACGCAGGTAGAGACCCGGAGGAGGGTGTCGGCCTACGGCTCGGAGAATCTGACATTCGAGCTTATAGAGAAGATACGTTCGGATCATCCTCATCTGTCACACATCAAGGTCCTGTGCCACTATCCCATGCGGTGCCTTGTCCGCGACATGCGGGAACTGACGGAAAGTGAGGCGCGCTACGCCACCCATCCTTCCACTCACATCGATTTTTTGATAATCAACCGTGTAAGCAAGGAGCCTATGCTGGCCATAGAGACCGACGGCTACGCCTACCACAACGAATCGACCGCCCAATACCGGCGCGACCGCATGAAGGACCACATCCTGCAGCTCTGCGGACTTCCCCTGCTGCGTCTCTCCACCATAGGCCACAGCGAGGAGCAGAGAATCATCGCTGCCCTGAGCGGGAAAAACTAAATTTTTTCATTTGTGGCAAACATTTTGCACTGCTGCCTTGTTATAATAGTACAAACAGCAGAAAGAAGCAAGGCAAAAAGAATTAGTTTTTTCATAGGATTAGATTTTTAAGTTTTAAACGCATCGGCGGTCTCCCGACTGCCGATGCGTTTTTATGTCGTGATTTCTTCGCGGCTTCGGGGGAGCCAGACTCATATTGCAAACCCTATGCGGGGTGCAGCTTGAGCGGCACGCGGAACAAAAGGAGGGATGTCGGCAGCCATAATGTCGGTGAGGGACGAGCTGTCGGTTCCCTCGGTGCAGACGACACGCTTTGCCATTGCGGGCAGGATCTCGGTCTGGATCAAGTTCATCACATAGCGCCCGTTACCGAAAGTCCTGTCGCGGTACTCATAGTCGGCCCTTAGCCGTGCCATCAGCGCCTCGTCAGCCTCCTGGGTCAGCCGGTACTGCAACCGCTCGAAGTAGCGGCGTGCCATCTCAATGAGCTCTTCACCGGAAAAATCCTCAAACCGATAGATGTTGGAGGCAGGGATACGCGATTTGAAGCCGGGATTCAGCTCCAGCATCTTGAGCATCGGTTCGGGATAACCGGCAAGGACCAGCATCCAGTCGCGCTTCGACTCATCCGAAAGCGAAGTGAGCAATGTCTCGATGACAAACCGTCCAGGATCACGTGGATCGGCGGGTTGATAAAGCTGATATGCCTCGTCGATGAAGAGGATTCCGCCCTTCGCCTCCTCCAAAGCCTCCAGGGTCTTGTCGGCCTCTGAGCTGTAGTACTGGCCCAGCAGCGTGGCCCGCTCGCGCACCACCACATGCCCACTGGACAATACGCCCATATCGCGGAGCATACCGCCCAACATCTTCGCCACCGTGGTCTTGCCTGTGCCCGGCGAGCCAAGGAACATGGCATGGAGCGGCATGGAGATAGCCGGCAGCCCGTTGTCACACCGCAGCTTATTGAAACGCACCACATTCTCGTATGCAAGGAGCTTGTCCTTCACCGAATGCAGCCCTGTAAGTTCTGACAATGACTCTGCCAACGTAGGCTTCGGGGCTGATGTCTCGTCCGCGCCGGAGCCTTCAGCCTCATCTTCCTCATCTCCATCCGGGGTCGCCGGCTCCACCAACGGGCAGTCCTCTTCATCCTCTTCCTCAAAGCATCCTTCGAAAGGATCGGATTGCGTGAAAGGTGTGAAAGACATGAATTGCCCCAGACGCTCTTCAGCCCATATCATTGCTTTCTCCTCATCGTAGTGTCCCATGGGTTCCAGCTCAGTGCCTGACCAAGGTCGGCACTCTGCGTCGACCGTAGTGTCGAATACAAATCCGGCTATCGGATGACCCATACAAAGCAACTCTGCATAATACACGCCAATGTCAGATTTATCAGGGAAGAACGGAATCTCGACATAATATTGACCGACGATGTTCCCTAAGGGCCGCGGATCCATGCAGGCATTCTTTTCTTTGCCGGAAGCCGTACAGTGAAGCCAGATCTCGAGTTCGGGCAATATGGAAGGACGGTTCTTCCCCATTTCCAGATTCACGACGAACCCCACGTGACATTCCTCGTATTCCTCCACCTTCTTCGATTTATACAGCGCCTTCGATTCCGGTGTGTATATTCCTCCACCCTTCACGCCGTACCATTGTGTAGGCCGACCATACTTTTCCTGACTGTACAGACGGAACACATATTCGCCGAGCATGGCTTCCATCGTAAGGTCGCGCACCACAAGGCGGTAGATGTGATCGGTCTTGAACTCAATTTTCGTCGCACTCAAATCAAGATAGCAATCGCGAATAAATTCTGAGCGAGGTATACGGATTTTACGGATCTCGCTGTACACGGGGATTCTCTCGTTCTGGTCGATCAACGTGAACTCGACCTTACGGCACACTCCGCGGGCCGGCTCTTCAAAAAAGCCACTGTTGGAGAAATCAATCTCCACGGCTATCCCCGCGAAATCTTCATTATATACAAAATCATGGCGACCTTTGAACGTAAGGTATCGGATGTTTTTTCCATAAAATTCCTTGTCGGAACGGTCGTAGGAGGTGAAATTCAATTCGTCCACACTAAATTCAGTAATTTCTTTCATATTTCATACAGTTATTTAGGATGACATTTTCTGTGTATGCCATCGTTTTTAAAATAAAGATTCAATTCTCAACGTATCCGGAATCAGGGATACGTTCCAAAATGTCAATGTACCATCACACACGGCAGCCGGCGACGCATACGAAATGACGCACCAATGGCTGTCGGAGCACAACGGTAACTGAAAAATGTGTTGGATTTGTCATGCACACTATGTCAGCCACCGGCCGGTGGGGCAGCCCCGCCGAACTTAACGCTTATTTGACATAGGTGCTTCATAGCTAAGAATCAATAATTTAGCTGTATAGAATATGAAAATAGTGCAAAGTGCCATGCACCTCACGTTGCAAATTTAACAACAATTTTTTAATCCGCAAAATAAAAATCGAGGTCCAATGTAAAAAAACAAACAGAGACTCCTTTACCGGATCCGGTAAAGGAGTCTCTGTAGTGCGCACGAAGGGACTCGAACCCCCACGTCGTAAGACACTAGATCCTAAGTCTAGCGCGGCTACCAATTACGCCACGTGCGCATGCCTTGGGTTGTACCCAGACTCGGGATCGAACCGAGATGGATTGCTCCACTGGTGTTTGAGACCAGCGCGTCTACCTATTCCGCCATCTGGGCATTTGCGGACGCAAAGTTAAGTAAAATTTCTGACACCATGAAATTTTTTCATATTTTTTACTAATTTTGTAGAAATAATCATCCATAATTATGAAACGCCTATTTCTGCTCACTGTCATCCTGACAATACTACAATGCTCACAAATGTGGGGCGCCGATACCTCACCGCGTATCAAGGGCACCCCCGGCCTGATATTGGGAGGCGAACTCGGCAATTCGTCGGCAGCCTGTTTCGAAGATATCGACCGTATATTTCCAAATCTTAAGGCCATAGGGCTCAACACTGTGCTCGTCCCCGTATATTGGGACCTTCTCGAACCGGAAGAAGGTAATTTCGATTTCTCACTCACTGACCACACACTGGAGCAGGCGCGGGCCAACGGTCTAAATGTCGTGTTCCTATGGTTCGGGGCATGGAAAAATTCGATGAGCTGCTATGCTCCGGATTGGTTCAAGCTCGACTGGAAGCGTTTCCCTCGTGCGCGCACCAAGGAAGGCAAACCACTGGAGATAGCCTCCGCATTCTCAGAAAATGTCTACAAGGCCGATAGTACGGCTTTCACCCGGTGGCTGCGCCATGTGGCGGAAGCCGACAAAGGACACAACACAGTATCGATGGTACAGATCGAGAATGAGATAGGCATGCTTGAAAGTGCCCGCGACCACAGCGACGTCGCCAACGAGGCTTATGCCAGCTGGACCGACATAAATCCAGCTGCCGCCTCTCTCCCCGAACTCTACCGCGAGGAACGCTTCATGGCGGCCGCCTACGCAAGCTATGTGGAACGCCTGGCAAGGGAGGCCCGCAAGATCACCGATATTCCGCTCTATGTCAACGCCGCCATGAACAGCCGTGGACGCCTTCCGGGACAATATCCATCGGCCGGCCCCCTAGCCCACCTGATGGATATATGGAAGCACTATGCCCCGACGGTGGATTTCATGTCGCCTGACCTCTACGACTCAGGCTTCAAGGGATGGGTGGCACAATATGCCGTGCCCGGCAATCCTCTCTTCATTCCCGAGATACGCCGCGATGAGAACTGTGGTGCAAAGGCTTTCTACGCTTTCGGTGAGAAAGATGCCTTGGGCTTCAGTCCGTTCTCCATCGAGGATTCTCCCGCCGACACAAAGCTGAAGGATGCATACGACTGCCTCGGGCAACTAACGCCATACATCCTGAAATACCGTGGCACCGATGCCATGAGTGGAGTACTGTTTGATCAGGCCGACAGTGACACCACATTCATCAACGACGGAATCCGCCTTCACGCCGCCCATTTCTTCACGCTGCCATGGGACAGCCGCGCTACCGACGGCAGCACATGGCCCGAAGGCGGCGGAATCATAATCCGCCTCGCCCCCATGGAATATATAGTGGCAGGCACGGGCATCGTCGTCACATTTGACCGTCCCGAGACAGCTACAACTGCCCGGCAGCTCGGCGAGGACGGCTTTGAGCTCGCCGGCTCAACACAGCCGGACATCCCCCACCCGGCAGCCTCGACAGGCCCGCGAATAGGCATACTCTCCTGCGACCAGGTGAGCATCACCCCCGACGGTGCGATGCGCTACATCCGCCGCCTCAACGGCGACCAGGACCACCAGGGCCGCCACGTGCGCGTCGGCGTCGACGATTTCCAGATCCTCCACGTCCGCCTCTACGAATACCAGTGAAAAAAAGCTATGCCACCGCCGCAACCGAGCGAGGCATAGCCAAGGATTCACATGAACCTATTAGGTATTTGGTACAGGTGATAGTGAATAAGCGCCATAAGGATGGCTACCTGTTCACTATCACTTAGCGAACAAGCACTTTGGTGGCCTTTCCGCCCTGCTTTTTGATGTAGAGGCCGGGGGCGAGGGCTCCTTCATCGCTGCCCATCTGCACACCGCTGAGATTGTAGAAGGTGGCTGGCTGGAAGATATCAATATCTTTGATGCTACTTGTGCCATTCGCCTTTATAGTTTTGAATTTTCTCCAAGGATCAGTTCCCTTGCACTTTTCTATTGCGGCCTCCGGCACATAAAGAGTGGCATTGTTGTACACCATATCAGAAAATGCATAAGGATTAGCTTCAATTGGAGTTTCAGCAGCATAGTACACTTCAACCAGAGCATCGCTGCCAAACGCATACTCCCCTATTGAGGTCACTGAGGCCGGAATATAGACGGATGTAAGATTAGAGCAGTAGCTTACAGCATAGTCTTCAATTGAAACCACTGACTCCGGTATGGATAATGTTGTCAAGCTTGAACATGACTGGAAAGCAAAACCTCCGATTGAAGTCACCGAATTAGGTATATTGACGGAGACAAGTCCTGTGCATTGACTAAATGCACCTTCTCCAATTGAGACGACAGATTCCGGAATGTCCACTGTCTGAAGCCCCGAGCATCCGTAGAAAACAGACTGGCCTATTGAGGTTAAGGAATTTGGTATTGTAATAGAGGTAAGACCCGAACATTCACCGAATGCAACATCTCCTATTGTAGTTACAGACTCCGGAATCTCTACCATGGTCAAGTTCGAACAGGAATAGAAAGCCCATTCTCCTATTGTAGTTACAGACTCCGGAATCTCTACCATGGTCAAGTTCGAACAGGAATAGAAAGCATGTTCTCCTATTGTAGTTACAGACTCCGGTATACCAACCTCGCCTGATCTTCCTCCTGGACAAATAATCAGTTTTGTATGTTCCTTATCGTATACCACTCCGTCAATAGAACTTAAATATTCATTGCTTTCCGAAACAATTATTTCAGACAGACCTGTGCAATCAGCAAAGGCCGTCCCCGCGATTGACTTCACAGACTCGGGTATGGAAATTGTGGTCAAGCCACTGCATCCATAGAATGCCCCACCACCTATTGATGTTACAGAATGTGGTATAGTTACAGATGTCAAGCTCCTGCAATTAAATAAAATACCATTCTCTATCACAGTTAGCATCTCGGGTAGAGAGATTGACTCAAGAGACGAACAGCCAGCAAATGCCATTTCCATTATTGAAACTACTGTCTTTGGAATCTCTAATGAACTCAGTGCAGAGCAACCATTAAAAACACCAGCTTCTATTGTAGTCAATGACTCAGGCAAGGACACCGTCGTTAACCCGGTGCACCCTGAGAAAGCATATCTCCCAATTGAAGTTACAGAATTTGGTATTTCGACAGATGTCAGGCCTGTGCATTCGACGAACGCGTTGTCATTTATCGTAGTCACAGAATTAGGTATGATGATGGAAATCAGGGAGCCACATTGTGAGAATGCAAAGTTTCCGATTGTAATAACAGAGTTTGGAATTATGACGGAAGTCAGACTGCTGCATGTGTTGAATGCCTCTTCCTCTATAGAGGTCACACCATCGTATATGATAAACTCGCTTGACCTTCCTCTGGGACACATAATCAGAGATGTCCGCTCTTTATTATAAACCCCTCCATCAATTGAACAAAAGACAGGGTTAGCCTCATCAACTAATATTTCCGTCAGCTCACGACAGAAATGGAACGCACACTCACCTATTGAGGTTAAGGTTTTAGGAAATGTGATGGACGTAAGACCCTCGCATCCCCAGAACCCATAAGGTTCGATTGAGGTCACTGAATAAGTGACTGACGAATTAGTAACACTTGCCGGAATTACCACGTTACCTGTGGTAGCCCAAAAGGCTTTAGCGCTTACCTCCAGATTTTCCTCAGAAGTGATTGTGTATTCAAGTTGGTCATCAACGAACGTATCGCCGACAGCTGCGGATGCTGCCAGAGAGGCGAGCAGCACACAAAATGAAAGTAGAAATTTTTTCATAGACATTAATTTGAGTTGAACATTTTCTGCACAAATGTAATGAAGATTACAATACCTACCAAATATTTTTGAAGGATAATTTACACAATAACAGTAATTTAGGGTAAACCCTAAATTACTGTTACAATTCTTTGTCAGTCGCATGCTTCAGGATATCCGTCGCCACTTTCAGCCCCAGCATAGCCCTTGGATTCACATTAACCGGATGCTATTTCACTAGCACTTTGGTGGTGTGTCCGCCTTGCTTTTTGATGTAGAGGCCGGGAGCGAGGGCACCTTCATCGCTGCCCATCTGCACACCGCTGAGATTGTAGAAGGTGGCTGGCTGCGATGTATCTGCATCAGTATTCACGTCCTTGATGCCGGAGGGTTCGTAGGTCGCGATTGTCTGGAAATACCTCCAAGGGTCAGTCTCACGGCATTTCTCCACTGCTGCCTCCGGCACATAGAGCGTGGCCTGCTGATAGATCGGTGAATCCTCCATATATCCAAATACGTTCACCGGGGCACTTATCGGATCCTTCGCAGCATAATACACGGAGTTGAGACCTGTACAATTATTGAAAGCACCTTCCCGAATTTCAATTACAGACTCAGGAATAGTGACAGATGTCAGACCTGTGCAGCTGCTAAAGGCAAGGAAACCTATTATAGTGACTGACTCAGGGATGTCGATGGAAGTCAGGCCGGTGCAGACCGAAAAGGCAGTCATGCCGATTTCCACGACTGATGCGGGGATATCGATGGAGGTCAGACTGGTGCATCTCGTGAAGGCACCGTTGCCTATTCCCGTGACAGACGCAGGGATGTTGATTGAAGTCAGACCGGTACATCCACAGAAAGCAGAGCCTCCTATTGATATGACTGAATTTGGAATATTGACAGAGGTCAAGCCGGAGCATCCTTCAAAGCATCCGGCAGGAATCTCAGTGATTGACTCTGGAATGGACACCGAGAGGATTCCTGAGCAACCTTGGAATATACATTCCCCCATTTCAGTAACGGATGCAGGTATGACAACCTCTGACAGGCCGGCACAACAGAAGAATGCATAGTTTCCAATTTTTGTTACTGAGCCGGGAATGGTTACAGCAGACAGCCCTGCACATCGGCTGCACGCATTCTGTCCTATTTCTGTGACAGTCGACGGTATTATCAGTTCTCCGGTTTTGCCTATGGGACACAAAACCAGCAGATCCTTACCCTTATTGTACAACACACCCTCGGCGGAACTGAAATACTGACTGCCATCCTCAACAGAAATTTCCGTCAGACCAGCACATTCATCGAAGGCAAGCTCCGCTATCTCACGGACTGAGGCCGGAATGACTACCTCGCCAGCCTTACCTCCGGGGCATTGCAGCAGTAGAGTTTTTTCCTTATCATACAGTATTCCTCCGAGCGACGCGTAGTTCTGGTTGGCGCCGTCAACCGTTATCTCTGTCAGTAAGTTGCAATAGCCTAACGCCATCTCTCCAATATCGGTAATCGACCCGGGGATGGTGACCGATGTCAGGCCACTTCTCTGGAATGCAGCCTTTCCGATTATCTCCAACGACTCAGGCAAATCGACAGAAGTCAGGGCGTGACATCCGAGAAATGCCTCCAAACCTATTGAAGTCACAGAGCTGGGGATAGTGACTGATGCCAGATAGGTACATTGACTAAATACGTTTTCCCCTATTTGCGTAATGGTCTCCGGGATTACCACGGAAGTAATTCTCCAGCGGGAGTTGAACGCTTGATATCCGAAAGAAGTCACAGTGTAGGTCTTCCCCTCCACACTAATTTTGTCAGGAATGACGATATCTCCCTCAATATATCTATCCTATGCTTCTACGCTAACCTCAAGGTCTTCTTCAGAAGTGACGGTGTATTTCAGCTGGTCGATGACAAACGTGTCGCCGACGGCTGCTGATGCTGCCAACGAGGCGAGCATCACGAGTAATGAAAGTAGAAATTTTTTCATAGACATTAATTTGAGTTGAACATTTTCTGCACAAATGTAATGAAGATTACAATACCTGCCAAAAAATTCTAAAGGATAATTTACACAATAACAGTAATTTAGGGTAAACCCTAAATTACTGTTATTGTGTCTTAGTCAACTGCATGCTTTCGGATTATTTATGTGGGCAGAATCTGCCTTCTGTTCCTAAGGCACCATCATCACACGAAGCATCTCTTTCACCTGCTGAAATCCGTGTGTACGGGTGTTCTTTTTTTGTCTACATTAAAAAAAGAGCCGGGATGCAAATTAGGCGCATCCCGGCTCTTTCAAGAATCCGGTTACGTGGTTATAAACTTATTAACTCATAACCTTATATCCATCAGATTGGTCTTTGCCCAATCTGATTTTAGTCGTTGAGCATCTCGATGTGGTCCACGTCCATGATCTCGTTGGAGTCCTGGAGGAGGGTCTCGAGGTCATCACGGCTGCTGACAACCAGTCGGTCGTACTCGCGCAGACCGGTACCGGCAGGAATCAGGTGTCCGCAGATCACATTCTCCTTCATGCCTTCGAGAGTGTCGGTCTTGCCGTTGATGGCCGCCTCGTTGAGCACCTTGGTGGTCTCCTGGAACGAAGCTGCCGACATGAAGCTCGAAGTCTGCAAGGCGGCACGGGTGATACCCTGGAGTATCTGCTCCGAAGTGGCGGGCACGGCATCACGTACCTGGATGGGACGGAGATCGTGGCGCTTGAGGGCGGAGTTCTCATCGCGAAGCTTGCGGGCGGTGATGATCTGGCCGGGCATGACAGTTGCGCTGTCGCCTGCGTCCACCACCACTTTCTTGCCCCAGATGCGGTCGTTCTCTTCCATGAAATCGCGCTTGTCGACCACCTGCTGCTCCAGGAAATTGGTATCGCCCGGATCGAGGATGTTGACCTTGCGCATCATCTGACGCACGATCACCTCAAAGTGCTTGTCGTTGATCTTCACACCCTGCATACGGTAGACATCCTGCA
>CAYZPI010000045.1:0-24913 GCA_964480085.1 uncultured Bacteroides sp. | reverse complement strand
TTCTGGTTGCAGTATTCGCTCGACATGCCTTTCGCCATCGGTGTCAGGGCATCCGCGAGTTTCTTGTAGAGCTTCATCTCCTTGCGCTCGTCGGGGGTGAGAGAGCGCTCACGGGCTATGTCCTCATAAATCTTATAAAGGTCGACGTACCTTGCGCATTCATAAAGAAGCGAACGTGAAGCATCAAGTTTAGCTTTCATCACTGACAGTATCTCTGCCACTGCCGGGAATTCAATGATAGCTTTACCAAATTGCTTGCGTTCTTTGGCGTAGTCCAATGCCTCGCGGTAAGCTTTCTCGCTAACTCCAACCGACTGTGCGGCGATGCCCAGTCTGGCTCCGTTCATCAGGGCCATCACATATTTGATGAGGCCCATGCGGGTGTCGCCCACCAATTCAGCCGGAGCATTTTTGTAGACAAGTTCGCAAGTGGGTGAACCTTTTATACCCATCTTGTTCTCTATGCGGCGTACATCCACTCCGCCATTGCGCTTGTCGTAAACGAACATCGACAGTCCGCGTCCGTCTCGCGTGCCTTCCTCAGAGCGCGCGAGCACTAGGTGAATATCGCTGTCACCGTTGGTGATGAATCGCTTCACACCGTTGAGCACCCATGTGCCGTCTTCTTTCTTTGTGGCTTTGAGCATCACCGACTGAAGGTCAGAGCCTGCGTCGGGTTCGGTAAGGTCCATCGACATGGTCTCGCCTGCACATATTCGTGGAATAAAGCGCTTGTGCTGATCCTCGCTGCCGAATTCATAGAGGGTCTCGGCGCAGTCCTGCAGTCCCCAGAGATTCTCAAATCCGGTATCTGCACGGCTTACGATGTCGGCTGCCATTATGTAGGGGGTGATGGGGAAATTGAGTCCGCCCAATCTTCTCGGCATCGCCATACCCATCAGGCCGGCCTGACGGCAGGCCTCAAGATTCTGCTGGGTGCCGGGGGCGTAGGTCACTCTGCCTGCGTTCACTGTAGGTCCGTCGTGATCCACACTCTCCGCGTTGTCGTTTATGATGGTGCCGCACAGATCGCCGATGACATCAAGCACACGATCATAATTGTCCATGGCATCCGCGAAATCGCGGGGCGCATAGTCGTATTTATCCACATCGCTGAAATCGCGCTCTTTGAGAGCTACAATTTTCTGCATCATCGGATGATTGAGATGATGCTTAAGATCGGGATTGTCGGTATAAAAATTCGCCATGATTATATTCCTTACTTGGAGTTTTTCTTGTAATACTTTATGAGCTTGGGCACCACATCCTCTACGTTGCCGGTGATCACATAGTCGGCTATCGTGTTGATAGGCGCATTGGGGTCATTGTTGATGGATATGATGATGCTGCTTTCCTGCATGCCGGCAATGTGCTGTATCTGTCCGGAGATACCGCAAGCTATGTAGAGTTTC
The DNA here is from genome assembly GCA_964480085.1 of uncultured Bacteroides sp. Taxonomy (GTDB): domain Bacteria; phylum Bacteroidota; class Bacteroidia; order Bacteroidales; family Muribaculaceae; genus CAG-873. The sequence continues at coordinate 23,501 of CAYZPI010000045.1, read as the reverse complement.
GGGCGCACTGTCACGCCAGTCTGTCCTATCTGACGCGCATTCTCAATCCATCCGGCGTCGACAGCCGCACGGGAAGCTCCTACTTCTCCTCCGAGTGTGGAAGCGAGATCGTACAGCATATCGAAATTTTCCTTGCTGCCCATTCCGTATCCTCCAGCCACTATGATGGGGGCGTTCTTGATGTTTGCCTTTGATTTTTCAATATGGCGGTCGATGATCTCAACTACAAAATCTTCGTCCTTAACATATTTCGAAGCATCGAGGTTGATTACCTCTGCCTTGTGGTTGGGATCAAGGATTTCTTTTTTCATCACTCCTTCACGCACTGTGGCCATCTGCGGACGGCACTCGGGGTTGACGATGGTGGCAACGATGTTGCCGCCGAAAGCCGGGCGTATCTGGTAGAGCAGGTCGTGGTATTCTTTTCCTGTTTTGGTGTCGGTGTGATCGCCAATCTCCAGCGATGTACAGTCGGCTGTCAGACCACTGTGAAGGCTGGATGAAACACGCGGACCAAGGTCGCGTCCTATCGAGGTGGCTCCCATCAGACATATCTGGGGCTTGATTTCCTTGAACAGATTGATCAGCACGGCTGCGTGCGGATTGGATGTGTACGGATACAGACGTTTGTCGGATACCTTGTACACGACATCAGCTCCATAAGGTGCTACCTGATCCTCGATTCCATCGAGATTATCGCCTATGGCGAGAGCCTCAAGTTTCACTCCGAGTCGGTCGGCAAGCTTGCGTCCCTTGGTGAGGAGTTCGAGACTCACATCGGCTACGCGTCCGTCGTCGATCTCGCAATATACTATCAAATTGTTATTGTCCATGATGTTTTATGTGATTAGCCGATGGTGTGGTTGGTGATGAGTTCTTTGATGAGATTTTCAATCTGTTCGTCATTATCCTCCAGACGAAGGCTCTCTTTAGCAGTGAAAACTACATTCACCACTTCCTTAACCTTTGTAGGCGAGCCTGCCAGTCCGATCTGTGTCGGGTCGGCGTCAACATAAGCCGCACTCCATTCGTTCAAGTTGAGGTAGGGACGTCCTTCTACGAATTGTTTTAATTCATCGGAAAGTTTTTCTTTTTCAGACGGTGTCACAGCGTACTTGTATTTCATCAGACGCTTGGCGTTGCGAGGACGGCATTCAGCTGCTGACCCGGTCACAGTGACTACACATGGCAGCGGTGACTTCACGGTCTCCACGCCGTGTTCAAGTCGACGGCGAACTGTCACATATCCGTCTTTGAGGTCAACGATTTCCTCAGCGTATGTAATCTGCGGTATTCCTAACTTTTCAGCTATCTGCGGTCCAACCTGTGCTGTGTCTCCATCAATAGCCTGGCGACCGCCTAAAATGATGTCGTAGTTGCCGAATTTCTTTACTGCCTGCGCCAAAGAGTATGAGGTGGCGAGGGTGTCAGCTCCACCTAATGCGCGGTCGGTCAGTACAATTCCGTTATCGGCACCGCGAAATATTGCTTCGCGTATCACTTCGGCCGCACGGGGAAGCCCCATGGTAAGTATCGTAACGGTGGATCCGGGGTTAGCGTCCTTCAGACGAAGGGCTTGCTCCAGGGCATTGAGGTCCTCCGGATTGAAAATTGCCGGAAGGGCGGCGCGGTTGATTGTTCCGTCTTCCTTCATTGCATCTTTGCCTACATTGCGGGTGTCAGGCACCTGCTTTGCAAGCACAATGATGTTTAAACTCATATCGATAAATTTTTAATTTATATTCGTCTAAGGTTAATTGTCAGGCTTATGCAATTTCTATGAAAAATAAGCATCTTTCGGTGCCTTTTTCCCTATTTTAATTGCAAAGTTAGCAATTTTGGCTTACAATACAAAATATTTTTATCTTAATCCGTGTTATCAGCGGTTTTGCTTCGGTCTGTTTCTTGTATCAAGGGCAATTCCACTACAAAACGACTACCACCATTATAGCAGTTGTCAAAGTAGATTTTTCCTTTCATCATCTCCTCTACTATAGTACGGCAGATGTTCAGTCCCAGGCCGGTGCCTTGATGGAAATTGTCGAGTTTGGTGAATCTCTCGAATATTTTGGTCCTTGCTTCCGGAGGTACGCCTGGTCCTGTATCTGTCACGGCGAAAATCATCAGTCCTTTTTTGATCCTGCTTTCAAGAGTGATAGATCCTTCTGTAGTGTATTTGCCGGCATTGACAAGTAGATTGTAGAGCACCTGCGACAGGCGTGTTCTGTCGGTAGCGATCTCTAATTTGTCGCTGACATCCGAATCCAAAATCAATTCAACATTGTCGCGCACACGGTGCTTGACTGAGTCAATGACACTTTTGCACAGTCGGTTCACATGAACATTGGTGATGTCTAATTTTTTATCACCATTGTCGAGGTCGCCCAACGTAAGTATGTCGTTGACAAGGTTGGTCAGTAATTCATTATTGTGCTTTATGCGGTATTTGAATTCTTCTCGTTCGGACGATTCGATGTCTTCTGCATGGGTGGCAAGAATTTCAGAGAATCCTACGATAGCGTTCAGAGGCGTTCTGATCTCATGACTCATATTCTGTATGAATATGGTCTTAGCTGCCTCGCTGCGCACGGCTTTGTCGCGGGCCAGTTCGAGTTCTTGGTTCTTCACCTTGAGTTCTTCACCCGCCTTCTTTGCCCTGTTCCACATCTTGAACACAAAGTAGAATGCGATAAGTGCGATAATGAATATTGCAAACAGCACTTTGGTGACAATATTGTCGAATTTGTGCTCAAGCTCACTATTCTCTATCTCCAGCTGAAGATTGCCTATCCTCTGATTCCATTCTTCCATATTGACCCTGCTCTGGTAGGTGCGCAGGACGTTTAGAGCGTGGTTGGCGTTCTCGTAGGAGACAATTGCGTTTTTGTAGTCGTCCTGACGTTTGTATAGCAGGTATTGGGCGATATGCCTGTCGTATTCCAGCGGTATCCTGTCGATAAGTTTCTGGGCTTCTTCATAGTCGCCGTCGAGCAGTTTCTTTCTGTAGTACACTTGCAGGAATTCATCGGGCAGGGTGTCTGTGCCAAGCTCCGAGAGAATCCTTTTATAGGCCACGTTGAACGACTGGTAATCACGCATGGAGTGATAGAGCATAGCCTCTTCGGATAACAGGCGGGCTCTGTTCATCGGGTCGGAAGTAAGCTCAAGTCCTTCCGAAAGAAGGATTTTGCAAGAGTCAATGTCGGCATCTGTCCTGGCAGATTTCCTACGGTACATCTCCGACAGATACACATGCGACATCGTGGGATCCATATTCTTCAGATATCGTTTCTGGAGGTTGAGGGCTTGGATATACGATTCTTTGGCCATTTCCTTATCATTGCAGGCCTTGTATATGTCGCCTAATGTAAGATGCATCATGTATGTACCGAGCACACTCTTCATCTTGTCGGCGTCAATTTTCATTTCGTTGACCAGGTCCATCGACTCAAGCATCCTGCCATGGTCAATGAGATATTTGGCAAATTGACGGTAACTCCAGAACACATTGTTCTCGTCATCATTCTTCTGCGCTATCGAACGCATGAGTTCGCTTTTCTCCCTTACCTTGTCAATATTGGGCGTGGTGACAAGATACTCAATGTACAGCTTGAGCAGCTTGCACTGCATTTCAACGTCAGCGTTCTTTTCTGCTATCATGTAGAGAGAATCGGCCAGGGAAGCTCCATACGGTGTGAGTCGCTGATTCAACGCTTTCCGGTAGCCTTCTTCGAGGGTGATGTCGTAGGCTGCTTTCTGTCCGTACAAATCAACAGCTTGCCCCGGCATAAAGTATGCCAGGAGCAAACTGATTAATGATAACAGGCCTTTAGGCTTTTTCATGTTTGATTAGTAGTTGATGGCGCAGGAGAGATTCGATTTTCAGGCTATCCAATATGCTCTTCCACCCATTTGCGGGCATTGACGAAAGCGGCGAACCAGGGTGTCACATCGTCGTTCCTGCGTGTGCGTGGATAGCAAGCGCATTGCCATGGGAACACCGAGCGTTCGGGGTGGGGCATGATGGCTACATGGCGTCCGTCGGCCGACGCTATACCTGCCACTCCACCTACCGAGCCATTGGGGTTTCCCGGATATTGCTTGTAATTATAGCGAGCTATCACATTGTATTTGTCGAGGCCTTCGGGAAGGATGAAGCGTCCCTCTCCGTGGGCAACCCATACTCCGGTCTTGATGCCAGACAGATTACCGAACATCACCGAATTATTGTCCGGTATGGTGACGCCGACAAATTCTGATTCAAACTTGTGCGAGATGTTGTGGTCCATCCGGGCTGTCTTCTCATGCTCTGGATTGATAAGGTTGAGGGCTATCATCAGCTGGCAGCCGTTGCATACTCCAAGACTGAGGGTGTCCTTGCGGGCATAGAAATTGTCGAGTGCGCGGCGGGCATTGTCATTCCATATAAATCCGCTTGCCCAGCCCTTGGCAGAACCTAAGACGTCGCTGTTCGAGAATCCTCCGCAGAATACAATCATATTCACATCTTCGAGAGTCTCTCTTCCCGACATAAGGTCGGTCATGTGAACGTCCTTCACATCGAATCCGGCAAGATAGAGGGAATATGCCATCTCGCGGTCGCTGTTCACTCCCTTCTCACGTATGATGGCTGCCTTGGCTTTACGTTCGCCATTTTGATGGGCTTCCACTCCGTAGTTTTGAAGGTGTCCTTTAAAATCGCTTCTGAACGCATAGCGTATGGGCTGCTTTTTGTAGTTGTTGAACCTTAGAGCGGCACATTTTTCTCCGCTCTGCAGACAATCCAGCTGGTACGAAGGTTCGTACCATACATCCCGCAGATAGTCGATACCGAGCAGATGTTCGGATTCTCCATGAGTCACCATTATCACGCGCTCGGGTTGCGGACATGCCACCGGGAAATATTTCACTCCCGATTCATCGAGTATCTTCTCTACATCCTTTTTCTGTCGGTCGGCAACCTGTATCACTACTGCCGGATTCTCAGCAAACAGTATTTTCACAAGGTCATCTTCTCCATACATCTTGAATCCATCAGTGTACATTTTGAGACCTCCGTTTGTGTTGCCGAATGTCATCTCAAGAAGAGTGGTCACAAGTCCTCCCGCGCTTACATCGTGGAGTGCGAGAAGTTTGCGCCCTTTCACCAGTTTCTGCACGGTGTCGAATGCGGTCTTGAATTTCTCAGCATCTTTCACCGTGGGCACATCGCTTCCGATATGTCCCAGGGTCTGTGCCAGCGCCGAGCCTCCGAGCTTTAGGGCGTCTGATGAAAAATCAATGTAATACAGTGTGCTGTTACTGTCGTTTTTGATCACAGGGGAAACTGTGCGCCGCACATAGTCCACTTCGCCTGCCGCCGAAATTATCACAGTACCGGGGGCATACACTTTGTCGGTTCCGTATTTCTGTGTCATCGACAGGGAGTCTTTACCGGTGGGAATATTGATACCCAGATCTATGGCAAATTTACTGCATGCCTCAACCGCTTTGTAAAGAGCTGCATCCTCACCTTCGTTTTTGCAGGGCCACATCCAGTTGGCACTGAGCGATACACTTTTGAGTCCTTTCTTTAGATTGGCTCCAACTATGTTGGTGAGGGATTCGGCGATTGCCATCACCGAACCGGCTGCAGAGTCAGCGAGCGCCACTTGGGGCGCATGGCCTATTGAAGTGGCAATTCCGCTTTTTCCGTCGTAATCAAGAGCCACTACGCCACAGTCGCTGAGCGGCAACTGTATTTCTCCCTGGCATTGCTGGCGTGCGACACGTCCCGTCACCGAGCGATCGGCTTTATTCGTCAACCAGTCCTTGCAGGCTACAGCTTCCAGCGAAAGCACATCGCGCAGATATATGTCAAGATTGTTGATATCGGTCTCAACATCCTTGTATTTGACTTCTTTTGTCGTATCAGTCATCACCGTCTTAGGTGAATTGCCGAACATATCAGCCATAGCAAGATCGATGGGGCGCACTCCGTCGGCCTGTTCGAACACAAACCGGTCATCGCCTGTGGTCTCGCCCACCACGTACATTGGCGCACGTTCGCGTGAAGCAATGCGCTCGATGTATTCGATATCTTTGGCATCTACCACCAGACCCATTCTCTCCTGGCTTTCGTTGCCGATTATCTCTTTCGAAGATAGCGTGGGATCGCCAACGGGGAGTGCCTGCATGTCAATTTTGCCACCTGTGGCTTCAACGAGTTCGGAGAGGGCGTTCAGGTGTCCTCCTGCTCCGTGGTCGTGGATAGATATCACAGGATTGGATTCTCCTTCGGCAAGTGCGCGTATCACGTTGGATACACGTTTCTGCATCTCCGGGTTCGCACGCTGAACGGCATTGAGCTCTATTGAGTTGTCGTATTCTCCGGTTTCCACCGAGGATACGGCTCCTCCGCCCATACCGATACGGTAGTTGTCACCTCCGAGAAGCACCACCTTCTCTCCTGACTTGGGTTCGCCTTTTATCGCGTCTTTCTTCAATGCAAAGCCTACACCTCCAGCGAGCATGATTACTTTGTCGTAGGCATAGAGTTTGCCATTCTCGTCGTGCTCGAACGTCAGTAGGGATCCGCAAATCAGAGGCTGTCCGAATTTGTTGCAGAAGTCCGATGCTCCGTTGGATGCCTTGATCAGGATTTCCGCCGGAGTCTGATAAAGCCATACTCTGGGATTTATCATCATCTCCCATTGGTGTTCTTCTGTCAGTCGGGGATATGAGGTCATGTAGACTGCTGTACCTGCTATGGGCAACGATGCTTTGCCTCCGCCAAGGCGATCGCGGATTTCTCCTCCTGAACCTGTGGCTGCGCCATTGAATGGTTCTACTGTGGTGGGAAAGTTGTGTGTTTCGGCTTTAAGGGAAATCACGGTGTCTATTTCTTTCTCTTTGAAATACGACGGGGCGTCAGCCGACTGAGGAGCGAACTGCGTGATTTTCGGTCCCTTCACGAACGCAACATTGTCTTTGTATGCTGAAACCAGTCCGTTGGGATTCTCCTGAGAGGTCTTTTTTATTAGTTTGAACAGCGAAAGAGGCTTCTCTTCTCCATCGATGATGAATGTGCCGTTGAAAATCTTGTGTCGGCAGTGTTCGGAATTGACCTGGGAGAATCCAAAGACCTCACTGTCGGTGAGCGGACGTCCCAGGCGTTCGCCAAGCTCCCGCAGATACTTTTCTTCATCGCTGCTCAAGGCCAGACCTTCCTTAAGGTTATATTCATGAATGTCTTCTATGTATACGATAGGATCAGGTGTCCTGTCGATATGGAATACTTTTGAGTCCAGACCATTATAAATGCGCTGAAGCATCTTGTCGTATTTCGGGGCCTCGTCTTGGCTGAGATTGAATTCCTCTATGCGAAGGATGCCCTCCATTCCCATGTTCTGGGTGATTTCCACTGCGTTGGTGCTCCAAGGAGTGATCATCTCTTTGCGTGGACCCACATAGATGCCCTTCAGAGATGTTGTCACCATCGGAGTGGCACCGTCAAATAGCCAAGTGAGCTTTTCTTTTTCAGAATCCGAGAGTTTGTGGGTGGCCTCAACTGCATAAACTTTCGAAGCTCCTTTTTTAAAGAATACAACCATGGTCGTTTTTTGTATTTTTTTGATGTTATATTATCTTTTTTTGATCACTGCTTTTCTCATCGGACTCAGATGTCCCTTGTCCATCATTCCAGAATCCGAATGGATCGAAAGTATCCCATGAATAATTGGTTCCGTGCTGGTAGAAAACACCAATAATATTGTCAATGATTTTGGAGAATCCCAATATTGTGAGCCGATCTTTTACATTTGGGATAGTGGAGGAGAAATCATGGCGCTTTATCTCATGAGCAAGCATCGCCACATCACTCATTTTGCCGAGCTTGAGCTTTGTTATCAAAAGGATTGTATAGAAGACCAGATTGTTCTTGTCTCCACCTTCCATATTCTGTTTTTTTGTAGTGTTCTGTATGGGATTATCTCCATGCCGCAGGTAGTAGCTTAACAAGAGATTGGTGAGTTCGAATAATCCGAGTCTGAAAGATAGTTCCACCATGGCGAATGGTGGATCGAAAACATGTGCATTCCGGCAAAATGTGTTCAGAAGGGCTGCCGCAACTGATGTCGCTCCCATGAATTCATATTCCTCCGCCCATGAAAGCCAATCGTTTAGATTCTTATTGATAGAATATATCCTATCTAAAATCACGTCGGTGTCCTCCGGCGCAAAAGGTATCATGTCGAGGAGTATGTCGTTGGATTGCTCCGGGTGTCGGTGTATGAACCGTTCGTATATCTCGATTGCTCGTGGATTTTCTCCTATCGATTGATAGATTACTCCCACGAGCCTGAGCATCTCTCGATTCATTCCATCGAGTTCTTCTATTCTTTTTGTCAAGGTTATGATCTCATCTTTGTCCCCTCCCATCATAAACAGAAGTTTTGCTTTCAGCGACAAAGTATCAGCGTTTTCTGGATCAATGGCTATGGCATACTCCAATGCCGACAGCCCCTTTTCAAATTGTTGGATCTGAACATATTCTTTCGACAACACTACCCAGAAATCGGGATTGAATGGCTCCAGTTCGGTGAGCTCCTCCAGAAGCTGAATCGCATAATCGGTGTCATCTGACATTTCTGCAGCGGAGGCTACCTCGTATAGAAGTACAGCTGGAAAAATCGCTTTCTTCCTCAGTATCTCCACATGGTCTTTGAGCCACTGCAGTTGTTCGTAGGATGTCGCCAATCCGACAAATTGAATGATTTCTTCATCGGTGAACTGATCATAGCTTGCAAGAATGGTGTCGAGAGTGTCGATCTGTTCCTGAGCTGATTCAATGCATGCATTTTTCGCACGCATTACATCCCAAATCACTCCGGTCGACTTTGGGTGATCTTCCACACATTTGTCCATCACTTCATCGGAATACTGCGAATAGAAAATTGCCTTACGTTGCAGTAATTCCTCGCTGTTGGGATAGAATCTGGCAGCACATATCAATGCCTCCATCCGTAGATAATCGTCATTGAAATCGCTCGCGAAATCGAAGTAGTCGATCAGTTCGTCTTCTTCGTAGAAGCGTTCTGTCAACGGACGCGACAGGCTTTCGCGAAATTTCGCCAAAGCCTCCTGTCGTTCACGCATATTTATGCCTTCTTCTTCCACTATGGTCTGTTGCAATCTGTGTTGTGTACCGATAAATCAGATATCTTTATTTTTTCTGGATTTTTTCCCAACTGTCCTTCAGTGCTATCGTGCGGTTGAATATCAAATGGTCAGGAGTTGAATCGTAGTCGGGTGTAAAATATCCCACTCTCTGGAATTGCAGCTTGGCTCCCTTTTCTGCCGCCAACTTGGCTGCGAATGGCTCAATCTTGGCACCTTTTACCACTTTCAGTGAATCGGGATTGAGCATTTCACGGAAATCCCGGTCGGGCTCGGCAGCCGGATTTTCAACGTAGAAAAGACGGTCGTACAGACATACTTCGGCATCTACTGCGTCTTTCGCTGAAACCCAGTGCAAGGTTCCTTTCACTTTACGGGATGCTCCGGGCATTCCGCTGCGTGTCTCAGGATCGTAGGTGCATCTTAGCTCAGTGATATTGCCGTCGGCGTCTTTAATCACCTCGTCGCATTTTATGATGTACGCTCCCTTCAGGCGCACTTCATTGCCGGGCGACAGACGGAAGAATTTCTTAGGCGGATTTTCCATGAAATCATCGCGTTCGATGTATATCTCTCTTCCAAATGGCATTTCGTGAGTTCCTCCGTTGGGATCTTCAGGATTGTTTTCCATCTCCACCATCTCAGTTGTTTCTTCCGGATAGTTGGTTATCACCACTTTCAATGGATTCAGCACGGCCATAACACGTGTAGCAACCTTGTTCAAGTCATCGCGCACAGCATGTTCCAGCAGGCTTATATCGTTGAGCGCCTCATATTTGGTGTAACCGATGGTGTCCACGAAATTACGTATCGACCGGGGGGTGTAGCCGCGGCGACGCATTCCCGAAAGGGTGGGCATACGGGGATCATCCCAACCTGCCACTAGACCCTCCTTCACAAGCTGCAGAAGCTTGCGCTTGCTCATCACGGTGTATGTAAGATTGAGTCGGTTGAACTCTATCTGTCTGGGACAATAGCTATCATCGGCAAGCTCTTTTACAAAATACTCGTAAAGCGGGCGATGCACCACAAATTCAAGCGTACATATCGAGTGGGTAACCCCTTCGAAATAGTCGCTCTGACCGTGGGCGAAATCGTACATGGGATATACTTTCCAGGTAGTGCCTGTACGGTGGTGGGGATGCTTGATAATGCGGTACATTATGGGGTCGCGGAAATGCATGTTGGGCGAAGTCATGTCGATTTTTGCCCTGAGCACTCTGGAGCCTTCTTCAAATTCCCCGGAATTCATTCTCTGGAACAGGTCAAGATTCTCTTCTACCGACCGGTTCCTGTAGGGACTCTCTTTACCCGGAGTTGAGGGTGTGCCTTTCTGTTCGGCGATCTGTTCCGATGTTTGGTCATCGACGTACGCTTTGCCTTCTTTTATCAAGCGGATTGCCAGGTCATAAAGCTGGGGAAAGTAATCAGAGGCATAATATTCGCGGTCGGCCCAGTCAAATCCCAGCCAATGGATATCTTCTTTGATAGAGTCGACATATTCCACATCTTCCTTCACCGGATTGGTGTCGTCGAATCGCAGGTTGCATGTTCCGCCGAATTTCTCCGCTACTCCGAAATCCATGCATATTGCTTTGGCATGACCGATATGGAGGTAGCCATTTGGTTCGGGTGGAAATCGGGTGTTGAGTCTTCCTCCATTCTTTCCTTGTGCAAGGTCTTTCTCTACTATCTCTTCGACAAAATTCGATGCCTTCTTTTCTGTCACAGTGTTTGTCTCGTTATTCTCTGCCATTGCAATAAATTTTTTTTGAAATGCAAAATTACAATTTTCTGCTCTCATAAGCAAAAAATATGAATTATATGCTTTCTTTTGGTCTAAAAATGTCTTCTGCCCGCTTCAGTGATTCTATTTTTCCGATATCATGCCACATATAGGGTGGGGACGGAATGTACCCGCCTATATCCAATCTACTGCAGTATTCAATGAAAAAGTCCATGATGGAGAACGGCATTGACGCAGGGTCAGCGCCTGTGAGGACGGCCCTGGCATTACAGTATTGTCTGAGGCTGCCGATAACGGATGGTTGCATCAGATGCACTCCTCCGAACGCTAATCTTGAGTATGCGGATGCGTCAGCCAATGTTTCGGGCCTCACTTGACCTGTCGATATATTGCACCATCCGTGCATTTTCATCTTCTTGTCGAAGAGTAGGAATCTCGATGTGTCTCGTTTGTCACAGAGCAAGGTGATGTCCCTGTGATGCGATGTGTGGTCGAGCGCCATTGTCTGTAGGTCAAAGTCCGTGAGTATATCGGCGTTATGCACTATGAATGGTTCTGTACCGCCTTCGAGCCATCCTGCAGCTTTGAGTATTCCTCCTCCTGTGTCAAGGAGCAATTCCGATTCATCGCTTATATGTATGTCGATGCCGAACTTATCGTTGTCATTGATATAGTCCTCTATCTGCCTGGCGAAATGGTGCACGTTCACAACCATTTCATTGATGCCGGCTTCCTTAAGTTTCAATATCACCCGCTTCAGCATAGGCTCGCCTCCCACTTTTACCAATGCTTTTGGCGTATGGTCCGTGATGGGTCGCAGACGTGTGCCTTTCCCCGCAGCGAATATTATGGCTTTTTTGATCATTTCAATTCAAACGTTTGCTCAATGTTCTGTTCGCGGTGAATCAGTTCCACCCTCACATCGAATTTCTTGCTGAGATGTTCAGCCATGTGCTGTGCGCAATACACAGATCTGTGCTGACCTCCCGTGCAGCCGAAGCTTACCATCAGATGAGAGAAACCACGTTCGATATATCTCCCTACAGATGTGTCAACCAGTGAATAGCAATTGTCAAGGAATGTCAGGATTTCTCCATCATCTTCCAGAAATTGGATTACGTTGGAATCCAGTCCTGTAAAAGGTTTGTATCTGTCGTATTTGCCGGGGTTGTTCACGGCCCTACAGTCGAAAACATATCCTCCGCCATTACCCGATGTATCGTTGGGAATCCCCTTCTTATATGCGAAACTCATCACTTTCACAGTGAGTCGGCGCTTCTGCAGCTCCTCGCTGAATTGCTTCAAATCCACCAGCCGTCGGAGTAGGGAGTCAAGATAAGGATATTCCACAAACGGACGGTCAAGGAGTTCACGCAGGTTGGCTATTGCGAAAGGAACGCTCTGCAGAAAGTGGGGCTTCTTCTCAAAATATCCTCTGAACCCGTATGCGCCTAATACTTGGAGGGTGCGGAAGAGGACAAACTGACGTAATTGCTCCATGAAATATTCTTCATCCACGGGCTTATATTTCCTAAGCGCATCCACATATTCACGTATCAGCTCCTTGCGCAGGTTAGGCGTGAAATTTGCTTTTGCCTGCCACAGAAATGATGCGACGTCGTAGAAGAAAGGTCCCTTTCTTCCACCCTGGAAATCGATGAACCATGGCTCGCCATCCTTCACCATCACATTGCGCGACTGGAAATCCCTGTACATGAACGTATGTGTGCAATTACGCATCAAAACATCTGTAAGCGCTTGGAAATCATCTTCGAGCTTGTCTTCCAGGAATTCAATGCCCGTAGCCTTGAGAAAGCAATACTTGAAATAGTTGAGATCCCATTGAATGGACCGTTTGTCGAATTGTACGGCCGGATAGCTTTTGCTGAAATCAAGACCCACTGCACCGCCAAACTGTATGTCGGGAAGTCGCCTTATCGTTTTTATGAGCAGGTTCTTCTCCTCGTTGGAAAATGATCTGGTCAGACGTCCTTTTTCAATGGCGTTGAATAGAAGGGTATCTCCTAAGTCCTCCTGAAGATACATCATTCTGTCTTTGCTCACAGCCAACACTTTCGGCACATTGATTCCTTTCTCTCTGAAATGATTGTCAAAGTAGAGAAAGGCCTCGTTCTCTTCCCTGCTGGTTCCAATCACTCCTATGAGGCGCACACTGCCATTGAGCCGATAGTATCTGCGGTTGGACCCCGAAGATGGTAATTCATCTATCGATTCAGGTGCTTGTCCAGTATAATGGGTGTATAGGTTGGTAAGGTCTGATTTGCTTGCCATTTTTATTCAATTTCTTTGTCCTTTCAATAGCCGAGTTCCGACATGAACTGGATGCGCATCAAGCGGATCTCCTCCTCTGTGAATTCATCACCGAATTCTTCGATCGCAGCTTCAAGGTCATCCTTCTCGCTGCTCCTGAAGAAATCGAACACATCATCAAGCGATTCCTGGTCGATGATATCGTTGATATAATAGGAGATATTGATCTTACTTCCGGAATACATGATGGCTTCTATCTCATCAAGAAGTTCGGAGAATTCAAGACCCCTCGACTCTGCGAGCTCGTCAAGCGGCACCCTTCGGTCTATAGCCTGAATGATCGCTATTTTCTGTTTGCTCTTGTTCGCTATGCTGAGCACACGAAGATCTTCCGGACGTTCTATCTCATTTTCCTCCACATGCTGCTTTATCACCTTCACGAACTCTTCTCCGTAGCGTTTGGCTTTGCCTTGTCCTACTCCCGAGATCTTCTGAAGCTCTTCTATGGAGATCGGGTAGGTGGTCGACATCGCCTCAAGCGAAAAGTCCTGGAATATCACGTAAGGCGGAAGATCATATTTCTTAGCCAATTTCTTTCGAAGATCCTTCAGTATGTTGTAAAGTTCCGGATCGACCGTGCACGACGCACCGCTTTTTACGATTACTTCTTCCTCGTTGTCACTGAAATCATTGTCCTCCACAATCTTGAATGACGTTGGATGGTCGTAGAATTTCTTTCCTTCTGGGGTGAGGTGTAGTATTCCGAAATTTTCTATATCTTTTTCAAGATATCCCGATATGATGGCCTGCCGGATAACTGCGTTGAGCGTACGTTCTTCAGTCTTCTCCAGGCATCCAAACAACTCTAACTCGTCATGGCCGTAAGATCTTACATCGTTGGTCCTTTTTCCCCTCATGATGTTGATGATGTGATCGGCCTTGAATTTTTCTTTCAGGGCAGTCACCGTTTCGATGACTGCAAGTAGTTCGTCTTTTGCTTCCACGCTTTTTTTAGGATTAATACAATTGTCGCAACATCCGCAGTTCTCCACTGTGTAATTTTCTCCGAAATAATGGAGCAACGTGCGGCGTCGGCACACCGATGATTCGGCATACGATGCTGTTTCTATCAGTAGTTGTTTGCCTATCTCTTGTTCAGCGACAGGCTTTCCTTGCATGAATTTCTCTAATTTTTGTAGGTCTTTTGCCGCATAATATGTGATGCATCTTCCTTCTCCACCGTCTCTTCCAGCTCGCCCGGTCTCCTGATAGTAGCCCTCAAGCGATTTTGGAATGTCGTAGTGTATCACGAAACGTACATCCGGCTTGTCGATGCCCATTCCGAATGCAATTGTTGCAACAATCACATCCACCTTTTCAAGAAGAAATGCATCCTGGTTGGCACTGCGGGTAGGGCCGTCCATGCCGGCATGATAGGGCAGTGCCTTAATGTTATTCAGCACAAGCAGGTCTGCAAGTTCTTCCACTTTTTTACGGCTCAGACAATAAATGATTCCTGATTTACCTTCCTGATTCTTTACAAATTTTATTATGTCTTTATCAATGTTGGCTGTCTTGGCCCGTACTTCATAAAATAGGTTGGCCCGGTTGAACGATGACTTGAACACCATACAGTCCGTCATTCCCAGATTCTTCTGGATATCATGCTGCACCTTTGGTGTGGCGGTGGCGGTGAGGGCTATGATCGGTCGTTGTCCTATCTCGTTGATCACCGGACGGATCTTGCGATATTCCGGACGGAAATCATGTCCCCATTCCGAAATGCAATGCGCTTCATCAATGGCATAGAACGATATCCTTATTCCTTTCAGGAACTCCATGTTCTCCATCTTGTTGAGCGACTCGGGAGCCACATATAGCAATTTGGTGCGTCCATTCAGAATATCTTCTTTCACGGCATCAATCGCAGCTTTGTTGAGCGACGAATTCATGAAATGTGCGATATTGTCGTTTTCGCTGAAATTGCGCATCGCATCCACCTGGTTCTTCATCAGGGCAATCAAAGGAGATATCACTATGGCTGTACCTTCCATAAGTAGGGCGGGCAGTTGATAGCACAACGATTTGCCTCCGCCTGTAGGCATAAGCACAAAGGTGTCGTTCTCATCCAGCAGATTTTTCATGATGAGTTCTTGATTGCCCTTGAATTTATCAAAGCCGAAATGTTTTTTCAGTGCTTCGGTAAGAATTTTGCTGCTCGTTGCCATTTTATAATTTTTGAGGAGATTGTGATATTCCCTTTTTTCGTTTTTTTATTGCCGGTTATTCATTCGAGGCCATTCCGAAATTGGCTTCGTTAAGTTTGTTCATTGCATAGTCTTTAGTCACCGTGAAAGTGGTGCTTTCCGTGGAGGGCGTCTCATACATAGCGTCAATCATGATTGTCTCTACGATTGATCGGAGTCCGCGAGCTCCAAGTTTGTACTCTATCGCCTTGTCGACGATGAAATCCAGCGCCTCTTCGTCGAAAACCAATTTCACTCCGTCCATTGCGAACAGCTTCTCATATTGGCGGGTAATAGCGTTCTTCGGTTCGGTGAGCACTCTCTTCAGTGCCTCCCTGTCAAGAGGTTCCAATGATGTGAGAATAGGCAATCGTCCGATTATCTCCGGGATAAGACCGAACGATTTCAGATCCTGGGGAGCCACATATCTCAGATAATCCTCTTTCTTTATGTTTCGCTTTTGGGAATTCGTCGCATACCCGACAACGTGCGAATTCATGCGATGGGCAATCTTGGATTCTATTCCATCAAACGCGCCTCCGCAGATGAACAGGATATTCTTCGTGTCAACGGGAATCATTTTCTGCTCGGGGTGCTTTCGTCCACCTTGTGGTGGTACATTCACTACAGAACCTTCAAGGAGTTTAAGCAGACCTTGCTGTACACCCTCTCCGCTGACATCGCGGGTGATCGACGGATTGTCGCCTTTGCGTGCTATCTTGTCAATCTCATCTATGAACACTATGCCTCTCTCGGCTTTCTCTACGTCATAGTCAGCCACTTGAAGAAGACGAGTGAGAAGGCTTTCAATGTCTTCTCCCACATAGCCGGCTTGTGTCAGCACTGTCGCATCTACTATGGTGAAGGGCACATCAAGCAGTTTAGCTATGGTCTTTGCTAAAAGTGTCTTGCCGGTGCCGGTGGGTCCGACAAGGATAATATTGCTTTTTTCGATATCCACATCATCGTCTGACTGCGCAAGACGTTTGTAGTGATTGTACACCGCTACCGAAAGATATTTTTTAGCACTGTCCTGGCCGATAACATACTGATCCAAAAATTCTTTTATCTCTGTCGGCTTCGGAACGTTATTAAGGCTCACTCGATTTCCCTTTTTGCTCTTTGGCTTGCTTCCTTTGTTGATCGACTGATGATATTCTGATATCATGGTATGCAGCTGCTCTACACAATCGGGGCAGATATAAGCTTTTTCATCAGATGACGGAACCAGGAACTCCGCCATGTCGGCAGGGCGTCCGCAGAATGTGCATATTGGTTGTTGTTTTTTCGCCATGTGTTTAAACAATCTTTTTAAGTACTCAAAATTACAAAAAAAAATTGATATAACACATATATTGAGGTAAAAATTTTTTTTATCATTGAACTTAATAAAAAACAGTGGCACAATGTCACTGTACCACTGTTTTTCACCAGGCCGGATTGATCGGGTTATTTCGATTCCAGTCCACTGAACGGGGGCGGTGTTGATTCGTCCTCACCTTTATCTCCTTCAGCGTCGGGGATGTCTTTTATATTTTCACCGATGCTTGCCGACGGCAAAATCTTCTTTTCTTCCGCGGCCTCTTTTTGAGCCAGAATTTCATCTGAGCGTGAAGCCCATTGACGCTTTCCGAAAATTCTCTCAACATCCGCAGTGAATATCACCTCGCGTGTATAGAGTTCGTCGGCAAGAGCTATCAGTCCGTCTTTGTATTGCCGGAGTATCGACAATGCCCTCTCATATTGACCTGACAGGATTCTCGATACCTCTTCATCAATAATTTTGGCGCGTTCCTCGCTGTAAGGCTTGGAAAAACCATAACCTTGACCCGACGAGTCGTAGTAGCTGATGTTGGGCAGTCGTTCGCTCATGCCATAATACACTACGAGTGAATAAGCTATTTTTGTGGCGCGTTCCAGATCGTTGAGTGCGCCTGTGGCTACACTGTTCATCAACAAATCCTCAGCTGCACGTCCTGCCATCAGCGAACAAATCTGATCAAGAAGAGCCTGTGCGGGGATGCGCTGACGTTCTTCCGGAAGATACCATGCTGCACCCAACGCTTTTCCTCGGGGCACGATTGTCACCTTCACTAATGGATCTCCGTATTCCAGATGCCACGACACTGTAGCATGTCCCGCTTCGTGGATAGCGACGCTGCGCTTTTCCTCGTTGGTTGTCAGCTTGTTCTTTTTCTCAAGACCGCCGATGATTCTGTCTACAGCAGCGTTGAAATCTTCGAGTCCTACATATTTCTTATTATGTCGGGCTGCTATAAGGGCTGCCTCGTTGCATACATTTGCAATATCTGCTCCGGAGAAACCGGCAGTCTGGCGGGCGAGAAGCTCTATATCCAGGGTTTCATCCACCTTTATGTTGCGTAGGTGAACCTTGAAAATGGCTACTCGGTCGTTCACATCCGGAAGCTCAACGTATATCTGTCTGTCGAATCGTCCGGCTCGCATGAGCGCCTTGTCAAGGATGTCGGCACGGTTGGTAGCGGCGAGTATGATCACACCGCTGTTGCTGCCGAATCCGTCCATTTCTGTCAGAAGCTGGTTCAGTGTGTTCTCGCGTTCATCGTTTGCGCCCATGTTGGGGTTTTTGCCACGTGCACGGCCCACGGCATCTATTTCATCAATGAACACGATGCATGGTGCCTTCTCTTTTGCCTGGCGGAACAAGTCTCTCACGCGCGATGCACCCACACCCACGAACATCTCTACGAAATCTGATCCCGACATTGAGAAGAAGGGTACGTTTGCTTCGCCTGCAACTGCTTTGGCAAGCAGGGTCTTACCCGTTCCGGGAGGGCCTACTAATAACGCGCCCTTAGGGATTTTTCCTCCGAGTTCGGTGTATTTACCGGGATTTTTTAGGAATTCCACAATTTCCTCGATTTCGGTCTTTGCTTCGGTCAGACCGGCAACATCTTTGAATGTCACTTTATTGGCGCTATCCTTGTCGAATACTTGTGGCTTGGATTTGCCCACGCTGAACACTCCGCCGCCGCCACTGCCGGAGCCTGACATTTTGCGGAACATGAACACCCAGAGAAGAACAAGTAGAACCACCGGACCGAAGGTGAACAAAACATTCATCATCCCGCCGCTGCGTTCATATTTTACTTCTCCATTTGCCGGAAAAGCCCCCATGGCTTTCCATTCTTCAATCTTTTCATCGATTTTGTCGGGAGAAGGAATGTCGGCTATTACCTTTGCCTGTACTGTTTGTCCTGACTCTACTTTGCCGGGAAACAGCTTCGATGCAAGCGAATCAGTGAGAAATCCTTCGGCTACTCGTTTGTCTGTCTGTACCACGATTTTTTGTATGCCGTGGTCTTTGACAATATAGTTCTCGAACTGCGAATAGCTTACTTCCTTTGTCAGCGACACATCGTCGAACCAGAAAAGCGTTCCTAAAATTAGAAGAAGTGCCGCGTACATCCAGAACGGACTAAAACCGAATAGGTTTCTCTTCTTTTTGTTTGGATTGTTTGGTAATATTGGCATAGTGTTCAGTCTAAGTCGGGTAAATGTTTAATGTAGGCGTCACTCCAAAGCTCTTCGAGGTTGTATCTCTCTCTCGTGTCAGGCAGAAAGAGGTGCACAAGAACGGAGCCGTAGTCGATTACAATCCATTCGGAGTTTTTATATCCATCATAATTGTATGGTTTGATGCCGGACTGTTCCTGTACGTATTCCCTGACACTGTCGGCTATTGAGCTTACTTGCATCGAAGAGGTGCCGTTGGCTATTATGAAAAGTGGAGTAGGGGCTGATTCGATATGCGCCATATCCACGAGTGTTATGTCTTTGCCTTTTCTATTCTCTATTCCTTCTATTATTAATTTTTGTAAATCAATTGTTTCGCTCATGTGATGTTATATTGTTAAATACTTCTACAAAGATAAGTAAAATAATTAGATTCGAGCTAAATTCCACCTCTGAATTAATTATTTTTTATTAAAACAATTAAATATGCTAAAAGTTCGGCCTTCTTCCGCATTGATATTCGTATGTGTCTTTAGCCGATTTTTCTCATTCGAATCTCATGGTGACGGCCGGAGACACTCCGGAGGCCACGCGGCTTGGCAATATCAGAATAATCCAGGATATCACCACCACACCAATGTTGAGGTAAAGAAAATATATCCAGTTGATTTCCACCGGCACATATTTCAGATAGTACATCTCCGCGTCGAGCGTGACGGCATGAATCGTGTCTTGCAGATAGAGCAATCCTATCCCTACAGCGTTGCCTATAAGCAATCCTATTCCAACGATCTTCAATGCCATGAAGATGAAAATACTTCTTATCTGATGCTTCGGACTCCCTAAGGATCTGAGAATGCCTATGGTGGGAATACGCTCAAGAATGATGATGAACATGCTTGATACCAAAGTGAATCCAGAAACACATATCATCAGGATTATGATTGCCACTACATTGGTGTTGAGAAGCTCAAGCCAATTGAAATAGATAGCCCCTGCGTGCCGCACATTGTCCACGGGATATAGTTTTTCGATTTCTCCATTGCGATATCTGTCAACCAATGCTTCCTGGAGAACACGGGCCTCTTCCTCAAGTTGCTCGTTGAATGGAACATCGATAATCAGTCGTGTGCCCGACGTGCTGTCTGCGCCGGCGATCTTTCGCAGCGTGTTTATTGATGTGAAGGCAACCGTCTGATCATAGTCGCTGAATCCTGTCTCATAGATTCCTGCCACTTCCAGGCGTCGAGCCTTTATGGCTTCGTTCACGAAGAAACATCCGTTTATCTTATCTCCTGTATGCACACCAAGGCTCTTGGAAGTGCTGTTGGAGATCACAATTTTGTCGGAGTTTGTCGCTTCGGAGAAATCGGGATATACACCTTCGATCATGTAATATTTCTCGAATTTCGATTCTTGTCTGTTTTCGTCCCCCGTAAAATATATTCCTGCGAAATCATTGTCTGTCTTGATTATCCCCGGTTGACTGAAGCGCATGTAGGTGCGCGCAGTCGGAAATTGACGCTCTATGGTGTTGATTAAGGCTGAGTCATCGTTAAGTGTGGGAGCTGATGATGCCATGTCGTAGTCATAATCCGGAAGCACCCACAGCTTTCCTTCGAATCCAACTACTCTATCCGTAATTTGGTTTTTGAACCCAAGCACTATGGCGATGGTGAACTCCATGATCATCACTGCAATCGCTATCCCTGCCACTGCAATAATTATACCTGTGGTGTTCACTCCTCCTTTGGAATTGTTAAGTCTGAGTTTATTGGAAATCCAGAGTGTATGGTTCATTTCATTTGAGTGCGCGGGGTTATAATATGTTTCTGCTTAATTCCTTGGCAAGTGTTTTATAACTGTCTCTTGATCCGAAACATGTGAGGATGTCCGATTCCTCTACCATTGCATCCTGTGCGGTGTAATCGAAGAGTTCGGGTGTATCCTGCTTAATTCCCAAGATATTCGTTTCCTTGCGGTCGCGGGTTACGGCTATTATTCTCATCTTGTAGTCCTTCTCCATATCTATGTCGCTGTAGCGCAGTCCTACAAAGTGATGGGGAACTCTGAATTTCATTACGAAATGGAATTCATCAACCGCCATGGAAAATACGCGTGTCCCCAAGGCAAGTTCGTTGGTGAGATCTCTCGCGGCTTGTTGCTCCGGGGTGATGATTCTGTCAATGTCGAACCCTTGCAGAATTGATTCATGCAGTGTGTCGATGGCACGAGCATAAATGTGTTTCACTTTCATTTTTTTTAGCATCGCAACAACTTTGATGCTCGCTCCGAAATTCTCTCCGATTGCGACTATCACCAGATCTACATTTTTCAGAGGCAGGAGGGAAAGCGACGCTTCCTCAGTGGCATCAATCAGGTACACAGTTGATATATAGTCCTTTATGGCATCGACATTTGCTTTTCTGTTGTCTGCGCCTATTATCTCATGCCCCATGTCCGAAAGGTCACGAGCAAGATTCGATCCGTATATACCTAATCCGATGATTAAATATCTCATTCTGATAATTTCTGGTTTGCTGTTACAAATTTCGTGATTATCTTTGAAATAATCAAATTTTGTGTAATTTTGTATACGCAAAATCATAATATAGATCTATGGCAAAAGAGATTGAACGCAAATTCCTTGTTACCGACAATTCCTACTTGTCTATGGCTCAATCCTCGATGAGAATATCACAAGGTTACCTTTCTTATGATCCTGACTCCACCGTGCGTATCCGCATCCTGGATTCTAAGGCTTTCATTACGGTAAAGAGTCGAAATCATGGTGCTGTACGCAATGAGTGGGAGTATGAGGTTCCTGTACGTGATGCCCAGGACATGATTTCGGCTTGTAAAGTTAGGTGCCTTGAAAAGACCAGGTATATAGTTCCGTTTGGCGGATTCAGATGGGAAGTGGACCGGTTCCACGGTGACTTGTCAGGGCTTGTCGTCGCAGAGATTGAACTCCCCCGTGAAGAAGAATCCTTTTCCCTCCCTCCATTTTTAGGAGAGGAAGTCACCCACGATCCAGCATATTATAATTCTTCCTTGCTGAAACGCATATCCGGTGACACTGAAATGTAAAAAAGCAGCTACCGCTTTCTATGGACGGTAGCTGCTTTTTCTTGTATGTGATGAGGATTATATCCAGCGAGTGAACGCAAAATCCTGACGGTGGGGCAAGGCGGGGTTCTTGGGATAGAGACGGAAACTGTAGCGGTAGACACCGGCATCCATCAGTTTTGATTTCAACTCGTAAGTGAAAACGTTGCCTTCTTCCTTCACAACGTTAAAATCCTGTTTCTTCCAGATGTGCTCCTCTCCGTTTTCGTTCTTGAATACCACGAGTTCGAGACCGAGGTCTTTGCCTAAGCCGTTTGTGTCAATGATGGCTTCGATTTTGTATTCCGAACCGGTGACAGTGGAGTTGTCCGAGCTGTGTGTCTTGACATCGAACACCTTGATGCCATCCCATTTCGATGCTACCTCCTGTTTCCAAGCGGCTATTTCCTTGGCGAGGGCGTAGTCGTTGGCTTTGAGTTTAGCAGAGCGCTTTGCTTCGGGATCGTAGAAGCGTGTGATGTAGTCCTCGATCATTCGGGTCATGGTGAAATGAGGTGCTATATCTCCGATCGAACCCTTGATGTACTGCACCCATTCCGGCGAATAGCCCTTTGAGTTCTTTGCAAAATACAGAGGGATTATCTCATTCTCAAGCATGGAATAGATTGTAGCTGCATCGAGCTTGTCCTGCTGGCTCTGGTCGGTGTAGGTGCGCTTGTCGGTAAGTGCCCAGCCGGCGTTCTCGTTGAAACGATATCCTTCGTACCACCATCCGTCAAGCACGGAGAAATTGAGCACACCGTTCATTTCGGCTTTTTCGCCTGATGTACCGGATGCTTCGAGCGGACGTGTAGGAGTATTAAGCCAAATATCAACACCGGTAACAAGTCGCTTGGCCACAATCATATTGTAATCCTCAAGGAAGATAATCTTGCCAAGGAACTGCGGCATGCGGGAGATCTCCATGATGCGTTTGATCAAGCCCTGACCTGCGCCGTCAGCGGGGTGTGCCTTACCTGAGAAGATAAACTGCACGGGGAACTGAGGATTGTTGACAATCTTAGAAAGACGGTCGAGGTCGGTGAAGAGAAGATGAGCACGCTTGTAGGTAGCGAAACGGCGAGCGAAACCAATAATTAGAGCGTTAGGATCAATCTTATCGAGAACCTTCATTACTGAAGAGGGATCGCCCTGATTAGCAAGCCATTTCTGTTTGAAGTCACGCTTAACGAAGTTGATAAACTTGTTCTTCATCTGCATGCGAAGATCCCAAATTTCCTGGTCGGAGCATTTGAAAATGCCCTTCCAAGCTTCGGGTTCGCTCTGGTGAGTGAACACCTGTGCTCCAAGCTTCTGTTTGTAGAAAGCCTTCCATTCAGAAGCAGCCCAAGTGGGCATGTGAACACCGTTGGTCACGTAGCCTACATGGCTTTCTTCCCAGCTGTAACCTTTCCAAACACCGGCAAACATCTTCTTAGACACTTCACCGTGGAGCCAGCTAACACCGTTAGCTTCCT
>CAYZPI010000044.1:0-25509 GCA_964480085.1 uncultured Bacteroides sp. | reverse complement strand
TATCTCTTAGGAAGAGATAACGGAAAACCAGGCGCTTCCACAGGGCATTGTCCAATAATGACAACCGCCACAACATATTGTCTATCCACACCACTTGCCGCACGTAAGGCTATCGGCAGGGGGGAGAATAGGAATTACCTGAAATAAACGTTAGGTTCGACTTTCGATTCTCGTAATCGGCTAAGCTATAATGGCTTTAATGGTGTCATTTTCTGAATTTATTGCAATAAGGCTAAATCAGCTACCGGAATCAACCATCGATTACAAGGCAATCTCTTCCTTCATTTCCGCTACTAAGGGTAGCGGCGTCCAATCCGTAGCCGAGGCTCTGAAACTATGGGTTGCAACGATGATCGACCGTGGTCTCTCCGTTGCCAGCCGCCGTCGATATGTCGGCAAACTCTCAACCATATATAAAGAGTATGCTGCCGTCAACAATGCAGAAGGAGATCCTTTCGACGGCATAGCCGCTATCGCTGCTGCCGAATCCTCCGCCAACGCTCGGGCACTCCCTTCCGCACTTTCCAAAATTGAGAAGATATTCGATGTCATGATGGCAGATGCCATGGTCCGCCCCGAAGTCGCGGTGTTCCTCTATCTGCTTTTCAATGCCTCCTCCGACATCGGCAAAGCCATCTCCCTCACCGTTGACACTTACATCCCGGAATTTCCACAACTCGACGATATTATCCGTACTGCTGATTTCCACCACCGACGACGATATATTTTCGACCTCGGCCAGAGCCGCAAACGTCTGCCCCAGCTCATCCGTGAGACCACTGCCGCCATCGACCTTTATCTCCGCACCAAGGATATTCGTTTTCCCGAACCCGTCACCCCCAGCACAATCCTCGCGCTATGGATGACCAAGGCAAAGTCTATCGGTGTCTCCCTACCGGTTCTCCGACAGATGTCACCGAATCTTCCCGATGAGTTCGCCTATCTACGCTCCCTCGATCCTACGTCACTCTCCGCCGACGAGCTTCGCGAAATCAAGCATCGCGTGGCTGAATCCTTCACCACATCCCGGAAACGCTGGTACGCCCTCAAGCTCCGTCGCTCAGCCTCTTACGATACTCTCCAACCCTATATACGGGAAACCCTCGGCAACTATTACGACTCCGACACCCTCTTCTATCCCCAGAAGGAAATCAGTCGCCGTGTAGATAAGAAAATCATCACCGACACCGTTCCCGTCATCCCCGACGTAGTCTTCTTCCACGTATATCCGCGTCAGGTAAGGAATCTCGACTCAAATATCAAGTCGGAGAGCCTCGGTTGGGTATTCAAGAACACCAATACGCCTGCCAGCGACTATTCCGTCATCGACCCTCGAAGCATGATGGCATTCCAACGCATGATAGGCATCTTCACCCCCGACATAAAAGTGAGCCTCACATCGGACACACCCGTCGGTGTAGGACGTCAGGTAATCATCACCGGCGGCATAATGGCCGGTTTCGAAGGCACCATTTACGACATCCGCGAGGAATCCGAGCTTCGCAGCATCTATATACGCCTCTCCGACAAATACGCCATAAAGACCGAGGTCCACGTCCCCGAAATCTACGTCAAGCCACTGGCAATGAAATGAACATTGAATAATTAGCGATGCCGCTATCCGCTATCCAAAATACGATACTGCGGGCTCCGCTCGCCGATACTGGATCTCCGCTCCCGATACTTGGCGAAGCCCAGCTCCTATCCCTCCTCGCCACCCCTGAGAAGATCGCTGAACGTCGCCGTCGAAATAAGATGGAGCCCTTCACCCGTGTCACCCAATGGCATATCGTCGATGAGCTCCTCCGCCGCAAACACCCCAAGGCAGACGAACTCCTCCGCGCCGAGACCGTCGAGGCCGAAATCCGCGCCCGCCATCTCGGTCTCCCTTACCGCCCCGGTGATCGTCTCACCCCATTCCGTCCAGACGGCTATCCCGACGATCAGGCCATTATCCGCCGCATAAAACAGCTCTCCGGTCGGGCTGACTACCTCTCCCGCGAAGCCCTCATCGACATCGCCGACTATGTGCAGACCGCTATCGTTGAACCGGGTCATACCGCTGACCACCTCTCCCTCGTCACGGCCATCCTCTCCACCCGCACGTCCGAGTTCAATTACCCCACCATAACGCGCCAGCTCGAGAAAGCCACGGCAGCCCTGGCAAAAACCAACTCCCGCACCCACCTCGACCTGGCACCCACCTACTATATCCTCTGGACCAAGACCCTGAAACAAACCTACCTCAACCGGTTCCAGACCACCCTCCGCCACTGCCACTGCGCCCTCTCCACCGACACCACCTATCCCCATCTCGGCATAGACAAGACAGATCCGGCAACCGTCACCCGCGCCAAAAACCTCCTCTCCTCCCATCCCCAGACCCTCTGGATCCTCGGGCTGACAGCAAGTTGAAGCCGTCCATTGATACAAAAGCGAGCTTCAGCTCACAAAAAGATATTGTCGCGAATGCGCCACAAATAGCACAACGCACACCCATTCACCATAATAGTTTCCGGGGCACGAATCGTAGGAGAATTTTACAATAGTTATTAACATCGCCCCGGAACTATTTTTTCGATTTTATTCTGCAACCGTGAAAGGTATTGTACTGGCCGGCGGCTCCGGCACAAGGCTTTATCCGATAACAAAGGGAGTGAGCAAGCAGCTCCTGCCGATATTCGACAAGCCGATGGTGTATTATCCGATTTCTACTTTGATGCTTGCTGGAATCCGCGAGATACTCATAATCTCTACCCCAACTGACCTGGCAGGCTTCAAGCGTTTACTTGGGGATGGCTCTGACTATGGTGTAAAGTTTACTTACGCAGAACAGCCATCGCCCGATGGTCTTGCACAGGCTTTCATCATAGGCAAGGACTTTATCGGGGACGATTCCGTATGTCTTGTCCTTGGCGACAACATTTTCCATGGTGCTGGCTTTTCAGAGATACTAAAAAAGGCTGTAGCCGAAGCCGAACATAACGCCAAAGCTACAGTATTTGGCTATTGGGTGAATGATCCGGAGCGTTATGGAGTGGCGGAATTTGACAATGATGGTGTTTGCCTTTCAATAGAAGAGAAACCGGAGCATCCGAAATCCAACTATGCTGTGGTCGGTCTCTATTTCTACCCCAACAAGGTGATGAACGTGGCTAAACATATCAAACCCTCGGCCCGTGGCGAACTGGAGATTACAACTGTCAATCAGGAATTCCTGAAGGATGGCGAACTCAAAGTACAGATCCTTCCTCGTGGTTTCGCATGGCTCGATACTGGTACGCATGACTCCCTTGCCGAGGCTTCAATCTATGTCGAAGTACTTGAAAAGCGCCAGGGCCTCAAGATAGCATGTCTGGAGGGCATAGCCTACCGTCAGGGCTGGATTTCAAAAGAGAAAATGATAGAACTCGCCACACCGATGCTGAAAAACCAGTATGGTAAATACTTGATGAATGTTGTTGAGGAGATTGAGCGCACAGGTCACCATAATCTTGACTAATATAGCAAAAGTCTTAATATCAAAAAAAGACCAAGATCCTGGTAGTCAATTTCGGAAAGCTCGACTAAATATTCCCTACACCAATTAGATACGGTGGCCGACATTGCCACTGTGAGCTCATATAGATTAGAAGCTGTCGTCCAATAGAAATGAATGGAGGAAATAACAGACGCATTGCGAAAAACACGATTGCTCTCTATGTGAGGATGATATTCGTGATGGCCGTCACCATATTCACTTCTCGCATAGTACTCGAGAAGCTCGGTATTACTGAATATGGCGTTTATAATTCGGTTGGAGGAGTAGTCGCTATGTTGGGATTTCTCAACGGAACTCTAAGCACCGGGACATCAAGATTCTTGACTTTTGAGTTAGGAGGCGGAAATGACGAAAAACTTAGGCTTACATTCTCCACTGCTTTTTATACACATCTTATTCTTGCTCTGATTGTTCTTGTTATCCTTGCTACTGGAGGCACATGGTTTGTCAGCACCAGACTAATTATACCAGAAGACCTTAAAACTCCGGCGTTATATACCTTGTACATCTCAGCTTTCACTGCATTTATCAGTATAACGCAGGTACCATATTCATCCGTGATCATCGCCCACGAGCGAATGAATATATATGCGTATATAGGTATATTTGAGGCAGTCGGCAAACTTGGAGTCGCTTATGCCATATCTCTTGCTCCCATAGAGAAGCTGGTATGGTATGCGTTGCTCATCGCTTCAATTCAATTGATTGTGGCCATAGTTTACCGTATCTATTGTATAAGAATGTATAACGAGTCGCATCTGACAAGGATTTTCGATAAGAAAATATTTTCAAGCATGCTTGGATTCTCTGGCTGGAGTCTGATAGCAAATATAACTCAGATATTGAATACACAGGGGCTGACCGTGCTGATAAACATGTTCTTTGCTCCGGCAGTTGCCGCTGCTCAGGCTGTAGGAAGTCAGATATCATCCGCATTGACACAATTTTCAAGCAATTTTTTGGTAGCGATGAATCCTCAGATTATCAAATTATATGCATCCGGTGATAGGGAATCCTCACGCAAACTTAATCTACAATCTACCGTATTTGTATGGGACCTTATGCTTCTTATCGGCCTACCTCTTATAGTATGCATGAAACCATTGATGCACCTTTGGCTTGTCGAAGTGCCGCCTTATGCTGTTATATTTGCCCAGTATATTGTTGCCGCGCAAATTTGCAATGTATTTTCAAGCACATTCTACGTTCCTATGGTTGCGAGTGGAGAACTAAAAGGGAACTCACTCGCATGCGTTTGGTTGGGTTTAGGTGAATTTGGGTTGTTGTACATTCTCCTTCGGTGCGGATTCGACGTTATATGGGTCCAATATATGACCATTCTGCAAGCCGTTGCATTTGGATTAGGAGTTAAACCATATATTCTCTGCCGAAAGATACAATACCCATTAAAAGAAATTGTCAACTGCTATTGGAATTGTCTTAAGGCGGCAATAACTCCTGTTGTTGCCTGTGTGATGATTTACAATTTTTCATCAATTGGAGAGGGAATCATAAATATACTTTTAGTTGCTCTACTTATTATGACGGTTGTTGTCTTTAGCTCCTTCTTGACAATGATTCCAGCGATGAGAGAAAGGATAATATTGATAATCCGTAATAGAATACATGTCTGAGAAATCTCTTGTCCTGTCCTCCACAGACAATTATGGGAATTGAATATGAAAAGAGAAGTTGGGCATCTACAAGATCATACAAGTAATAAATTCAATAGTCTGATAATCGAATAAAGCAGTTATTGAGAATGAGGTAGCAAATCATAAACAAGGATATTCATTGATTAATTTATTAAGCTTATAATGAAGGATTTAATAGAGAAACATGGGGCAAAGCTCAAACGGCTTACCCATGATAAAATAGAATTAGTCCGGAAATGGAGAAATGATCCGAAGATATCCCGGTATATGGAATACCGTGAGGAAATAACACCGGAAATGCAAGAACAATGGTTCGAAAAAATCAATAATGATAATAACTTATACTATATCATAGAGGCTGATGGAAAGGAAATTGGTCTAACAAATATTCGGGATATTGACTATGAGAAAAGCATAGGCGAATTGGGTATATTTATTTGGGACGATGATTTTCTAAACACCTCCTATAACTTTCAAGTAGCAATATGTTTCCTGGATTTTTGTTTTGAAGAATTAAAATTAAAAAAACTCTTTATACATGTCTTGAAAGACAATAAAAGAGCAATAAAATATAATAAGATGCTTGGATATGTATTGTCTGATAATCAAGAGGATGTTAATAATCAAGAATATACATTGACATATCCTCAATACAAAATAAGAAGGAAAAAAATTGAACGACTAATAAAATGAAACATTATGGAAATCAACGAATTCATTGAAAAGTTCGCCGAAATATTCGACGACACAGATGCCTCAACCCTCACCCCCGAAACCAATTTCCGCGAGCTCGACGAGTGGTCGTCGCTCTCGGCTCTCGGCGTAATTGCCCTCGCTGATGAAGAGTTCGACGTAGAAATCAGGGGCGCTGAAATGCGTCAGGCAAACACTATTCAGGATCTATATAATCTTATTACCTCTAAGTAAGAAGTGTCTTTCTTAACATAAAAATAAGACAATAAAAGAGCAACAAAATATAATAAGATACTTGTAAATGTATTGCCTGTCAGCTATGAAGATGTTAACAATCAAGAATATACATTGATATACCCTAAATACCAAAAAAAGGAAAAAATAGAAGAATCATTATGGAAATTAATGAATTTATTGAAAAGTTCGCCGAAATATTCGATGATACAGACGTCTCAACCCTCACCCCCGAAACCAATTTCCGCGAGCTCGACGAGTGGTCGTCGCTCTCGGCTCTCGGCGTAATTGCCCTCGCTGATGAAGAGTTCGACGTAGAAATCAGGGGCGCTGAAATGCGTCAGGCAAACACTATTCAGGAGCTATATAACCTTATTACCTCTAAGTAAGAAATGGCTTTCCTTGACATAAAGAATGTTGCCGTAAAGGGAATCTCGGCATGTGTCCCCCTATTTTCTGATAGAATATCTGACATCTACAAATGGGAGGGTGTAAATAGTTTCATGGAATCGACTGGAATAAAAGCGTTGCGACGAGCAAATAGTGATGTGACCACTTCTGATTTGTGCTGTCAGGCAACCGAAAAGCTGACAGAAGAATTGGAATGGGAAAAATCAGAAATTGACGCTCTTATTTTTGTAAGTCAGACCCCTGATTACCATTTACCGGCAACATCTTGTATCCTTCAGGAGAGGCTAGGACTGACAAGAGAGTGTTACACACTAGACATTTCCCTAGGCTGTTCCGGGTGGGTCTATGCAATGAGCGTTTTAGCTTCCCTAATCCAAAATGGCACGATAAAGAAAGGGTTGTTGCTTGCAGGCGATACCCCTTCGAAAGTATGCTCTCCCGATGACAAAAGCGTCTGGCCTCTGTTTGGAGATGCCGGAACCGCTACAGCAATTGAATATACACCATCAGGAAAAGGGATGCAGTTCACCTTCAACACTGATGGGAAAGGAGCCGAAACCATCATTGTTCGCGAAGGCGGATATAGAAACCCATTTAACAGCAATTCGCTAACGGCAATTGACCATGGGGAGGACAAGATACGTAATGGTGTTCAAGTAGAACTTGATGGTACGGACGTATTCTCGTTTGGTATCACAAAGGCACCAAAATCGGTTAAGCAACTCTTAGATCATTTTGATTTAGATAAGGATAAGATTGATATCTTTTCCTTCCATCAGGCAAATATGATGATGAATGAGATGATCCGCAAGAAGCTTAAACTTCCTGAAGAAAAAGTTCCATATTGTATGGATGAATTTGGAAACACATCAAGCGCATCCATTCCATTGGTACTCGTTACAAGGGAACGAGAAAGGTTACAAAATGAAAAGCTTAACCATATTGCATGTGGCTTTGGAGTCGGACTATCATGGGGAAGTGTATATTTTGAAACTGATAGTATAGTAGTCCCTAAACTAATAGAAATATGAGTGAATCATTCAATCCATTCTCTTTAAAAGGTAAAACTATCCTTGTGACAGGTGCTTCTTCAGGAATTGGTCGTGCGATTGCAGTGGTTGCCTCGAAAATGGGAGCGGCAATAGTGATCACAGGCCGTAACGGGCGTCGGTTGGATGAGACAATGTCCATGCTTGCAGGAGAAGGCCATAAGGCAATCGTTTCAGATTTGAGCGACACCACGGGCATAGACAATCTCATTAACTGCCTTCCGCAACTTGATGGTCTGGTTTTGGCCGCCGGTATTGTAGAGATGTTTCCCGTCCTGTTCTCCACTAAAGAAAAATTTGACAAAATTTTTAACACCAATCTATTCTCTCCGATAGAAATAATCCGTAAAGTGGTCAAGAAAAAGAAATACTTACCTGGATGCTCGGTCGTTGCTATCGACTCCATTGCGGGGAATGAAGATTTCGTAATGGGCAACGGTATTTATGGAGCTGGGAAAGCTGCATTGAAGTCATATCTCAAGTTTTGTTCTAAAGAATTGACAGGTAAGAAAATACGTTTCAATACTGTTTCTCCAGGTCTGATACTGACACCAATGCATACACAGGGTGCAGTAAGCATGGAGGATCTGGAAAAGGCTGTTGAGGGAGTGCCGATGAAACGATGGGGATTGCCAGAAGATGTGGCATATGCTGCCGTTTACCTCCTTTCTGGCGCTTCATCATATCTTACCGGGTCAGATATAAAGGTTGATGGAGGGTGCACAATTTGAAATCATGAAGTCTTTTGTAAAAGCCATCAGTTATTATCTTCCAGAAAAGGTTGTAACCAATGAAGAGTTGGTGGCTGACTTTCCTGAATGGACAGTTGAAAAAATCGCGGATAAAGTAGGGATCAAAGAACGTCATGTAACCGTAATGGGAGAGACTGCAGCTGATCTTGCAGTCAAAGCAGCAGAAAGGTTATTTGAAGAAAATCCAGAGATATCAAAAAGTGAGGTAGATTTTGTGATATTCTGTACACAGAGTCCGGACTATATTCTCCCCACGTCAGCATGTCTAATACAAGAACGTCTTGGCTTACGAACTGATATAGGAGCTTTTGATTTCAATCTCGGTTGTTCGGGTTTTGTGTATGGCTTATCTATTGCCAAAGGCCTTATTGTCGGTGGGATTGCAACGAATATATTGCTATTGACAGGTGAAACTTACAGTAAGCATCTTCACCCTCGCGACAAGGGAAACCGTACTATTTTCGGTGATGCTGCGACCGCCACATTGGTATCAGCCGACGGATTTGCCGAGATAGGTGAGTTTGCGCTTGGCACAGATGGTCGTGGAGCTGAAAACCTTATAATAAAATCTGGTGGTGCTCTCTGCCCTAAACCAGTTGGGAATCTGATATTTGACGAAAATGGGAACCCGCATTCATCGGACTATCTGTTTATGAATGGTTCTGAGATTTTCATGTTCACACAAAAGAATGTTCCGGCAGTGGTAAAACAAACTCTTACCAAGAACAATTTGACATTAGATGAGCTCGGATTGGTTGTTTTCCATCAGGCAAACAGATATATGCTTGATTTCCTTAGGAAAAAAATCAAGATTGCGGAGGAGAAGTTCTTCATTGATATGGAGAAGATTGGCAACACGGTTAGCAATAGCATTCCAATTGCTCTCTATGATGCCAGGGAACAGGGTTTGCTGCAGGGAGCGGTGTTGATATGCGGCTTTGGAGTCGGTTATTCCTGGGGAGGCTCCATACTTAAATGTAAATAACAAAATATATTCAAAATATATGATTCCTTTTAACAAGCCCTTCCTTACGGGAAAGGAAGCTCATTACATCTATCAGGCCGTCTATTCGGGTAAACTCTCTGGAAACGGCGTGTTTACTAAGAAGTGTCAGAATTTCTTTGAGGAGAAGTATGGATTCAAGAAAGCATTGATGACAACATCATGCACCGATGCACTTGAAATGGCGGCAATCCTGTGCGATATAAAGCCTGGTGACGAAGTGATTGCTCCGAGCTACACTTTCGTATCTACCGTACTCGCTTTTGTCCGTCAAGGAGCTAAGATTGTATTCTGTGACAGCTGCAAGGACAACCCCGATATTGATCTTGACAAAATCGAGTCCCTCATAACCGACAAGACAAAGGTGATTGTCCCTGTGCATTACGCCGGTGTCGCATGCGACATGGACAGGATCATGTATATAGCTCACCGTCACAATCTCCTTGTGGTCGAGGATGCCGCCCAGGCGATCGACTCCTACTACAAAGGTCGCCCGCTTGGGTCTATCGGACACATGGGCTGCTTCTCATTCCATGAGACAAAAAACATAATTGCAGGTGAGGGGGGACTCCTGACAATCAACGATGAAAGATTTATCCGCCGCTCTGAGATCATCTGGGAAAAAGGCACCAACCGCTCGGAGTTCTTCCGGGGCGAAGTCAACAAATACGGTTGGGTGGATACAGGCTCCTCCTTCCTCCCCTCCGAGCTTATCTCCGCATTTCTTTGGGCCCAGATTGAAAACATGGAGATGATACAGAACAGGCGCAAGGAGATCTGGAACATGTACTATGAAGGTTTGAAGCCATTGGCAGATAAAGGATATCTCAAACTCCCCGATATTCCTGATTATGCCACCAACAACGCCCACATGTTCTATATCGTCTGTCGGTCACTCGAGGAACGCACGGCTTTGATAAAGCACCTCAAGGGAAAGGACATTCTGTCGGTATTCCACTATCTCAGTCTACACAAATCCGGCTTCTATACCAGCCATCCATCCTCACGCCCCGACTATTGCCAGGAAGTCGAGGCTGTGGGTGACGAGCTGCAGATAGTGGGCCTAGACCTTCCCAATTGCGACCGTTTCGCCGACTGCCTCCTCCGCCTCCCCATGTTCTACGAATTGAAAGATCAAGAGGTTAAATTAATAATAGACTGTGTTGATGGATTTTACTCAAAATAAAAAAATCCTGTTCATTTCAAATGCAAAATACGATTTTGGCCGTATAGGAGAAAAAGTTTATGATGCATTTCGTGAAAATGGATATGACATAGATTATTTGACCGTTTATCCAGTAGAGGATAGAAGGGATATAAAATATATATACCCCAGAGAAAATTGGTTTTACAAGTACACTACTAACTTGACATGGAAAATAATATCAAGAATTAAACGCCGGATACCTAAATATTGTTTTTTTAATTATTCTGATACGCAACAGCCCGTTAGTGCTAAGAAGATTATAAAAGTCACAAAGAATAAACATTATGATATTATAATGGTTTTCTTCTGGCAGTATTTTGTCACCTCCGTAACTCTGAGTCAGCTGTATAGAAAATACGATTGTAAAATGTTTTTTCTTATGGCTGACTTTGTGGCTTTATCTGGAGGTTGTCACTATTACGTTGACTGCGATAGATATACAAGTGGATGTGGAAACTGTCCGGGATGGCTTTCGACAGATCCATTTGATGTTACATATAAGAACACTCTGCTAAGAAAAAATTTGTATGATGAGATTCGCCCGATCATCTTGGGAAATTCTTATATGCAACAGATTTATAAGAATTCGGTATTATTAAAGGATAGGACTTATATTAAAAGTCTTGGCATCGTGGACTTGAAACATTTTAGTCCACGAAATATTGATGAAGCAAGATTGAGGTATAATATTCCAAAAGAGAAAACCACTTTATTATTTTTTGGTTGTCAATCTCTGACTGATCCTAAAAAAGGAATGCGTGAATTACTCAGAGCGTTAAATGTTTATTCGCATAAGTTAAATGATGGAGAAAAGGCAAAAGTACTGCTTCTTATAGCAGGCCGTAAAATTGAACATATTTTACCGGAGATCCCGTTTGATTATAAATATCTGGGCTTTGTAAGTTATAACGAGCTTCCGGTGTTGTATTCAATGGCAACTTGCTATCTTTCTCCGTCGATTAATGATGCAGGACCTTCGATGGTTAATCAAGCCCTTGCATGCGGAACCCCCGTGGTGTCTTTCAATATAGGTGTGGCACAAGATTGTGTGGTAAATGGTTTTACAGGTTACAAGGCTAAAGTTGGAGATGAATCAGATTTAGCGGAGGGCATATATACAATATGCAATTTATCAGTTGAAGAAATTGAGTCAATGCGGACTAATTGTAGAGAAATGGCGCAGAAACATTTTTCTACTGATAGTTTTGTTAGATCTGTCCAAGCATATTTTACGGAAACGACCGGTCAACAACAGATGACCATCCAATAATAAAGCGAAAATAAACGAAATTGCTCTTGAGTCAAACTCAAGAGCTTAATTTTTGACCCTCAGCGGTCACTTACCGAATAGTATATGAGGATTACAATTTCAGAAATCAAACAGGACAAAGTCTATGAAGTCTTGTTGGCTGAAAAACCTTGTATTGCAGAAGTTACACGGAAGGGATTTGAAGACAAAGTCTGCTGTTGGGCTTTAGCCTATTTTGACAATGTGCAATCAGTGTTTTCAGCTGTCGAATCCGATAGGTATTCTATGGTTGTGGTGCTGGGCAGTGATGTTTACAATGACTGTGACGAACTTCAAATGGAGATAGATATCTGAACTCGGATGCAGCTATGCATTTTTATCTACACGTTTCAGAAAAAAACATCTAAATCATAAAACTCTGCTTTTGAAGAATGAAGAGAGAATTAATCAATGCATTATCTACATTACTTATTTTGGCCGTATCTGTTAAAACTCATTCTGAGGTAGTTTACGAAGTTTATCCGGAAGGTATTGGATTATCTTCACTGGAAGGAGCTATAGATAATATTAAGGAACAGATTCGTAATGGTCTGAATGATGACTGCGTGGTGATTTTAGATGATGGTGTGTATTATCTGAATGATTCCATTGTTTTTACTGAGACCACAAGGGATAATGCTATTTCTTTTGTCGCCAAGGAGGGGTGCAAACCTATCATAAGCGGGGGAATGCAGCTAAAAGGATGGCAGATTGAAGAGAGCAATCCAAGAATTGTAAAAACCACATTGGATGCTGATATCAATAACCTGTGGATGGGAGGTGAGAGAATGAAGAAGTCTTCTGGCTTTACGGGATATGCTACAAGAATTTTCGATGGAGTCCATGATGGACAGAAAATTCAGGGATTGCTCTTTCCTAAGAAAGATTTCCCATCTTTTAAAGACATATCTGGGATGGAAATAAAGCATTATCATAGTTGGCGAAGCTTCTCTTTCAAGGTAGAAGCAATTCTGGAGACTGAGATACAGCCCGATGTGCCTGAAGACCAGGTGCTGGTATGCATAAGGAATTTTGATGTTGCGCTTTCCCAGCAACCTGTTGGCAATTGGATCGGCATCGGTGCGGACAGGCCATATTATTTCGAGAATACATTGGATTTATTGGACGACCCGGGAGAATTCTGCTATGATCCCATTCACAGGACTTTATATTATTTCTTGAGGCATGGAGAGACAAAGGACAATATTGAGGCTGTGGTTCCAAGGTTGGAAAAAATCCTTTCCGTGCACACCTCAGATAGTGTTGTTTCCAATTTGAATTTTAGCGATATTGAGTTTTCGCATTGCAACTGGACGTGGACTTTGCATAACGGATTTGTTCCACTCCAAACCTCAGTCTTTTATTCAGCCATAGATGCGCTGGATATTATTCCGTCAGCAATTTCAATCTCTGATGCCAGAAATGTTAAATTTGACTCATGCAGATTTACAAAACTGTCAACAAATGGATTGCATGTCATAAATAATATAGAAGGGATTACTATAGAGGACTGTGAGTTTGAAGATATTTCGGGCACTGCCATAAGTGTGAGTGACAAAGAACACATAATCTACAGCGATGGTATTCGCCCTGTAAAGAATACATATATTTCAAACAATCTTATTCGGAATATCGGTCTGGACTATCCTTCATGTGCGGCGATAGAAGCGTTCTATGCTGAGGATCTCACCATATCTCATAACGAATTATATGATTGCCCGTACACCGGTATATCAGTAGGTTGGGGATGGACAATGAAGCCGAATACGCAAGGGAATGTTAAGGTTTTGGACAATAAGATTATTGGTGACACCCAGAAATGTACAGACGGCGGCGCGATATATACCTTAAGCCATTTCGGAAAAAGCGGCTTACTTATACAGGGAAATTATATCGATGAGTTGATGAAGCATAAGAATTTTCAACAGGGAGCGATCTATGCTGATGAGGGCTCATCAAATGTGCGACTCAACAACAATGTCATTATGACAGATAGAAGATGGTTTTTCTATCATCGCACAGGAATAGTGGAGGTGGATACAACTTATGTCCTTGAAAGCGACCGGGAGAATTTCGGAGGTATAGACGCACCTGAAGGGGGGACGGATATCGTATATTGTAACGGTGGTGATCATATCTTTTGTCTGCCTCACCATAAGGCTGACAGTATCATGGCCAATGCGGGTATCCAGAGAGAAGACCCGAGACCGTCTGCCATATCAGATCCTATCAGCTCCTATGAAAGGAGATTTATTGTGAATGCATATCACGGAAGTCTGAAGATAAAAGATACATCATCTGATAAAACAGATTATAGTATTTCAGTCTATGGGATAGACGGGAGCCTTGAACGTAGAATGGAGTCCTCGTTGTCGAACAGCATATACATAACTGACCTCCCTGCAGGCTTCCATATTATTGTGATTACAATGGGTCTTGAAAACCGGATTTATAAAGTGGTGTTATAGTCGTAAAGGTCCCTTGTCTATGATAGATTAAATTAAGTGCTTGATGATCATATAAAAAACCTTGTTTTTAACAAAATAAATCATAAATGAGATGATTTTTTCTAAATTGTGGAAAGAACGTTGGATAATTGGATCAAAGATTCCGTCATTATTTCATACAATCTATTTTAATTTTCATTACCTTCCTTTTAAACAGGCAATTAAATTGCCTATCTTGTTATATAAACCTCATTTTATAGCACTTGGCGGCTCGGTGAAAATAAATGGGGAAATAAAATTTGGAATGATAAGGATGGGCCGCTACGG
Organism: uncultured Bacteroides sp.; assembly: GCA_964480085.1. Taxonomy (GTDB): domain Bacteria; phylum Bacteroidota; class Bacteroidia; order Bacteroidales; family Muribaculaceae; genus CAG-873. The sequence goes on along the minus strand of CAYZPI010000044.1, from coordinate 10,902 downwards.
AATATATGTTTATCCTAATGATGGGATTTATTGGGAGAATAGAGGCGGTACTGTAATATTTGACGGTAAGGCAATTCTTGGTAATTCTACATTCTTGTCATTCGGAAAAAAGACATCTGTGACATTTGGGGAAGATTTTGTAGCAACCGCCGCCCTAAAATTAGTTTCGGTGCATGGAATAACTTTTGGCAGGGGTGCACGTGTGGGGTGGGAATGCCTAATTATGGACACAAGTTTCCATCCACTATATGACTTAAATACTAAACAATATACAAAAGCGGGTGGCAAGATTGAGATTGGTGATTATAATTGGTTTGGTACACAATGTAAGGTAATGCATTCAGTAAAGACACCGGAAAGATGTATTTTTGGTATGAATACTGTAGTTACGCGGAACTGTGAGAAAGAGTCGTTTTGTATTATGGGGGGCAATCCAGTCAGAATTCTCAGAAGAAATATAATGCGTGATTACAATCACGATAGAGAGGAATATTGAAAAGAAGATCTGCTGAGCCTCGTCAAGATGCAATCCCGATTACTATGAGAAAGCGATAGAAAAGCGGTTATTGCTCCTTTAAAGTAGATGAATGGCATTGGATGGTATATTAAATTCTTGGCACGTATATTAAATTCGAGCAGTGGGCAAGGAGATAGTTTAATGTCATTCTTCAACTCCTGATAAGATAGCAGATTTTATAAAATACTGTGCACGTCAAAATGGGACGCTTATAAATGGAACGTAAAATCCCCTATACCTATAGAGACTATATCTTTTCTTTAACAATAGTGATTGCTTCATCACTTTTAGTTAGTATCTGGGTGAGTTTCTCTGGAGCCCCAACTATAGTAAAGTTTATATATAGCTTATCAGTTTGGTTTATGCTGATTTTGTTTCCATGGTCATGGATTAAGAGCAATTACTTTTCGAAGTTAAGCAGATTTCTATTAAACTCAATGCTATTTTGGGGTGCATTTGAAATTTTAAGGAGTGCAATAGCTCCAAGCCCGGAGGTATATAAGATAGGCAATAGATTCACAACCCTTTTCTTTAATGAATACTGTGCGTTAATTTTCATTCCTCCTCTGTTTGCCTATACAGTGGACAAGTATAATGTCCTCCATGATTTACTAAGATATTCCGAATATTATGTCTTTGGAGGATTAATTGTAAGTTTGCTGTCTCTGAATCTTGGCGTAGTTAGTATTTTGTCAGTGTATTTTATATCTTTTTGGATGTATATAAAGAAATACTGTAAGCGAATTATACTTATAGTTTATGTCATTGCGCTGATAAATGCTATTTTAGGAGCCAGACTTTTTTATATTTTTACATTATTTGCTATAGCTGCTTATGTATTATGCTATAAATATAACATGCGGCGGCTGCAAAAGGTCACGTGCATTGTCTCAATAATATTCCCAGTAATAAGTTTTTTTCCATTGCTCTCAATTAATGCACAGGAAGAGGAGTCAGGGTTTAAGAAAATATTGGAATATGTCGGTAGTGAATTTAATGATAATGAAATGTCAACGGACACACGCACTTTCCTTTATTTAGAGATGGCTGTTGATCTTAGAAAAAACGATGCACTGATAATTGGGAAAGGTGCTAATTCACGGTATTATTCGAATTATTTCAGTGGGGTTTCAAATGGCGATAGTAGTAACAGACTTATTTCAGAAGTACCGATTCTATTGTTTTTGCTAAGAGGAGGACTCGTTTATTGTCTATTGTATTTAAGCTTTATTTTGTTGTGTGTCTATAACGCAGTATGGAAAGGTAAAAGCAGGTTCGTTAATTGTATAGGTATAATGCTTGCCGGTTGGTTTGTCAATTTGTTTGTGGGAGATGTAACTGGATGCAGTTTCTATCATTTGGTTGTATATTCACTTTGCGGAATGTGTCTGTCAAGAAAATGGTTGAATAAATCCGACATAGAGATAAAGAAGTTAATTAATACTCGTTCACTTATCAGAATATGAAGAATTATCCAAAAATCAGTGTAGTGACTCCTTCGTATAATCAAGGGGAATTCCTGGAAGATACGATAAAATCCATATTGGGTCAAAATTATCCTAACCTGGAATATATAGTATGCGACGGCGGGTCAACAGACTATTCCAAGGAAATAATTGAAAAATACAGTGACAAAATTTCCTGGTGGTGTTCGGAAAAGGATAAAGGTCAGACAGATGCGATCAATAAAGGAATGCGCAGAGCTACCGGAGATATCGTCGGGTGGATAAACAGTGATGATGTACTGTTGCCAGGGGCTCTCTTTAAAATCGCCGAGCATTACATGACTCATCCAGAAACTGATTTCCTCAACGGTGGTGTTGCAAATCTTGATAGAAGTGGACATTTTTTGAGGTTTTTCCAACCAGTAATGAGTAGGTTCTTTATGGAACGAGGATGTTATTCTATTTGTCAACAAGGAATGTTTTGGAAAAGAAAAATCTTTGATAAACTGGGATATCTAAATCAAAATTTTCATGCTGAAATGGATGTTGAGTGGCTGATCAGGGTATATGAGGGAGGTTTCAAGGTGCGTTCCCTGAATAAACCTATAGGAGGCATCCGAGTATATGGGGGGACCAAAACGGCTCTTGGTGGAGCGATTTGGGATAATGATGAAAAAACCATAAATCAAAAATATGGTGGAAGATATGTCAACGATCGCAGGGGCCTTAAATTATATGCTTTCTATTTCACTAAGCTACTCCGTGGCTGCTATTTTATAGTTTTAAAAAACAAGCACCGTTGGCAGGGAAAGCATTTCACAGAATTCAGATACTGACGTACAAGATAAGCTCGGTATATGTATGTTAAATTATCTATGAATCGGTGATTGAGTATGGGGAAAAAACATAAGCCTCGTGTATTGATGATTGCGCCACTACCTCCGCCTGTCCACGGATCGGCAATGATGACGCAGTATATCAAGGACAGCAAAATAATTAATGAGGCAGTAGAACTGGATTGGGTCAATCTCTCAATTTCCCGGAAGATGGATGAAATTGGAAAGAAATCGCCGGTAAAGATTTTGCGTTTCCTTTCATCTTATTTCAAGACATTCGGAAAATTGTGCTCAAAGAGGTATGATGCATGCTATATTGCCATCACCTGTCATGGTGTCGGCTTCCTTAAGGATGCACCTTTTGCCTTGATGTGCAAATTATTTGGACGTAAATTAGTTATCCACCAGCACAACAAGGGAATGAGTAAAGATGTTGAAAAACCGATTTTCCGTTTTCTTTTCAAACGTGTATATAATAACGCAAAGGTAATCTTGCTGTCGGAACGCCTATATCCTGACATAAGCGCAATAGTCGATCACAATCAAGTGGTAATAGTGCCTAATGGAATTCCTGATATTGAGCGATTGGAAAAAGTTGAAAATGATGTGCCTCAATTGCTGTTCCTATCAAATCTAATAGAAAGCAAAGGTGTTTTTGTCTTGCTTGACGCTTGCAAGATTTTGAAAGACAAAGGCCAAGTATTCAGCTGTGTTTTTGTGGGAGCGGAGACCAAGGAAATCAATCGTGAAAGGTTTGAGGAAGAAGTTAGAAAACGCCATCTTGACGAATTCGTTAAATACAAAGGTTCTCGCTATGGTGAAGATAAAACCAAGGAGATTGCAGGGAGCGACTGTTTGGTGTTTCCGACGAACTACTCAAATGAAACCTTTGGACTGGTTCTTCTTGAAGCAATGCAACAAGGTGTGCCGACAATTTCTACTCCGATAGGTGGTATACCGGATGTCATCGAAGATGGAAAGACTGGATTTGTTTCCGAAATATCTAATCCGGAATTCCTTGCAGAGAAAATAAGAATATTGTTAGAAGATTCTACCCTAAGGAAAAACATGGGTGAAAAAGCATACCAACGGTATAATCAACTTTACACGTTGGGACATTTTGAAGAGGCAATAGAGTTGGTGTTAACTAATGTTAATGGGGGGGGGTAGGATATGCTAATTATTTGGGACCAAAATATGGAAAAGAAAAGGAAAAACTTCTGTCGCGATGTTACGTATTGGTGTTTCCGACAAATTATCCAAACGAGTGTTTCCCTTTGGTGATTCTCGAGGCAATGAGACAAGGATTACCAGTTATATCAACTGGTGAGGGTGGAATCCCAGATATTATTGAAGACGGAAAGACCGGCTATGTTTCAGATGTGTCAAATCCTGAATCTTTGGCTGAAAAGATTGGCATATTGTTGGAAAAACCGACGCTAAGGAAAAAAATGGGAGAAAACGCAGCAAGGAGATATTCCGAAATGTTTACACTTGAGAAATTTGAAAGAAATATGCTTGAGGCATTGAGCGAGGTGTAATAGGTAAAATGAAGATTCCAAAAAGTTAAATACAAATAATATAATGGATCAACCCATTTATGGTATTCTTGTTTGGGAAAAAAATGTATTTTAAGGGAAAAGAGTGTGCAATGAAAATTGTAATGATTTATGGATGATTGGGCAATCAAATGTTCCAATATGCTCTTGCTATTTCATTAGTCGCTGAAGACGATGAAGTAAAGATAGATTATTCGTGTATGACGTGTTATCCTATCCATTGCACAATGGATAGGAGCTCAGACGAGTATTTGACGCATTCCTTCCACAGGCTTCAATAATAGAATTGCTTAAGGTTGCGTATCCTCTCCTCTGCCTCATACCGATTATGGCAGTTGGAGGGAAATTTTTACCAAAACGAAAATCTATGATCAATGACGGTACAGGTATGGAATTCACTCAAGACGTATTTGACCGTAGGGATTTGTTAATGGACGGATATTGGCAGTCTGACCGCTATTTCGCGGCACATAAGGCTGAAATATTTCAAGCATTCACTTTTAAAGATTTTGATCCAGGCTCAAAAAATTCTGAATTGGCTGAAATTTTAAAGTAAAAATCTTCAGTGTCGATTCATGTCCGTCGAGGTGACTATCTTAAGATTTCAGGTACATCGGGAATCTGCGATGATAAATATTATGCTGCTATAATGAAAATGTTTGAAATGCATGATTCGGAAATTATCGTTTTTTTCTCCGATTATATTGAATGGTATAGAGAATATTTTCAGAGTATTATGGGTAAATTGACAGTTTACTTTGTCGACTGGAACAAAGGAATTGAAAGTTATCGAGGTATGCAGCTGATATCGTTGTGTTCGCATAATATCATTGCGAATTCATCTTTCTTATGGAGGGGGCATGGCTTAATAGAAGGGTAAAACGATAATAGCGCCATCGCGCTGGATGCAAGGAGGAGGTTGTCCCGACATTATACCTGATACATGGATGATAATTTCGGTTTAATTAATGGTAGATAAACAGGATCAGATGATAAATGTATTAATTAATGCTTATGCTGTATCTCCCAATTGGGGTAGTGAACCGGGTATGGGATGGAATTGGGTTACAAATATTGCAAAGTATTGTAATGTTCATGTTATAACTGAAGGAGAGTGGCGTAGTGAAATAGAGGTTGCTTTGGCTGACTTGCCGCAAAGAAACAACATTCATTTTTATTATAATCCGGTTCCTGAGAAAATAAGAAAAATGAGTCGGAATCAGGGGGATTGGCGGTTTTATTGGTATTATCGTAAGTGGCAGAAAAAAACATTATGTATTGCTCAAGACATAATCTTAAACAATAGGATAGATATAATCCACCAGCTAAATATGATTGGTTTTCGGGAACCGGGATATTTATGGAAAATTAAAAATATACCTCTGATATGGGGGCCGGTTGGAGGAATGGAGTTAATGCCATTGAGCTATCTTGAAGGCGCGCCCATGGAACAGCGTGTATTCAACAAATTGAAAAATATGATAAATGTTGCGCAATATTCATTTTTTCCAAGGGTTAAGAGAGCCTTAAAAAGTTCAGATGTTATAATTTCAGCTGTTAAAGGTGTACAGGATGTGTTGAAAGAGAAATATGGAATTACAAGCATACTTATTAATGAAACCGGAGCAGATATAGTTGATGAAATCATAAATAAACAAAATGGAGAAACAGAATTATTGAAAATTATATGGATTGGAAAATTTGATTTTCGCAAACAGTTACCTTTGGCCTTGAGGACAATTGCGGCAGTAAATCAAAAAGATATCGAACTGCATATCTGCGGCACAGGAAATGTGAATGACGTAAAATTTGTGAAAGAACTAGCTGTTAAACTGGGAATTCAAAAACAGTGCCATTGGTATGGAAATGTTGATCATGGAAAGATTTACGGTTTGATGGCAACTTCGGATTTATTATTTTTTACCTCAATAATGGAGGCAACCTCCACTGTAGTTCTTGAAGCTATTTCAGTTGGTCTTCCTGTACTGTGTCATAATCTTTCTGGATTTGGCCCATTAATTAGGGAATTTGGTGGTTGGACTATCGAAGCTTCCACTCCAGAAAAATCAGTCTTAGATTTTGCCAATATTATCGAATTCCTTCATAATAATCCGGAAGAGATACGAAAAAAGTCGCAAGAGTGTCTGCGGCATCGTAAAGAATTATCATGGGAGAGCAAGGCTAAGAAAGTGGTTTCAATATATCAAGAGGTTATTTCAAAAAAACAGAATTGACACGAATAAAAGATTGTATATATGGATTATCGTAAAATCCAATTTGGTTTGACCGATGCTCATGCCGAAAGGGAAGAATTTCCAGATCTTCTCTTAAAAGGATACCTAGATTTGGATAAATTATTAGATCATATCTTAAATCATAAGACGTTTTTAGTTTTAGGATATAAAGGTTCCGGAAAATCTGCATTATCCGAGCATTTGGAACTTGCTTTTGATACAAGAGTGAATGACAATGAAGAGGAATATTTTGTTTCTCAGGAATCTTTAGGTGGATTCCCGTATAACAAATTTTCAAAAATCGTAACTGGTCAGGAAGAAAAAGAAGTTAAAAGTAGGACGGCATGGGAGTGGATTATTTTGACGAAGTTTTTGAATATCCTTTTTCATGATCAAGATGCTTTTTTTCTAACAAAGGTGATATAGACAAATTTGTCGAATATTTAACGACGCAAGGTCTTTTTCCTCTCAAGTCATTGTCTGCGCTTGTTATGAAAAGTTCAGCGAGATCTTTTCAATCAGGTTTTAAAGGTGTTAATTTTAGCTTTAATACTACCTTATCAAATTCAGATATCTCTTATGAATTTTTGATTGATTTTTTGAAGGAGAGTATCTCTAATTGTAAGGGTATTCACTCTCATTTATTGATTATTGATGGATTAGATGAAATCCTATTGAATAAAGACATTCAGTACACATCCATTGCAGCTCTTATCAACGTTGCAAGGGATCTGAATAGATACTTTGTCATGAATCATCAACCTTTAAAGGTTGTAATTCTGTGTAGAACTGATATTTTTGAGCGACTTCCTGATCCAAATAAAAATAAATTGAGATCTGACTACTCATTTTCTTTAAATTGGTATAATGAGGGCATTCATAGTGAGGATAACAATCCATTGATTTCTTTGGTAAATAAGAGAGCGAAGCTTATATATCCTGAACTAGAAAACATTTTTATTTCCTTCTTTCCCAAGACCCATATGGATAAGAATATACCAGGAGCTTTGTTAGAACATACGAGGCATACTCCCAGAGATTTCTTACAGCTTCTAAACTGTATCCAAGCTTCATGTCGGGAAAAAGTAGTTAGCAATGAAGCGATTACTTATGGAATCAAACAATATTCTTCGTCTTATTTTCTACCCGAAATAAAAGATGAGATGGCTGGCTACATAAGGTATGAACTAATAGATGAGATTATCAGTGTTTTGGCTTCTTTCAGATCCCGTGAGATAGAATATTCAAGTTTGAGAAATAGGCTGGACGGATTATTGAACAATACAGATAATAAGCCACAGGATATATTAAAGGTTTTATATGATTGTAGTGCCATAGGTCAGTTATATACATATAATGGAGCTACTACTAGATATTCATTCAAGTATAGAAACAGGAATTCAACATTAGTTGAGGGGGATAAGGTCATCCTTCATAAAGGACTTTGGAAGGCACTTAATGTTAATTATTAATGTCCTATAGTTGTATGTCATGTTAACATAACTATAAGATGTTGCATTAGAGGGACGTGAGGTTCAAAAAAACTCCTCACTCAAAAGTTATAATGGAAACATATTTCAATATTCGGTATGAATTTGATAAGGATCAGGTTCATGCCCGGATTGCTTCGCGTCTTACACGGCCAGGCAGTGATTACATTTGTGTGGCTGATGGGGTAATTCTTGACACGGTGAACAAGAATGAGGACTACAAGAGGGTTGTGGAAAATGGGATGTTCGCAATCTGCGACAGCAGTTACGTGCCTATCTATCTGAAATGGATATACGGAATCCGTAGAATACAGTATAGCGGCAGTCAGATTTTTCATGACATAATCTCGCAACGGAAATACAGGATGATTTTTATGGGGACATCAACTGAAATTCTTGCTGCACTTCAGGCCAACCTCACAAAAATCAATCCAGATGTAGCATCGATGAAATTCATCGAACTCCCCTTTAAAAGAGTCGAGGATTTTGACTATCCTTCTATTGCGAAAACCATTGAGGATGATGGAGCGGAGATAGTCTGGGTGGCTCTCGGCGCGCCCAAACAGGAGTATTTTATGGCCAATCTTCAACCGCATCTGTCGCGGGGTGTGATGATTGCGGTCGGAGCCGCATTCAAATTTTTTAGCGGCGTGGATGCCAACCGTGCTCCGGAATGGATGGTGCGAAACCACATGGAGTTCGTATATCGTATCATTTCAGAACCAAAAAAACAGATCAAACGCTGTTGGGGTATTGTCAGGAGTTTGCCTTCAATACTGATTCAGGAAAACAAGCGGAAATCTCAAGGAATAACTGTCAATTATGAGTCATAGGCAGCCCGAGAATTGAAAATTGTAAAATCTGTAATGTGTCATTGGTAAGATTTGGCTTGCCTTAGTGCTAAGTTTCATGGAACTTACGATAGAATATGATTTTATTTTTGTGTTTTTATCAAATAATACTTAAATTTGTACCAGAATATTAAGGAGAAAGCAGATTATTAACCGTAATGAGCAGTTGTGACATAAATATTGCGCTGGTATCTAAAGTATTAGTGTGGCTCTTGGTCAATGCTATTGTCCCGATTCTTATACCTGTCGTATGTATTTGGGGCGCGGATTGGTTCTTCAGGGAGTCTACAACGGGCTTTTGGGATCTTTGTAAGGATTTTATGTTTCAGGGTTATTATGTATTCTCGGCTCTTACGCTAATCTGTAGTTTGTTTGAAGATTACCGGGCGATGAGATATTGTGTCAATACATGGCATTCAATAATTATCGGAGTGTTGATGACACTTACGATGGGAATGTTTTATGTTCAATATATCAATAGCTGTTATCTTCAGTCACACTATATGCAGTTCATGATAGTATGGGGCGCTTTAGTGCTGTATGCAATCCTTATCAAGTTTCAGATTGTTATATATAAAAGGAAAAACAATGGATTCTAATGTTATCATAAATATAATATCGATAATTGCGGGTGTTTTATCTATTTATGCGATATATGCTATACTCCGTCTTGTGAAGGGAAACGGGAGTCGAGAGCCACAAGTTTCTGATGACCTTTATAACGATGATGAATACTCACGTATTGTAGCCAACACTCATCGTACGGAGTCGGATCGTCAGCCTAATTCAGGTGTCCATTTCGATGACGAGAGTGTATATGTGGAAAGGGGAAAGGTCATAAAGGACAGAACTAATTTCTTTAAGTTGGTGAATCGCTGATATAAAATTTAGTGGAGTAGGGAATGGAAAGCACCACAAAATCCTTGATATGTGCGAAAGAGGCCAACATTAAGAAAAGATTCTATATGTTGTCGGAGCTGTATGGAGTGTTCCTGGAAGGATTGGGTGAGACTCTCAGAGATACCATTTACCTGAACAAGGAGTTGCTGCATTGTGCCGTTGCCGCATATTTCGATGACATAGAGAAATACAAGGCTTATGCCGGGTCTCGGTATGCTAACAAGCATAAGCAGGCCGCTTTCACGATAAAGTGGGTGTCGAGATTCAAACCTATTCAGATAAAGGAATCGGCAACCATGAATCATCAGCTTATCACCATTAATGCATCGTTCGCCCTATTCTGTGGATTCTCTTTCCTGACACCGGAAATAGCCGACTGTTTGACACAGGATTTTTATGATAAGTTGATCTATAATCTTACGTATCGAAATATATTGGGTAAAGAATGGTCCATGATCATCGAGCTTATGGAGAAAGTGGCCGGCTCCGATAAGAAGATATGAAATCGCACAGATAAAACAGGACGTAAATGTGCATTTTGCGATCGCTGGAAAGAGACACAGGGGTACATAATTTTTTTATAAGCACAGTGGGATGTCCCTGCTTTACGCGATAATGAAAGTCAAAGTCTCTTGATTGTTTTCAAGATGACAACTACCGTGGATTAGTCGGACTCGGCTTAGATGTCGAGCAGATATATCCTGATTCCCTCACTTGTTCAATATAGGAATCCTAATAGCCAAATGGGTATTTTGTTGCCGTTGCCATTTTTTGAGCTGTATAGTTTTTCAATGCAGCTCAGATGGATGGTACAACACTCTCCCGGATAGTACCTATATGATTAAACGCTCCAAGTGCTTGCGATAGTATTTTGTTAGTATTCAATTATTTGGAGATATTAGATGCTGTTAGTCGCGTGTGCATGAACAGATGACTATTGTCGATGCTTTCTACATTATCTTTAAATCATAATTCACAATATATGAAGACTGCATTAATTACGGGTATTACAGGCCAGGACGGGTCGTTCCTGGCCGAGTTGCTTCTGGAGAAGGGGTATGACGTGCACG
>CAYZPI010000043.1:0-26335 GCA_964480085.1 uncultured Bacteroides sp. | reverse complement strand
TCCAGGGGAATTTCTTGGATGTGCCGCCGAACTGGTCGCCGCCTTCAGCGCAGAGAGTGTGCCACCAGGCCATTGCGAACTTGAGCCAGTCCTTCATCTTCTTGCCGAGGACTACCTTTTCTGCATCGTAGTAACGATAGGCGAGGGGATTGTAGCTGTCTTTACCCTCAAATTTGATTTTCCCAATACCGGGAAAGTACTCTTTTGTTGCCATTAAATAATAGGTTAGATTATTTGGTTGTTGTTTTTGTAAGTTCTCAGTCTTTAGCTATCAGCTTTCTTCGCGCCAATCCCTTATTCACTGTTCACTATCACTTATTCCTTATCTTAGCGCAGCGTCAAGTGTCTCTTTCCAGCGGGCGTAGGCCTCGATGTAAGGGGTGCGGTCAGCGGCGGGCTCGATCACGGCAAGGCGACGCAGGTTTGCGAACGCCTCGGCGGGATCTTTGTAGAGTCCGTAGCCAATGGCGGCTCCCTTGGCAGCGCCTGCAGCACCGTCGGTGTCGAACAGCTCAACGGTAGCACCTGTCACTCCGGCAATGGTCTCGCGGAACACTGGGGAGAGGAACAAGTTGGCATTGCCTGCGTGGATGGTGTTGATTTCCATTCCGATGCCCTTCATGATGTCGATGCCGTAGTTGAACGAGAAGGCGATGCCCTCTTGTGCGGCGCGGAAGATGTGCTGGCGTTTGTGGAGGTTGAAATTGATGCCGTGCATCGAGCAACCGATCTGGCGGTTCTGGAGCACACGCTCCGCTCCGTTGCCGAAGGGCAGGATGGTGAGTCCTTCACTGCCTACCTGGACCGTAGCGGCGGCGGCATTCATGTCGTTGTACGACATGTCAGGGGTTGCTACGTTGTGCTTCACCCATGAGTTGAGGATGCCTGTGCCGTTGATGCACAACAGTACACCTATGCGTGGAGTCTCCGCGGTATGGTTGACATGGGCGAAATTGTTCACTCTCGACAGCGGGTCGTAGTCAGATGTACCGTTTATACCGTACACCACACCCGACGTACCTGCGGTAGAGGCTATTTCACCGGGATTAAGTACGCCAAGCGAAAGTGCGTTGTTTGGCTGGTCGCCTCCGCGGTAGGTCACCACAGTCTCAGGCGAGAGACCCAGCTCGGCTGCCGCCTCCTTGGTTAGCTTGCCTTGGTCGGAGAATGTGGGCTGCACCTCGGGGAACATATCGGCGGGATATCCGAAATAGTCGAGCACGAATTTTGCTATGCTGTTTTCCTTGAAATCCCAGAGCATGTATTCCGACAGACCTTCGGGGTTGGTGACGATGTTTCCGGTCATGCGGTAAGCCACATAGTCGGCAGGAAGCATAACCTTCCATATTTTCTCGAAATTTTCGGGTTCGTTCTCTTTCACCCACGCCAATTTGGTGGCCGTGAAATTGCCGGGAGAGTTGAGCAGATGGCTAAGGCATTGCTCTGCGCCGAGTTCGGCAAAAGCCTTCTCGCCGTAGGGCACTCCTCGGGAGTCGCACCATATTATCGCGTCGCGGATAGGCTTGCCCTCTTTGTCGATGCACACCAGTCCGTGCATCTGATAAGAAAGACCGATAGCCTTGATGTCATTGGGCTCTACCCTCGATTTCGATAATACTGATGCTGTCACAGCTTTCAGATAGTTCCACCAGGTGTCAGGGGCCTGTTCTGCCCATCCCGGTTTCAACGCTTTTATATGGGCTTCTTCCTTCGGAAAGAAGTCAGAGGCTACAATCTCACCGGTCTCCGACTCGACGATGCAAGCCTTCACGGAAGATGTGCCTAAATCATACCCTAAAAAATACATGTCTCTGTCTTCTAATGGGATTAGGTTGGCATTATTTTATTGTATATCCTTTTGGTTCAAAAACTCCAGGATACACTCCACAAAGTTAAAGCTTTTTAGGTTAACAGCAAAATTTTTAACCAAAAATAATTCATACAGTCTTTTCGGCTCACTTTGCTTCGCAAGAATTACCTTTATTTAGTTCCGTCAAAAAAATAATTGAAAAAAGGCTTTATTTTCTTCGTGGGCTTTAGCTTGCGAAAATTGGAATATTTCACTAATTTTGCCGTTGAAAAAACTAATTACGATGGAGCTTAAAAAACTTGGATTTGTGGGGCTCACTGCCATAGTGTTCGGATCGATGATTGGCAGCGGCATCTTCAATATCCCCCAGAATATGAGTGCGGAAGCATCCGTGGGAGCGGTGATGATTGCGTGGGTTATCACTGCTTTTGGCATCTTGTTCCTTGTCTCGACTTTCAAGACCCTTGCCGACCGGCGCCCTGACCTTAACGCAGGTATCTACCAGTACGCCCAGGAAGGCTTCGGACGCTATCTGGGATTCAACATAGCATGGGGCTACTGGCTATGCACGGCTTTCGGCAATGTGGCCTATGGCGTGATGTTCAACGACTCGATGGGTGTCTTCTTCCCTGAGCTCTTGAATCATGGCACTGCTTCTTTTTTATTCGGCTCCGTGCTCATTTGGTCAATCTTCTTCATCGTCACCCGTGGCATTCGCGGAGCTTCCGCCATCAACACGGCTATAACAGTCATGAAGATAGTCTCGCTCATCCTTATTGTTGTGATTCTCGTGGTGCTTTTCAATGCGGGTCTCTTTTTCGCTGATTTCTGGGGCGAGGTGTCGCTGGAAAGCGGTGTGGGCGAGCAGGTGAAGCGCACAATGCTCGTCACCTTATGGTGCTTCGTGGGCATCGAGGGCGCTGTGTCGATGTCAGCCCGAGCCAGGCGTACGTCCGACGTTGGCAGGGCAGGTGTCTTTGGCTTCCTCTTGGCGTGGGTGCTGTATGTGCTTGTGTCGGTGCTCAGTTTCGGTGTAATGGAGCGCGCAAGGATGGCAGGGCTGGAGAATCCGTCGGTGGCATATCTTCTTAAGGATGTATGCGGCGAGTGGGCCTACTATTTCGTGCTGATAGCCATCATCTGCTCTCTGGCCGGAGGCTGGATTGCATGGACTCTGATATGCACTCAGGTGCCTTTCGAGGCGGCTGTGGTAAAGATATTCCCAAGGCAGTTCACCCGGCTCAACCGTCATGGTATGCCGGCTTTCGGTCTGTTTGTGTCTTCTGTGGCTATGCAGGTTTTTTTCATGATCGTGCTGATGTCCGACTCCGTATATATGGCGGCAATTGAGGCGACAAGCATGATGGTGCTCCCCGCCTATCTGTTCAGCGGTCTGTTCCTTTGGAAAGCCACTTATAATAAGGAGAAATATCTCCTGATGCCTCCCGACCGTAGCGCTATGCGCTTCCGTATCACAGGCATCGTGTGCACTCTGTTCTGCCTGTGGTTCATGTATGCAGGTGGGCTGCTTCTGCTCCTTTCCACGTCGCTTTTCTACCTTCCAGGCACATTTTTCTACATCATGGCGCGTCGTCAGCAATGCGAAGTGAGCGGCAGGCAGCTTGCATTCACTCCGTCCGAACGTTGGGGATTCACATTCTTGTGCGCTTGCTGTGTGGCCTCTGTCGTGTTGATGACCATGGGCTTAGTTTGATTGTCCCGCTGCTGTTTTGTTCAGTGCATGATGGTGCCATGACGGCAGCAGGTTGGCCAGTGCGTGGCGGTGGATCAGTCTCACTACAGCGTAGGATATGAGCGCACAGATGGTAAGGGGAAAGAACATCGCGAAATCGCCCACCATTTCCAGTGTGAGGAATATCGCCATCAGCGGAGCCTGTATCGTTCCGGCCATTACACCTGCCATGCCGAACAATGCGAAGTTTGCCACGTCGAAATGTGTGCCGAGCATGTGGTTTGAGAAATATGCGAACAGCAGTCCGCCAATGCAGCCGGCGAACAGGGTGGGGGCGAAATCACCTCCAACGCCGCCTCCCGAATTGGTGGCGGCTGTGGCTATGGATTTCACGATAAGTGTCCCTGCCACAAAGATAATCAGCACCCAGGGGCCGTGGGCGTTGAAGAGGATTGTGTCGCGCATCACGTCGGTGTTGTTGCCGTTGATTATGTCATTAAGCACTCCGTAGCCTTCGCCATAGAGCACGGGAAAAATGAATATCAGCACTCCGACCAGCAGACCTGACACCACGTTCTTCACCCAGGGATTCTTTATCGAGGCGAAAACTTTTTCTGTACGGTGCATGGCATAATTGTAGTAGATGGCATAAAGCGCGCAGAATATTCCGAGCATAACAACTCCGAGTGTCATCCCCGGATCGAAGAAATTCTTGGGCATATAGGCTATGTCGATTGTGAAGCCCGACCATGCGTAGGCCACACACGCGGCTGCCAGACAAGAGAACATCAGTGCGGTGACGGTGAAGGTGTTCATCGGCATTGCAAGCACCTCAAGAGCGAACATCGCACCGCCCACAGGCGCTTTGAATATTCCTGCTATACCTGCGGCTGCCCCAATGATTACGAGGATCCGGAGTGTCTCGTCATTGAGCCCGAAATATTTTCCCACGTTCGAACCTATTCCCGCGCCTGCGTAGGCAATAGGTCCCTCTGATCCGGCCGACCCTCCGAATCCTATGGTGAGCGAGCATGCCACGATGGGGGCATACGATATGCTCCGTGGTAACCGGTAATTTTTGTTGACGAGATTCTGGTGGATTCTCTCGCAGCCGAATTCCATGTCCTGCTTCACCACATACCGGCTGTAGAGCGTACATATCACGATGCCTATCACGGGCAGAACGAGGAACAGCACATTGTAATGGTCGGCCGGGAACACATCTTTCACCACATTGCTCAACCATGTGATCAAATCCTTAAGGAGTGCCGCACCGAAGCCTGAGATCATTCCTACAAAAATGGCGAGGATCACTAAGAATTTGTTGTCGGACATCTTGTTGTCGAGTGCAGTAACGCCCTTCGACGCTAACTGTCGTATATCTTGCAGCAGTTTCATTGCATCATTCCATATATGATTCGTACTCGTGGTTGATGATTCTCTCATAAATCGAAACGTTAATATTCATGTTATTTATAACAATCATAAGCGTTGGTTTGATTATTGAAAAAAGACATTTTGATAGAAAAATATGTCCATGGTAGGCATGTGTGGAACAATGAAAAAATCAATTATTCAGGAAAAATACTTAAATTTGCAAGATAATTTTGAAATATCCGAAATGGATAAATGATTATTTGATATATAACTTGCTGAGATGGAACTAAAAGATAAAGAGAGATTGTTGAGAAAAGCCGAAGAGGTGCTTGCACGCTGCGAGGATGTCACTGTTGCATCGGTAGATGCTGACGGCTTTCCACGGCCCGTACCGGTAGCTATAATGAAGACTGTTGGCTGTAGTGAAGTATGGATGTCGACAGGTGCGGATTCTGTGAAGACCTTGGAATTTCAAGCCAATCCGAAAGCTGGCCTATGCTACTCGAGCAATGGCGACAGTGTGGCCATGAGAGGAATGGTAGAGATAGTGACTGAGGACTCAATCCGCAAGGAAATGTGGAAGGATTGGATGATATATCATTTTACTGAAGGTCCTACGGATCCCAACTATGTGCTTCTTCGCTTTATTGGCAAAGATGCTACAATCTGGATTGATAATGAGTTCGCACGTCTGGAGCTTTCCCCCCGGTAATCGGTCGGAAATTTTTCCGGGTAAAATTATGAGTAAAAGCCCTTACACAATCAAAATGTGCATTTCATTTCTTCGAATTCTTTGGAAATGGAAGAGCATCCCATAGGGCTGAGATAGCTTTCAGTGCGTGGCTACGGCGCGATAGGTCGAGAATGTAGGCTTCCTTAGCCCCATCGTATGGTTTTCCGGTCTCGGCATCGGCCATTATTTCGGCTATGCATGGCAGTTTCTTGACGTATGCGATATTGTCGCAAGCTGTGATCACACATTTCCCGTTGACATATATCACATAGTCGCCCATCATCTTGCGACTTTTGACCTCTCCTAATGGAGCGAGAGTGTCGCATACGTAAGTTATGAATTCATCGGTGCATGCCATTTGGTGATTTTCATTATTCGGTTGGAGTATTATGTCAGATTATTGTAATCTGGCAGGAATTATTTCTTTTCCCATGAAATAGTGTATATTGACTCTCCATCAGGTAGATATTCGGTGTATCCTTCGACCTTCGAGTCATTTGCCGATGTGGACAGGTCGTATGAATATTTATACTCACGTCCATTCGTCGATCCATAATTTACAGTCTCCTTCTCTTTCTGTAAATCTAATGATTGCTTCCCGAAGATGCCTTGATATTGGAGAGGCAGGTAAAATTGCCGGAGTATGGGCTGGAGTATCGGTATGTAATCTATCCACGATCCGTTAAAGTAAGAGTATGATAAAGTTACCATTGGATGCTCAGGACTGGTATACTCGGAATATTTGGTGAGGTTGCCTTCAGTCCATTCCAGATCAACGCTCCATTTCAATGCGTTGGGCTCTTCCCAGCCTGTTTCGTTGGTGCGCTTCTCTGCGATGTCGATTTTTGTCAGTTGATGTGATGAATTATAGTGGAAATCCACAGTGTAATTCTTCATGCTTATAACCTTGTCCTCCTGCCGTATTACCACATTGCCGGTGGCATGGTCAGCGATGCCGTCTTGACTTAGGAACAATCTCTCCTCAAAATGCCGGATTTCCTCAGAATGCAATAATTGCTCATTAGTAGTCTCTTCTGACACAATTTCAATAAGATTACCTTCTTCGGGATATAGGTAGGAAGATACATATTGAATGGATAAGTCCGGTGTCGACTGTTCTTCCTTCATTTCCGATACTTGTCCTGCAGCATTGTATTCAAAAGTCTGTCGGGAACACTCCGACTTAATGCATGAGATACGATATTGCGGTGGAATAACGACGGGCTCTTCTTCCTTTCCATTGCAGGATACGGTCAGCAGCACAAGTGCGCAGGATATGGCGAGGTGGCAGGAATCCATGATCTGAGTTTTTAGTTTACTTTACTAACGTGATGCCTCATTATTTTATTGTCCTGACCTTGATATCAATGTATTTCTTCTGTCCTCTTCCTCGTTTGTAGCTGACTATTCAAGGGCGCCGATTGAACGCAGATATTCTACACAGTTTATTTTGAATTGAGTGCGGGCCTCTATGATATTGGAATAAGAGGAATGCCACTGTGACTGCGCTTCCAGGAGGTCGGTAAGGGTTGTCAGCCCTACCTCATACTGTTCTTTCATGATTCGTAGATTCTCCTCTGCTTCATGCAAGGCTACTTGCGCATATTCAACAAGGTCATACCCCGTGACGACATTACTGTAGTTTTGATTGACCTCCAGCTCCATCATTTTTTTATTCCTTTCTAAAGACAACCGGGCATTTTCCACATCTATTTTAGCTCTCTTTACTTTCTTTATTCCCTCTCCCCAATGAAATAAAGGCACCTGTACAGAAATAATCCCTAAAAAACCATTGGATTTCGTGTTGGAGGAGAACGGAACATAATTTCCTGACTCATCTTGAGTCCAGCCCTCGGTTTTTATATTGCCATAGGCGTTCCACCCTAATTGCATTCCTATTGTAGGAAGAAAGTCAGCTCTTGCCATGGATATTTCCTGATTCTTGATGTCGATATTCTTTTTCAAAAGCAATATTTCCGGACGGTTGGAAATATCCGTTCCTGATGAGATAATTTCGGGATTCAATTTAATTTCCTCAATAGGCACAATCGATACGGTATCCGCCACTCCAATCACTCTGCATAGAGCCATCCTGCACAAATCGGCTCCTGCCTTAGCCTGCTGAAGCCGATAGACAACCTCGCTGCGCTTTGTCTCTATCCTAAGCAATGTCTGGCGGGAAGACATGCCCGTTTTCACTGCGAAAGAAGCCGTCTCATATATGGAATCCATCATAGCCTGATAGGCCTCCATCATTTCTACTTTTGATAATACGGCAATGTATGTCCAATACGATTTTTCTGCATCGGCAAGCACATCCATCCTGACAGCCCTCAACTGCTCTTTTGAAATTTCCTCTCCAATGGAAGCCATCTTGTTTGCTGCCGTTATCTTGCCTCCTGTATAGATGGGTTGAGTGAGACTTATGCCCGCCATATACGTGCCCTTAAGCTGCAATGTCATCATATCCATCATCTTTGAATCAGGCGCATAATATAGTACATTGCCACTTCCGGAGAATTGTGGAAGATAAGCGGTCCGTGCCACTTCACGGTCAAGATTCGATCCATGCACATTATTTTCTGCAATCCTTATGTTTTCATTCGTCAGCAATGCCATTTCCCGGCATTCCTTCAGAGTCAGGTCAAGAGCTTTCCCGGAGAGAAAGCTGACAGTGATAATCAATGTCAAGAATAAACTTCTCATTTCTGTTTTACTTTAAAGAAGACTGAATATAAAGTCGGTAGCAGGAGTAGAGTCGCTAATGTGCCAAGTAATAGACCTCCAATGATCGTCACAGCAAGTGAGCCATACATTGGGTCGCTGATTAGCGGTATCATACCGGCGATGGTAGTAAATGAAGCGAGTATTACAGGCATTACGCGAGATACAGTCGCCTTAATTATGGCTGGATATAGTTCTGTTTTTTCCTCTTCCGTCAATCTGGTTATTTCGTCAACAAGCACTATTGCATTTTTTATCGTCATTCCCATCAATCCCATCAGGCCTAAGATGGCCAGGAATGTAAAGGGAGTGTCGGTTATCAGAAGGGCCGGGACTATTCCACATAGCACAAATGGAAAGCATAGCAGGATTATCGCAAGTTTTCTCCAGTCATTGAACAGCAGCAACAATACTATCACCACAATGGCAAGCATGATGGGCAGATAAGACATGATTATCCCTACGGCTTCTTCCGAGACTTCGCCCTCACCCACAAAACGCATCGCATATCCTTCAGGCAAAGGGATTGCCTTGATGGCTGGTGTGATATCTTCAAGTATCTTTGCCGGGGTAGCATTAGGATTTGAAAAATCAGGGTCACACTCAGCTTCTATCGCCCTGCGTCCGTTTAGGCGATGAATCATCCCTTCACTCCAAGTGGAATGTATGGAATCCACTACAGCGGAGAGGAGGGTGGTGCTAAACATTTTCTCTGTAATCTCATCAGTTGAAACCGAACCATTCATCACACCTTTCATGTCATCTTCAGATACCGACATGTTAAGAGTGGTCCAGACAGGCAAGGAATACAAATCAGCCACCTTGCTTCCGTCATCGTTTCTGATAAGCATGTTTATGGGCACCACCTTATCATTGTCGTTTATCACACCGATTGTATAACCGTCTGTTGCTGCCAGCAAAGCGTTTCCAACATCATTTCTGTTTATGCCTGCCGCCGTGGCGGAATATGGGGAATAAGCCAAACTTATGGAACGTTGCTTGCCAAGCCAGTTGTTTTGTACAGAAAGAGGATCCACATACCGGCATTGACGCATTATTTCCTCGGCCTTTGCACTCAGGGCCCGCAAAGTGTCGGCGTTCGGACCTGCGAACTCCACTTCAACAGTATGAGTCGTTGACACTGATAAGTTATATCTGCGGGCTCTTACGTAAGCATCCGGAGCTATAGACCTTATTTTTGCAATCATCTCTTCTGACAATCGTCTGACCGTCTTAAAATCCTTGCAGTCAATTATGAACTCGGCGTATTCTTCTCCGCCCGAAGGTATTGGCCTGACGAGGCAATATCTTCCCGGCGCTCCACCCATGCTTATCGCTACGGATTCTACATCCTTGTCAGCCTTTATGCTGTCAGATAAAAGAAACATTCGTTCCCTGATATTGTCAGGATTGCTTTCCATCGGAAAAGTACATTCAACGACAAACTGGTCGTAATCAAAATCAGGGAAAAAGATATTTCTCAAGTATGACATGGACCAGACCGATATTCCAAGAATCAGTATTGCCGTTGCCACGGATATCCATTTATGCCGTATCAGCACTATCACCAGTTTTTGAATGAGATTCTGGATTGCATTAAGTTTGATTCCCTTTTTCTCATCACTGTATGTATTGGCGCTCCTTAGCCATGCATCGGAGCAGACAGGCACCTGAATCATTGCCAAAACCCAGCTTGCGAGCAAACTTACACATATCACAAGGAAAAGATCGCCTGCGAATTCTCCCACAGTTCCGGTAGTCAAGTAGATAGGAAGGAATGTCGCGGCAGCGATGATGGTTGCTCCCAGAAGTGGCAGTGCTGTCTTTTTTACAGTATTATACAGATAGACTTCTCGACGCAATCCTCGTTTACGGTCGTTGATGATTCCATCCATAATTACCACCGCATTATCAACAAGCATACCCATGGCCACAATGAATGCGCCTAAGGAAATTCGCTGTAATGTCGTGCCGATAGCTGAGAGGATTGGGAAAGAGAGTGCTACTGTAAGGACAAGTCCAAAACCAATTATTAGCCCTGCTTTCCATCCCATGGCCAGAAGAATCACGATAAAGACTATTGCGATTGACTCAAGAAGGTTTACCATGAACGAGGAGATGGCAACATCCACACGCTCCGGTTGGAAAAAAATCTTTTTTACAGAAAGTCCTGCGGGTAGGGAAGAGATTTCTTTACTTACAATTTTGTCAACTTCCGCTCCCACTGTCGGAACAACAGCGTCTTTTTCGAGAGCCACGAGCAATGTGACGGAACTTTCCTTTTCTACATAGAAATCTCCTGAACGTGGAGTCGCCTCATGGCGTGACACTGTCGCCAAATCTCCGATTCTGATTTTATTTCCATCCGGCATTGTCACCAGTAGGTTGGAAATTTCCTCTTCAGATAGCGCTCCCTCTTCCATATTGACTGCAAGTCTGTCTGCTCCATTGTCAATCTTACCGGCATTTATTACTTTCGTTGAGGATTGAAGAGCCTGTGCCACCAACATGGGCAATAATCCATTTCTCTGAATCATGGCAGGAGTGAAAACGATATCCATGACTTCTCGCTGCACTCCGCCTAAGGATACACGCTTGACTCCTTTAATCCCCATTATTTCCCTACGCATTTTCTTTGCATAGTTTTCTATTTCCGTGGTTTCGTAACCATCCCCACTGATGGCATAAAAGATGCCGTACACGTCCATCATATCGTCTATTACAATAGGAGACATGCATCCTTGTGGCAATGATGCTTCGGAATCGAGCACTTTTCTTCGCACTTGATCGAAATATTGTTCGATCTCTGCATTCGGAACTCCGTATTGAAATTCCACACCAATGAGAGCCTGCCCATTGCGGATGTCGCTTTTTATTTTTCTTACATCCGGTAGGGTCCTGAGTCGGTCCTCAAGCTGATTTACAACATCTCTCTCTATTATTTCCGAATCAGCTCCAGGATATAGTACTAAGACAGATGCTTGCTTGACTGTCACTGCCGGATCTTCAAGTTTGGGCATCCGCAGAAAGTACATGATCCCTGCGAGCAAAATGATAACCATGGCAGACCAGAACAGGGTGCGACGGTTCATGAAAAATTCTGCTATCCGTTTCATAAGGCGGCATGCTTAATATCTTCGTCCTTGCCAAGAATCTTCACTTTCTGGTTGTCAGACAGGTGATGCACTCCCACCGAAACTATTTCAGAATTGTCAGAAAGTCCACTTACCAATGAATATTTCCCTTCCGGTATGCCCACAACCTTAACCTCTTGTGCATTCAAAGTGGAATCTGAATGATTGATTTCCCAAACGTATGTTTTGCCATTCCTTTCAAAAAGAGCTCGGGATGGTATTCTCTTCAATTCATCATTGATTTCCTGATTATAGAATATATCTACAGTCATGCTCATTCCGGGGATTATGGTTTGCTGTGAGTCGGGTATTCTTAATCTTAGTTTGAAAAGGGAATTGTTGTCTCCGTCAGGGATAAATCCGATGATGTCAAGTGGAATCTCCTCATTCTCTGTTGCGGTCGTCCGCCCCACGCATCTTATGATTTTGTCCCTGTTGGTGTATGCAGCTGCAGGCAGGGCCACGACAGCTTCAACGCTTGAGTTGTCAACTACCTTATACACTGGCGTGCCTGCTCCGACCATCTCACCTTCTTCCATAAATTTTTCGACTATATAGCCTGAGATTGGTGAGGTAAGATGAGTGTAGCTTAAATTGTTTTTGGCCATGTTTAGCTGTATTTTCAGTTGTTCAATTCCTGCGGTAGCCTTTTCGTAGTCATTTTCAGAAATGTTATGGTGCCTGTACATTTCTTCAATTCGTTTCATTTCAGATGTCAATTGATTATATTGGGTTTCAATTTGGGAAACGGACAACTGATAGTCTGTTTCGTCAAGATAGCCGATTACCTGACCTTTTTTTACGTAACCTCCTTCATGGGCTGTCAATCGCTTTATCTGACCTCCCGTCTTAAAGCCAATGTTGACACTTTTCCCCTCTTCTACAAGTGATGGATGCGTAGTGAAGACTGCACTTTCATTAGCCTCCGGTGTAAAAGTGAATACTCCAGGACGTTTATCGGAAACAGAATCTTGATTGCGCCCGCAACTCCAGAGGGTTAAGGCAATCAGGGCAATGACCGGTATGGAAATCTTTTTTAGCATATAGTGAAATTTTTGTACAAAATTACTCAATATGCAGTGGCCGTCGCTTACCCAAATCATTTATTATATGTCCTAAATCAAACATTTTATCCCATAATAAGAAAAAATATTTATATTTGCAGTTCTATTTACAATATTGGAAATATGATTAATACAAAAGAGGAGCTATATACGATTGTCAACTCATCCTTGCTGATGAGATTGGGTGAGAATGCGTCCACACTGTCCGGTTTACTGTTGTTTGATAATCTTGATGATTCCAGTGATGATGCTGACGCGGATTTCTTCTTTTCTCAAAAGCTGATAAAGTTGGGGGCGGATATGATATTGATATGCTTGACGGGCAATCTTAAATATGCCATGGACTGTAGTCGGCAAATAGACCTGAGGCCGGGAGAAGTTGCCTTTCATAAGGAAGGTGATATCATTGACTTTATTGATGCGGATATGGAGAGCAAGGTGATATTGATTTCACTGCCATGTAATCTCGGAATAATACATCATCTGAAAGATAAGATAGTCAGCAGTTATTCTGCTGTCATGGCTCCGAATCCGGAAATCTTCGATGAGCTTTGTTGCGTATATCGAATGATGAAGAAAAAAATGGATGATATTAATTTCATTATGAGAGAAGAAATTGTGTTCAGTTATCTGATATCACTGCTTTTGTTGCTTTATAATGCAATAAATAAGGCCGACATTACATCTTCCCATGGTAAGTTGGCATCCGGCCACCGACAGACGGAACTTTACAATAGGTTTGTCAAATCAGTCAAGACCAATTATATGAAACATAGAGATGTTGCTTTCTATGCGTCTGATATTTGTGTCTCTGCTGGTCATTTGGCTCGTATCGTAAAAAAGATCAGCGGGAAAACAGTCAGTGAATGGATAAAGGATTACGTCATTCTTGAGGCAAAGGTAATGCTTAGGTTAAAAGAGATTGCCATCTATGAGATAAGCGAATCCCTTAATTTCCCTAACCCATCGTTTTTCTCAAAATATTTCCGTGAAAAAGAAGGCATAAGCCCATCCCAATATCGTGACAGTGTAGGATAAAAACAAAAAAGGTCACTGCGGAATGCAACTCTGGCAACTGATTCCGGGATTCCACTGGAACATCTTTCCGCTCTGATGTGTTCATCTTATGAAATATTCAAAAGTGATATGACATGGAAACAAAGATAGTTATAAAGATAGTTATAAAAAGAGCTTATGAACCGTCATCACCCGAAGATGGATTCAGAATATACGTTGACCGGCTTTGGCCCCGTGGGTTGTCCCATGAGACTTTTCACTATGACCTTTGGGATAAGGACATTGCACCATCTGCCGAATTGCGCCAATGGTTTCATGAGAATCCATCGGCGCAATGGGCTGAGTTTGAAAGCCGTTATAAAACCGAATTGCTTAATAATCCGGCATTTAATGCACTGAAGAAGATAATTGCAGATAAATCTGTGATAACCCTTCTATATTCTTCACACGACACAGAACATAATAATGCAATCGTCCTTCAGAATCTCCTTATTTCTGAAATTACAAATAGCTAAATTTATTTGTGCATCCCTTTCCGGAATCCCTGAAAACTATAGGCATGCCTTGATCTATTGTTCCAGCAATTCTTGAGTATATGGAGATATAGATGATGTCCCTTTATAGCCTGATTTTATATACTCTGCTTCCAGTGTTGGTATTCACAAGTAATAGATAAACGCCTGGAGTCAGCGAAGAAATATTTAAACTTGAAGTTGCCGTTTTCCCGACCATTATACCTGATTTGTCAAAAAGAGAAACCGTATTGTACGTGCCTTTCACATATATGGTTCCGGAGTTCACGGTATACGCTACATCGTCATTTGGATGTATTCCCTCGATTGAGGTTGAAAATCCCTCATAATTGATATCTTGTAGCCATTGAGTTATCTTTATGTTACAGTCTGCTACCTCGGAGGAGCGAATCCAGAGAGAAGGCTCAAGAAATTTTCCTTCCGGGACAAGTCGCTTTGCATCTGCCACAACTCCGCTGATTCCGGAAGAGTGGCTTGATACGATCAAGCCGATATTCTTGCCAGCCATCTTTGCTCCGTTATTGAAAAGATAAGTCTGCAATGGAGCTGCCATCTGACTCCACCAAAGGGGCGCCCCAATGATCACAGTGTCATATTCATCAAGATTGACATCTACGGGATCTATCGCGGGGTAAGAGGAAGGATCGTCAGGATTGTTCCGGATAGCTGAAATCAAAGCACTTCCAATGGCATAGTTATTGGCGGCATAGTCGAGCCCTTTCTCTGCCGGCTCTATCTCCACCACATCGCATTCAATCTGACTTTTAAGCTCTGTCACAACATTCTCAATGTTGTTGGTATAACTGTAGTACACTACAAGTGTCTTTGCACTCAGCGATAATGTGGTTGCACAAATCGCCAAAATCATTGAAATAATTCTAATCATAGTTTGACTCCTTTCTTATGATGATTTTAATATTGTTTCAGTAATAAGTACTCATAATTATTATGAAAAAGGGATTCTTTATTTTGTTTTGCAAAGTTACATCATTATCATGTTGGTTTATGTACCCATGTTACTGAAAGATTTACCAATATCACTGAAAGAGTCTTACAGCTTTGGATATATGTCTTGATGATTCTCATTTCGTTTGCACAGCTTAGGCTTGTGATAAAAAATCAGTGATTGAGGTAGGATTTGCCTTGATTGAGGTTGGAGTTTTCGTGCTTTTCTAAGTAAATTTGCAGTCGGCTACTTTTCGGAGAAAAGTAGCCATATTAAGTTCAATAAAATATTTAAAGTTAGGATGACGACAAAAGAATTTTTGGACATAATGGACTCCGGCGATGTCGTAACAGGAGGTTCACCGGTCCATCAGAAAATGCACGAACTGAGCCAGGAGGCTATCCGCATCACGATGCAGATCAATAATGAATATCATACCCATGATGAGATAGTGGCCCTGATGTCGGAACTTATAGGAGAAAAAGTTGATGAAAGCTTTGGCCTTTTCCCTCCGTTCTACACTGACTGCGGCAAGAACATACATCTCGGCAAGCGCGTGTTCATCAACGCCGGATGCAAGTTCCAGGATCAGGGTGGCATAACCATAGGCGATGATGTGTTCATCGGTCACAATTGCGTGATTGCCACATTGAATCATCTGATGGATCCGGAGAGACGCGCCGACATGGTTCCGGCTCCTGTAAGGATTGGGAATAAAGTGTGGATTGGTGCGAACGTCACTATTCTGCAGGGGGTCTCAATCGGAGAGGGCGCTGTCATAGCGGCCGGAGCTGTCGTAAATAAGGATGTGCCTTCGCGTACAGTAGCAGGAGGTGTTCCGGCAAAGATTCTGAAAACGATTTGATGCCATGAAGAAGTTTTCTTTAATCACCATTCTATTTCTACTCCCGATTATGGTTGCGGCACAGAGCAAGATACTCCTTACTGTCGGAGACAAAAGCATGACAGCAACCCTTGTTGATAATGAAGCGACCCGAACACTCACATCGCTTCTTGAAAAGGGTCCTGTGACAATAAGTATGAGTGACTACGGTGGGTTCGAGAAGGTCGGAGCATTGCCTCAACCGCTCCCTGCGTCTGATACCGGGATCACAACTGTTCCCGGAGATATCATGCTATATCAGGGTGACAACATGGTCATTTTCTACGGTTCAAACTCTTGGAGCTATACTCGTCTTGGAAAAATTGAGGGGGCAAGTGTTGATAATCTGCATCAGTTCCTTGGCTCGGGAAATATCTCACTCACTGTAAGCCTCATGCAATCCGATGGAATAGCGGACATTCACCGGGATGTGTCGGATGAAGGGCTGGTGTTTGACGTGCAAGGACATCGGATAACCAGGCGTCCGTTGACATCCGGAATTTATATCATAAATGGCAAGAAAACCTTGATCAATTAGTGTGGATTCACGTTTTTGATGATGGTCGGCCACATTGCTTGATCATGCATTATCTTTTTTCCGCAAGGCGTAGACTGCGTAGGCGAGCACAACGCAATAACCGGCGAAAGGCACCACAAAGGCAGTCGTCATTCCGAAAGCGTCAGCCGTATATCCCATCAGGAATGAGCCTGCCGCGCCTCCGATTGGTGTCATCATCAGGAACGAGGATGCACGTTTGGTCAACGCTCCGAGTCCCTTTACCGACAGGGCAAACACTGTGGGGAACATGATCGATTCAAAAGCATAGCAACAATATAGTGCGATATGCGAGGTAGCTCCCGTGTAAACGACGATTATGGCGGTACACATCACCGCGCCGACAGCGCACACCGTGAGCACCAGTTCGGCCCGCAATCGGCTCATGATTACCGATCCAACGAGTCTGCCGGCAAAGAACAGTCCAAGTCCACAGAACGATAGCATAACCGATGCTTCTGCCGCCGTAGTTAAGCCATCTTCTGTTATGTAGTTGATGAAGAAGCTGTTGATGGATATTTCCGCCATCTCATAGGCAAAAAGTGCTATCAGTCCGAAAACGAAGCATCCACGTTTCCACAGTTCCTTTACCGCTACCGACTCTCCTGGGTCTGCATCTTCGCCTGTTATTTCCGGCAGATTCACACGTGTGAATACGGCTGCGATGCACAACACCACAATTCCCATCACGGTGTAGGGTAGGGCGACACTGCTGCCACTGCCTTCCGTGAAGAGTATCTGCCCTACGATCAGCGGACCGAAGATGCACCCCAGACCATTGAATGACTGGGCAAGGTTGAGTCGGCTTGCTCCAGTGCGCGGGTCGCCAAGATTGGCAGCGTATGGATTGGCGGCCGTCTCAAGGATAACGAGGCCGCATCCAATCACGAACAGTGCCGCGAGGAAGATATTGAACGACATCAGTCGCTCCCCTGGTATGAACATCAGCGAACCTACCCCGAACAGACCGAGACCCGCCACCACACCGCGGCGGTAGCCATAGCGGTTGATGTATAGTCCTGCCGGTATCGCCATCAGGAAATATGCCGAATACACCATCACTTGTATCATGGATGATGCGGCCTTTGTCATTTCCAGGGTGTCCTGGAAATGCTTGTTCAGCACATCGAGTATTGAGCGTGCGAATCCCCACATGAAGAAAAGGGATGTGATCAGAATGAATGGTAAGATGTATTCTTTCTTTACCAATGATGTTTTTTCCTTTTTCATTTTCATTGTGTTCACAAGTCCATAATCTTCCTTATTTCCTTCTCGTCGGCACAGAATGGTCCGGATGTCTCAAGCTTGATCGTGCACATGGCGGCGGCAAAACGTCCTGCCTCATCATATCCGTAACCTTTGTTGCGCATATACAGGTATCCGGCCATATATGTGTCGCCGCAACCGGTGGCGTCAACAACCTCTTTAGGTGTATATGCCGGAATGATATAGGCTTTCCCTTCGGCATATATCACCGAACCTTCGCTGCCGAGGGTAAGGATTACCTCCTTCACTCCCCAACCTGCGAGGGTGTGCACAGCCTCAATGCTGTCACTGAATCCGGTGAGCACCTCTGCCTCATGCTCGTTCACCTTCAGGATGTCTATGTACTTCAGCGCTTCGATTTTGTCGGGCCAGTCAACGGCCTGTACCTCTTCACCCACCACCTCACGCAGATAACCCTGGGCGTCGACCGACACGATTCCTTTCTCAGCTAACAAACGTATGGCATCCACCGGGAAATCGTCGGCAAGCAATGTGCCGAGGTGGAAATAGCGGGCTTCGACATCCTTCAGAGCCTCCACAGTGAACGGATCGGCTTTTGCGCGCACGCGCTGGGTGCGGTGGTTCTGATCCTCTCCGTAGAGATTCTCGAAGAACACTGTTTTGTCGCTCGGAATCACACTCACCTTCACACCTTTGGCGCGAAGGTCGTTCACAGCCTTCATTTCACCCTCGGCAAGTGAGGTGACGAGTTGGAAATTGGCGTTGTCAAGACGGCTTATGCCGTGGGCGAAATAGAAAGCTGTGCCACCCGGCATGAACACACTGTTTTTTGGCGTGACGATCTTGTCGAGGGTGATGTGTCCTATGCAGCAGATATCTGGTTTTTCCATAATCAGTAAGTATGATGAAACGATCATTAGGTGCTCCGCAAGCCTTTTCAGAAATTTTTCCGTAAAGTTGGCAAAAAAAGTTCCTTTCCGTTCAATTAATCCCTGAAATAGATGCGCTTCACGCGTGGCGACACCGACGTGAGCACCTCATAAGGAATGGTGCCCAGAGTGTCGGAGAGGCGTTCT
Source organism: uncultured Bacteroides sp. (assembly GCA_964480085.1). GTDB lineage: Bacteria > Bacteroidota > Bacteroidia > Bacteroidales > Muribaculaceae > CAG-873. Next base: position 7,562 of record CAYZPI010000043.1, on the reverse strand, counting down.
ATCGGGGCGTTCTCTCCGAAAATCTCCACCTTGTCGCCTATCTTGGCGTCGGCTCCGGTCACCTCCACCATGCACTGGTCCATGCATATATTGCCTATGATGGGACACTTTACGCCGTTGACAAGCACGTAGGCCGCCCCGTTCGACAGATGGCGGTTGAGTCCGTCGGCATATCCTATAGGCATGGTGGCTATCACCGAAGGCTTCTCCACACGCCCTTTTCTTCCATAGCCTATCGATGTGCCTTTATCCCATTCTTTTATGGATATTATTGTGGAGAGTAGACGCGCCACAGTCGAGAGTTTGTATCCATTGATTGGCGCCACTCCGTAGAGTCCGATGCCGAGGCGCACCATATCGTACTGATGTTCGGGATAACGCAGGATGCCTGCTGTGTTCAACACATGGCGCAACGGTCGATAGGGCAAGGTGTCCATTAGTTTTCCGCTCATCAGTGCGAAATTGTCAAGCTGCATCCGGGTGTATTCGTTCTGGTCGAGACAGTCGGCTGTGGCAAGATGCGAGAATATCGAACGCACCTTTACATGGCTCTGGCTGTTGAGCACCACGGCAAGTTCGGCAAGTTCGTCTTCGAGGAAACCAAGGCGATGCATACCGGTATCGAGCTTTATGTGCACAGGATAGTCGGTTAAGTCATATTTGCCGGCACTTTCAAGCAGAAGCTCCAGTTCGCGCATGGAGAATATCGATGGCTCAAGACGGTTGTCGAAAAGAGCTTTGTAATTGGTGCCTAAGGGATTCATCACGATTATTGGCATAGTGATGCCTGCGCGTCGGAGTTCCACGCCTTCGTCCACAACGGCTACCGCCAAATAGGATGCTCCCTGGTTCTGGAGTGTTTTCGCGAGTTCGAGCGCCCCCACACCGTAGCCGGAAGCCTTCACCATTGCCACTATTCCTGTTCCGGGCCTCACTCTCGACCGGAAGAAATTGAAATTCCTATTGATGCTTCCTAAATCCACTTCCATCACGGTCTCGTGCCTGGGAGCTTCAAGCATAGCCTTGATATCCTCGGCGCCTGATCCTGTCTCGCCTTTGATGAGTATCACCTCATCCTCAAAATCGCTTATGGTGAATTTTCTCAGGAAATCATCTGATGTCTTTAAATATTCGCATCTTATTCCACGGCTTTCAATATTCACGCCTATGCCAATGAATCTCTCAACTCCCTTGGCTTTGAGCAGTGACAGGAGTGTCTCCGTGTCATATTCTCTGGGTTTCCCTACAAGGATGAACGTAAGGCTTCGTCCCGGTGTCAGATGGCGCACGGTGGCGTTTAGGGCTAAGTGCACCGATGTCATGTCGTTGGTGAAACTGTCGGTCACGATAATGCAGTTCTTCAGCGTTTCGGTCACATCTATGCGCGCTGAGATTATCTCGCTCTCTTTTTTCAGACGTTCGATATTTTGTTCTGCCGATCCTTTAATCTTCTGGTCTACTGCCAATAGGGCGCCCTCGGCCATGGTCTTGTTACCGCTGTCCACCTCTATTATCTCGGCAAGCGGAGCTGCCTGCTTCACAGCCTCCCTTATTATCTGCGCGTTCTCTCCGTGTGCCGGGATGATCACTTTCTCACACCCTGCGAATAGCTTTGCCTTTTCAGCGGCTTTCTGTTCCAGCGTATCGAATCCTTCCTGATGCTCGTTGGTGAGTGATGTGAAGATGCCCACTGTCGGACGGATTATCTTTTGAAGCCGCTCCATCTCCCCGGGCTTTGAAATGCCAGCCTCGAATATCCCAACTTCTGTATTTTCTGAAAGCTTCCACGCCGACAGCGGCACGCCTGTCTGGGAGTTGAAGCTGCGGGGCGACCTCACTGTCCTGACTTGTTCATGCAATGTCTTGTAAAGCAATTCCTTTACTACGGTCTTTCCTTGGCTGCCTGTGATGCCTATCACCGGGCAATGGATCTGTGTCCTTGCATATTGGCCGAGACTCTGGAGTGCGTCGAGCGTGTTGTCTACCTTTAGGAATGTTGCTTTGGGGTAGTCCTCCTCGTTGAAGTCACCGTCCTTGTCCACCACGAAATATCGCTCACCTTTTAAATATAGCGGGGCTATGTAATGATGTCCGTCGTTCACCTCTGTCTTCAGTGCGAAGAAGAGTGTATGTTCGGGATACGTCAGGTCGCGGCTGTCGGTGAGAAGGGTGGTGATTATGGATCCGTCGATATCGCCTTTGACCTCGGCACCGATGATTTCCGCTATCTTATTAATTTCTAATTCCATTTCTTTTGTAATATTTGTTGTGCATCTCCATCTGTACTTTGACTATTATCCCTTGATAAGCGGTCGGTGTTGAGAACGTCTGTATTCTTTTCTTGCTCTTTTGGCCGCGTCAATGGTGGTGGGAGGCATATAATATTTCATCATAGTTTCGTAGATATAGTCCACTGCCACCTTCGACGGATGCTTCATGTCATCGGCGTAGAAGCGGTAGTCACGCAGGTCGTCGAGCACGATTTCGTAAGATGGAAAGTAGTGGGCTGATGAGCCTTGCAGTGCTTTGTCAATTGCCAATTGCAGGGTGGCTTTGCTCAACTGGTTGCCATGGAGTCCGTCGGCAGTGTGACGTATGGGGCTTACGGTGAACACTATGTTCTTCTGTTCGCCTAAAAGGCATATCATCTTTTTTATCCAGTCTGCGGCTTCTTCTACAGTCATGCGCACCCGCTCGAAATTGCCGGCAGGAAATTTGTGGCAGTTGCCCACGATGCCTTCTCCTTCCATTCTGAACACGTATGCTGTGCCAAAGGTGAGGAATATTGTCCGGCATAACCTGATGTCCTCTCCCAGCTTGTCAAGCTGTGTGTGGATGTCGGCAAGCATATCGTCAAGGCTTGGGTAAAGGTAGCGTGCGGCGAAATTGAGGCAGTGCCATTTACCCTCGGCATCCTGACGGACTATCAGCCTGCGCTCCTCTTTATCGGCGAGAGCGAGGTAGATGGCGTTGTACACCGATGCCGGGTTGTAGAGTGTACCCATCGGATTGTATGTCACGTCGAACCCGTCGCATTCGAGTCTCTGGCCGATATTGTCGGTGAAGCACGATCCGAGCATCACTATTCTCTCGCCATGCCCGATGGTGAAAGGCTGCTTTACGGGGGTGTCTATTTCAGTGCGTAGCTCCATCAGTACATCTCATAGTCCAACGACAGCACCTGGAATTCTGTCCTTCGGTTGATCTGGTCGGCAATCTCCTGGTCCTCTTCGCTGAGGGTCTCGATATATTCTTCGTTCAGCACATCTCCTTCCTTGAATTGCGGATTCAGCCTTGCAAGTCTCTTTGTGATGGTCTTTGGCCTTGATTCGCCGTAGCCTTGCGATTGCAGTCGGTCGGGGGCTATGCCCACTGATATCAGGTAGTCGATCACAGATTGGGCGCGCCGCGTGGACAGGTTGATGTTGTATTCCTCCGAACCCCAGCGGTCGGTGTGCGATGCCATTTCAATCGTCACGTTCGGATTGTCGCGGAGCACGTCGGCAAGCGAGTCGAGCGCGAGTTTCGATTCAGGACGAAGGGTGGCTTTGTCGAAATCGTAAAATATGTTGTCGATCACCACGGGTTTGTTCACCGATGCCAATATGAAATCAATGCCGTATTCAGCGTCAGTCTCCGTAGTGTCGCTGGTGAATTCCTGTTTGGAATTCAGGTAGCCTTTCGCGCCGGCGAGCATCACGTAGCTCACTCCCCGGTTAAGAGGGAATGAGAATGTGCCGTCGGGTTTTGCGATTTGTTTTTGGTTGGAGCCGTCGTTGCCTATGATTCTTATCACGGCATTCGGCACAGGTTCCTCGTCACGGTCAAGCACCCAGCCGGCGATATTTATCTTCAGGTCGGGAAGCTCGAATGAATATATATGGTCATATCCTTTGGCATCGCCTCTGTTGCTGCTGAAGAATCCGCTCTCGCCCTCGCCGAAGGTGATTCCGAAATCGTCGGCGGCAGAATTCAAGGGTGTGCCCATGTTGGTCACGTTCCATCCTCCCGAAGGTGTGAGTTCTGCACGGTAGATGTCGAGCCCTCCGAAACCGGGTCGTCCGTTCGACGAGAAATACAGCACTGAGTCGGTGCGCACGTAGGGGAACATCTCGTCGCCTGGCGTGTTGATCCATTCTCCTAAGTTCTCCAGCGAGCCGCCTCTCTCTTTAAGGTTGATTCGCCAGATGTCCTTGCCTCCGCTGCCGCCCGGCATGTCGGATGTGAAATAAAGCCATGTTCCGTCGGGCGACACTGCCGGATGTCCGTACGACGATAGTGTGTCCTGGGTGATCTCAAATTTCTGTGGCTTGCTCCAGCTTGCGTCGCTTCGTTGTGAGGTGTAGATCTCCACTCCTGTGGGGGCGTTTGGCGAGCGTCTTGCCATGGTGAGGTACATGGTAGTGCCCGTAGGGTCGAACGACACTATGCCTTCGTCCATCTCCGAGTTGAGTTCGCCTTCTGCCGGTTCCGGTTTGGTCCATTGTCCGCGTTCATCTTTTTTCATCATCCAGATGTCGGATTTCTTCATGCCGGTGATTTCGCTCTTGTCTTTTCCTGTCACCTTCTCATTTGTGGTGGTGAAATATAGCTGGTCCTGGTTGGAGCGTTCGAGATATTGAGGTGCGAACTCGGCGCGGCGTGAGTTCAGCAGTTTGTTGGATTTCACCACGTATCTTGTCGTGCCTTTCTTGTCTCGTGCCGCGATGGCTCCGGCGAGTCCGTTGATGGCAAGTTCGTTCTCGGGGTCAAAGGTCAGATAGGTCTCGTAGGAATTTATGGCAGGAGCGAATTTCCCTTCGGCGTGAAGCGCCTGCGCCAGTTTCAGATGTAGGATGGAGTCAGTCTGGCCGTAGCGTAGGGCGTTCTGATAGGCCGCCGATGCTTTGGCGCTCTGGGCCAGTTTGGCATAGCAGTCGCCCATTTTCACTGCCACTTCACCTCGGAGCGGACGTTCTTCCTTCTTCTTCAATTTGTTGTAAACTTTGCGATATGTGTTGGCCGCCTCGAAATATTCTCCTCTTGCCATCTGTTCGTCAGCGACGGACAGCTTTGCACCGCCGCACGAACAAAGCAACGCACCCAACAATATTAATGCCACTAAATATCTGTGTCTCATCCTTTGGGAATTCTAATGATTGTCAATGATTCAGAGCCGAGCACAGCTCCGCCAAAATATAAACGCTCCGATGCGCATATTATTGTCCTTAAAGATCCTCATTACCATACACAGATTTCCAGCAGGATCAATTGCCGTTACATTCTTTCCAGTATTGTTCGAGGCGGCTGAGTTCATCATTGGAGATGCTTATCACCGCACCATGCTTCTGCTCGCTGAAATTTGTGCGTTTCATCGGCGATCCCGGGTCGTCGAAATATCCTATCGGAGTGTAGTTGACAAAGTCGGAGGTCTCGACAAAGCCGAAATTCATTGGCGAACGCCGGTAGTTGTCGTACATCACCACGTATGTGTCGCTGTCGTGTCGTTTCCAACAGTTAGGGGCCTCATGTCCCTGCCTCTCACCGTCATGGTAATTGTCGTCGAATACGTACGGACCGGTTAGCTTCCGCGATGTCGCATGCTTGGGGGTGGCGCCGTGCTCGTGGCTGACATAGAACAGATGATATGTGTCGCCTACCCGGATTATGTCGGAATCTATGATGTTGTATGCCCTGTCGGGGGCTTCGGCCAGAAGTGTGGGCGTTGAGGTAAGGGCATTGAAATCATCGTTGACGTAGACATAATATATCACGTTCTTACCCACACCCTGACGGGTGGTGAAATGCACCATAAGTTGCCCGGTATCGTGGTCGAACACCGTCTCCGGAGCCCATACACAGCCCACCTCGCTCCAGTCCATGTCGGGTTGAGGGGCTAATCTTGAGAAATCGATGTTGGTGCGGGTCCAGTTGATGAGGTCAGGGCTTTTCATAAGCACAAACCCGCGGTTGTTGCCCCAGCCGTATTTTCCACCGTCGCGTTCCCATTCCGTCTCGCGGAATCCGTCCCTCTGCCCGAACACATGCAGGTCGGTCATGGCAAGATAGAAAGCACCGTCAGGACCCCGGAAAATATGTGGGTCGCGGATGCCGTGCTGCTCCGCTATGGTGTCGCCGGCGATCACCGGCGTGTCATTGTTGAGTGCTGTCCAGGTATATCCGTCGGGGCTTACGGCGATATGCAGGCCATGGTCCTGGTCCTTGTGGTACACCATCAGATAGGCATTGAGCTCCGTTTCGTTGCCCGCGGCATAACCATTAAGCGTTGCGGCAAGCATGATCGGTGTCAGAAAATGTGTAAGTTTCATGATTGATATTTGTTATTTGGCGAGCCTTGTCGTGTCCTGTTTATTGTGCGCCATCTCTCTGACGGGCATGGAACCGGACACACATTGCCCCGCAAAGATACAACAAATTTTAATAAAGTCCTACCGCCGGCTTTTATTTGTCACAGCTATGTTGGAGCTAAGGCTAAGGCTGTCGTCCTATTATGGTGTCTGCTCCTGCTAAAACAATTTTCAACTCCCACACGTTATATCAAAGGAAACATATATATAATGTAACACATACAGATATCATGGAAAAAAGAATCATTCCCGAATCAGAATTCATCATCAACCCCGACGGTTCAGCCTTTCATATACACCTGCGTCCCGAACAACTTACCGATAACATTATCCTGGTAGGTGATCCAGGTCGTGTGGATATGGTGGCATCATTCTTCGACACAAAGACATTCGAGGTGCAGTCCCGCGAGTTCCATACGATCGGCGGCACTTTCGACGGTAAACCGATAATGTGCATCAGTCATGGTATAGGCCCCGACAACATCGACATCGTAATAACCGAACTCGATGCGCTTGCCAACGTCGATTTCTCGACACGCGAGGTGAAGGACACCCACCGAACTCTCACTATGGTGAGGATCGGTACTTCAGGAGCCCTGCAGCCTGAGATCACACTCGGTACGCCGGTCATTGCGGAAAAATCCATAGGTTTCGATGGTGTACTCAACTATTATGCCGGACGTAATGAGGTGGCCGACCTCGGCTTCGAAAAGGCACTGTGCAGCCACACCGATTGGAATCCACTGTGGGCACGTCCATACGTTGTGGATGCCGATCCTGAACTGGTGGCTCGTATCGGTGGAGATGATATGCTACGCGGCAACACAATTTCGGCTGTGGGTTTCTATGGTCCGCAGGGGCGTCGGGTTCGTCTCGACCTTGCAAACCCCGACCTTAACCGCCGCATCGAGGAGTTCTGCTACAACGGACGACGGATTACTAATTATGAGATGGAAAGTGCGCCACTGCAGGGTATGGGCAAACTTATGGGACACAAATGCATGACAGTATGTTCCATCATAGCCAACCGTTTCAACACCGACGCCAATCCAAACTACAAAGCTGGCATCGAGGATCTCGTATCCACCGTCCTGACCCGCCTCTGACACCTGTCTCAAAGTGATTAAGGGCAGTTTATCTCCGGGTGGACATAAAAAGATAAAAGAGGCTGTGTCAAAATAGGCGCAGCCTCTTTTTATAAGCTGCTGAAAAACA